>CAZOYR010000017.1:0-19423 GCA_964584105.1 uncultured Alteromonas sp.
AGCGACCGGCACAGCGAATACAGCGCATCAGACACGCTATCACTGGTATCTTCGTCCAGATTTCCGGTCGGCTCATCGGCCAGTACCAGGGTGGGTTTATGCACCATCGCCCGACTGATGGCTACACGCTGCTGTTCGCCGCCGGATAACTGATGCGCCGGTTTATGTTTAAGATGCGTTATGCCCAGCAGCTCCATGATATGCACCTGATATTCATCATCAACGTTGCCTTTCAGACGACTGGTGAAAGCGATGTTGTCCCAGACGTTTAAACAGTCAATAAGGTTATAACTTTGGAAAATCACACCCAGTTCGTGGCGTCGGAATATATCCGCATGTTTTTCCGATGAGAACGGCAGCGTCTGGCGACCAATGGTAATGGTGCCACTGTCCGGAGATTCAAACCCGGCTATGAGCGACAGCAGGGTAGACTTTCCCGAGCCCGATGCGCCACGGATGCTTACCGAGTTACCGTCACTGACTGTCAGGCTCAGATTGTCGAGCACCGGCGCGTCAGCCTGGGGGTACCGCTTACTGATTGCGTTGATATTTATCATTAAATGCGATCGATGGAGAAGTTACTGGCACAGTGCTGACTACGGCCTAAATGTACACAAAGCCCAGTAGAGGTGTGAACAGGTATACCCATCGGGCAAAAACTTATACGTTTCATTTATTATCTTTGTCATAAAGCTGTGCCAAGGTACTGGCTGCTAAATAACCAACAACGCCTTTTCTATGAGAATTGGCATAACAACAGGAAGCGCTATGAAACGTCTATTTCCATTTTCAGTAAAGCGACCATTGGTTGCAGCAGCAAGCTTGCTGCCCTTAGCGGCAAGTGCGCAAATTGCCAATGCAGACTTTGAGAGCTGGTCTGCCAGTAATCCGGACAGCTGGACAACAATTGATTCGGGCATTACGGTCAGCCAGAGCAACAGCCTGACCTACTCAGGCAGTGCGGCTGCAACCATCGATGTTCTGACCGGTGCCCAGAGTGACACTGATTTTCGCCAGAGCATTGCGGTAGAGGCCGGTAAAAACTATGCGTTCAGCGTATGGGTATACCATACAGAAGGCAATCTTGCGGCCAGACTGTATGTCGATGGTTATCAAAACTATTCAGACGAATCGCTTACTGGTCAGTGGCAAAAGCTCTCTTATAACTACACCGCATCGACATCAAAAACTATTGAGGTTGGCCTTCGATTTTATGATCAAGCCGGTTTTGATGGCGCAGAGCGCGTGTATATTGATAATTTCAGCCCGGCTGCAACCGGCAGTGGCGGTAGCGGGTGTTCGCAAAACAGCGGAACGTTTTCACTGACCACCGATAATTACGGCAGCGAAACCAGCTGGCAGATCGCAGATAGCAGCGGACAACAAGTGGTCAGTGGCAGCGGTTACGCCAGCAATACCACCACAGATACTGCGGTATGCCTGGCTGATGGAGACTATACGCTGACGGTGTCTGACAGTTATGGTGACGGGATCTGTTGCAGTTATGGCAGCGGACAATACGCACTGGTGGTTGAAGGCCAAACCCTGGCGACAGGTGGCCAGTTTGGTGCACAGGATGTCACAGCATTTTCAGTGGGCAGTACCGGTGGTAGCGGTTCAGATCTTAGCGGCTACTACAGTAGCGCGGACGGATTGACCGGATATGCACTGAAAACGGAGCTTTACACTATCATCCGTGGTCACAACACGCAGACTTACTCAGACCTGTGGACATTCTATCAAAGCTACGGCGACGATAAGTACTATGAAAACGATGGCAGTATTCTGGATTTTTATTCAGAAAACCCGACCGGAAGTGACCCGTATAATTTCACTGCAGGCGCAGACCAGTGCGGCACCTACAGTGGCGAGGGCGATTGTTACAACCGTGAGCATGCGTTTCCGCGCAGCTGGTTTGGCGGTGCGGTAGCGCCCATGAATACTGATGTTCACCATGTATTCTCGACAGATGGTTATGTCAATGGCCGTCGCAGCAGTTTCCCGTATGGTGAGGTGGGCAGTGCCAGCTACGTCTCTGCAAACGGTTCTAAACTGGGCAATGCTATCTCCGGGCTAGGCTACAGCGGTACGGTGTTTGAGCCTATCGATGCGTTTAAAGGTGATGTAGCACGCGCCTACTTTTATATGGCAACCCGTTATGAAACAAGTATTGCCAGTTGGGAAAACAATTCTTCCTACGGGGATGCAGTGCTTAACGGGACCGACTCGCAGGTATTTGAGTCGTGGTTTCTGGCTATGCTTAAACAATGGCATGCGCAGGATCCTGTGAGCCAGGCAGAACGCGACAGAAACGATGCGGCGTATAGCTTCCAGGGGAACCGCAATCCTTTCGTTGACCATCCTGAACTGGTCAATGAAATCTGGGGCAACTAGTTAATTTGCTGAGCGCCTGCACGATGCAGGCGTTTTTCTTATGTCAGGAAAGATGTGAATACAAAATAGACGCGCCGACAATAATCAGCGTTACCCCACCGAATATTTCTGCTTTATTGCCAATATATCTTCCCAGCCGGTGTCCGGCGAGTGTACCAACAGTAACCATCGTTGCTGTCGCCAAACCAATTAGCACAGCGGCAAGCACAATGTTCACACTGACAAACGCCAGGCTGACGCCCACGGTCATCGCATCAATGCTGGTGCCGATTGCAGTAAAGATGGTCGCGCCAATAGCATGCTGCGTGACTGCTGATGAACAATCGCTGTCATCGTCATCGTCACCATCTTTTAGGCTATTGATGATCATGTGTAACCCGAGCGCGCCCAGTAGAGTGAAGGCGACCCAGTGATCCCATTGTTCAATGAAAACAGCCCCCGCTGTTCCTATCAACCAACCGATAATCGGTGTCAGCCCTTCAATGGTGCCAAAAATTAATCCGGTTTTAAGTGCATTGGGAATACGGGGATGTTGGAGAGATGCCCCTTTACCCAGTGAAGCCGCAAATGCATCGGCAGACATGGCAAATGCCAGGGCCAGTAAAGCAAAAAAGTTCATAAACGCATGACAGTGAGTATTTTAGGTATTGTCGCACAGAACTGATTAACAGAGTAAGTGTAGCGAGGATACAGGAACGATTTTGGCAGGTGAATGGAAAAATAACAGCGCAGTACATTGACTGCGCTGTTATTAGTATCGCTTTCGTCAGGGCTGCTTAGCCCTCTTCAGTGTCATCTTGTGTTTCGGTTTCTGCTTCATCGACCAACACAACACCGTCACCGGTCAGTGTGCCTTCAAATTCCACCACGGTACCGACTTCAAGCGCGGCGATAAAGGTCTGAACATCAACGGTTTCGTCGTTAATTTCCAGTTCACTGCTTTCATCAAATTGCAGCTCGTAGCCATTGACGGTGATGGTTTGCTCACCAATAGCTTCTACCTGACCTTCCATTGATACGTCAGTGTTATCCGCTTCATCAGAATCACTGTCGTCATCGTCAGCATCATCACTGCCATTACCCGGTTTGCCTTTTGACGGCATCACTTTGACTTCTTCTGCTACCAGACTTGTATCGCTGTAATCACCTTCAACCTTCACGCGTACAGCGTTATTTTGTTCTACGTAGGTCAGGAAATCTTCCAGAGTCATATCGTCGCGACTTTCAAACTCGGTGTCTTGGGTAAAAGTAACCTGAACGCCAGCAACGGTCATGCCTTCTGCTGTTGCCTGCATGACGCTTCCTTTAATTTTTCCTTCGCGATCATCCTCATCAATGCGCTTCACTTTAAGCGCCACCACGGTGCCATCTTCTGCTTCCCGAGAGGCGATTTTGAGTAAATCATTAACCAGAATGTCGTCAAAGGTAAAGCGGCGCTCTTCCAGCTCAGATTCATCTTCGTACTGGGTGTCGCCATCGGTTACAAAGGTAATGCCGTTGACAACAAATGCCTGCGAGTCAGTATCTACACTGGTGACCGTACCTTCAGTTTTCGTGTTGCTGTCACGCTTTTTAAACTCGACTTTCTCTGCAACCCAGTTTTCTTCAACCCGGCTGCCTTCGATATTTACCCAGATGTTCTGTGCAAAATCAGCGCGGTCGCCGTCTTCGAATTCTGTTTCATCGCTAAGTACAAAGTCATAGCGATTGACCTTGAAGGTGCCCGCAGCTTCGTCGAAGCTGGTGACAACACCGGCGATATCGACATCGTCGATGTCACCGAGATCATCGGTATCGTCGTCCGAGTTGTTTTCAATTTCAGTAGCAACCAGTACCGCCGACGTATCGTCACTCAGCGCACCTTCCACTTTCACCATCAGACCATCTGCCAAATCTTCAACTGCCATATCGTCAAAGGTGGCCTGGCTATAATCTATTAGTTGCTGGCCAATCATGAATGTTTTCTGGTCAGTATCAAGGCTGCTGACTGCCCCGGTAAGCTTCACGCCCAAATCCTCTGTTTCAAGTTTTACAAAGGTCGCGTAAAAGCCGTCTTCGGTAGCGTAGCCGCTGACCTCAACCCGGTCTCCCACACTCAGTGATTGCGCATCAATTTCATCAAATTCAGTCAAATCATCAAAATAGACATTCTGACCTGCAACGGTAAACCGGGCATTAGCATTATCAATGGTAGTGACTTCGCCCTGTAACGTTTCCTCATAGACGATCTCTGTTGCCTGTGGATCGGTGCCATCCTCAGACTGGGTAGCCAGCACGCGAACCACCATGCCCATTTTCAGCCCGGACTCCTGAGCCCCGCTTTTGCCTGAAATAGTAAAAGCTGCACCATCTGACACGTATCGTTTGCCATTGACATACACACTACCGAATCCGGTCACTACGCCTTCAACGACAGTCGCATCGGACGGCGATTGTTCAGCAGGTGGCGCAGTGTCGGGAGTGTCGCTGGCGGCAACGTCAGAGCCTGAGTCGCTACCACCGCAGGCTGTCAGAGTAGTGGCAATAGCCAGTGCAAGCAGGGATTTTACGAACGTCATAATTAAAACCTCATTGTTTCAGTCAGGTAAAGGGTATGCGTTTACAATTTTGAAACAACAGCGTAGTGGTATACAAAGCCATAAGTGCGCAAGGGAACAGATAACCCGTGTATTTCAATCATTATTTATGATGTTGATTAATATCAAATTTTAGGCTTTAGCTTTGCTTGGCGAAGAATGCGGTTTTTATTATCTTTGACATGAAGGCCTGATTTAAAGAACGATGGTTGTGAGGTAATGAATGCCATTTTCGCTCAGTACACCTTCTCAGATTCCTCGCGTGTGGCAGGTAGTGCCTGCTCTGACTGTCGCCGTAGGTTGAGTGTGCGAAATGCAGAGGTACTGATATCCTGAAATGGACGCATATATGCCTGAACAACATTATGATGCCCTTTATCCCGTCTGCCCAATCCAAAGCGTAAGCGCATAGCCCGCTTAGATATTACAAGCGAGCCAAACAACCGGTCCCATATAGCCAGAGCAGTACCAAAGTTTTTATCAAAATGTTTAGGGGTGGTACTATGATGGATTTGGTGCTGTAGCGGGCTGATAAACCATTTCTCCAGCTTGCCCCAGCGCCATTTGACATGGGAATGGCGCAGGTTGCTTCCAAGCATGTTAAAGGCGAATACCAGTGCATTGGCCCCCAGAATATCAAACATGGAAAGCGCGGTACCGAAAAAATAATAACTGATGCCCACAGCAAGCCCCTGAGCGATAGCCATACGAGTTGCATACAGAAAGCTCTCGACAGGGTGGGAGCGGTACACGGTCATCGGCGTCAGTACCTGAGCGGAGTGGTGCACCTTGTGAAAATGCCATAACAGCGGAATTTTGTGCATCATCCAGTGCAGTAAAAAGCGGGTGAAATCGTCGAAAAGAAACAGTATCAGGGTAAACGCGCTAATCACAATGGCGCTGTTTTGGGTAACAGGGGGCTGATAGCCGAACGCACTTTCCAGCGCATCGCTGATGCCCAGCGCAATAGGCACCATGGTAAGCACTATGGGCGCCCATAGCAGCGCTCTGACCAGACGGTTTATTACATATAACTGATAATCAAGCCGCGCAGAGCGATGTAGCCAGATCTTGCGATTAAACAGCTGCCTTACCGCACCCTGTTTTCCGCGCAGGCCAAATTGCGCGGCCGTTACCAGCACGCCAATCAGCAATGCGCCAAGCAGGTAGCCAGCAAATAGCCTGCTATTCGGATCCAAAACCGCTTTCGCCATTTGTCCGAATTCCGTCAGCAGCAGGTCTGTCATTACTGGCTCCCTAAGCGTTTAAAATGCGTATTTAACACCAAGCTGAAACTGGCGGGACATATTCGGACGCGCACCATACGGCCGACGACTGACAATATCCTCGTTATCCAGTAGATTGGTAACCTTGGCATAAACCCGACTTTGTGGAGTTAGCTGGTAACCGGCTGATACATCCACGTTTAACAACGCGTCAGTTTCCTTGCCGGCCAGTGTGCTGTCACGTACGTCGCCGGTAAGCGCCTGTTGGGCTGACTCAGGCATACTGTCAGAATACGAAGTCAGAATATGGATATCAACCTTATCGCTGACCAGTCCCAGACTCACTGAAAGCATGTTCTCAGACAAGTAAGGCACGGGTGCGCCTTCTTCAACAAATCCCCACTGCGCAAATTCAGAATAAAACGTCTGATTAAATTCTGATTGTGTGTGGGTGTAAGTCACATTAAGTGGTAACGACCAGTTATTCATGACCTGCCACTGACGCTGATAAGATGCTTCAACACCATAAACATCCACATCCCCGGCCTGGAATGTGGTATCGGTATCACATCCGGCTGAAATGGAACAGGACTCAATCAGGTTCGAATAGTCATTATAAAAGCCAACCAGCTCGATACGCTGCGAAGGCTGAATAAAGCGCCAGCCAGCTTCAAAATTATTACTTTGCTCAACATCGATAGACGCTGACTGAATAGGGCTGGTGGGCACAAAACCCTGATGAAAACCGGCAAATAAGGCGTGCTCTCGGGTTAGCTGATAAAACGCACTTATCGCAGGTAACCATATCCGCGTGGATTTATGCTGAAAATCCTGTTCAAACCCCGGCGCTCTGTTCTGATACTCGCCGTCAATGAACTCTCCGCGTATAGCGGCGGTCAGGGCAAGGTCACCAAACGATACCGTGTCACTGGCGTAAACAGAAAACGCATCGGTTTGTTCTGTATTGGTAGTGGTGGCAAGGGTTGGCTCGCCGGTAAGTTCAAGTTCGCCTGAACGCATGAAGTAGTTGGTCGCGGTATGATTACGCTGAATTTCATCGCTATGATAACGCGCGCCAAGCTCAACCTGATGAGCAAGGCCAGCCAGGGTCAAATCCAGGCTGATATCCACTTGCACACCTTGCGAATAATATTCTCGGGCATTGTTACCCAGTACGATTTTTTCACGCACAGAGCTGTCAGATTGTCCGGTCAAAACACTGTAATATCCCGCATTTCGCTCACTGTCCGGATTGGTCAGGATTTCCTGCAAGGTAGGGATTTGTCCGCCCAGAGAGCTTTCAAAACCGTTTATCTTATTCCAGGCGCGTTCGAAATTGTTGCGGTAAACACGGGTAGTTACATCAAACCAGTCGCCGGCCAGAAAATGTGTCAATTGCAGTTGGTTGTGATCCCAGTCCATTTTATCCAAAGAGGATGCGGCGTAGCGACGATACGGGTCTGCAGCAAAATCTTCATCGGATAGTCCCAGGTAGGTCTCGTTAGATGTTTCTTCGCTGTACCCGCCTTTTACCTGAACATACTGATCAAAATCAGCGGTGCTTAAATCGTAGCGCCACTTGGCCATAAGATCGATTTTCTCAAAGCCGGTATCTCCGCCGTTATCCAGCGACTTGAATCCGTCACTGCCAATGGCGATGCCCTCTACCAGGAAACCATGATCGTTGATGGAATTACCGTAATAACCGTGGCCTTTGTAGTAACCTTCTGTGCCGCCGGCAATATCAATCTGACCGGTTTGTTCAGCAGGTACCTGGCGCGTTACCAGGTTCAGCGCACCGGCAACAGTATTCGGGCCATAGGCAATCGTTGAAGGCCCCTTAGTGACCTCGACCGCGGTCATTTTACTGACCATTGGAAAATAATAAGCCGCCGGCGCAGAGTAGGGCGCAGGACCAATCAGCACACCGTCTTCCATAATGTTTATTTTTTTACTACGCTCAGGCGTGACGCCGCGAAAGCCAATGTTGGGGCGCAGGCCAAAGCCGTCTTCCTGACGGATATTGACACCGGGGACGGTGGCCAGCACACGGGAAATATCATCAAACTCAAAGGCTTCAAGCGCATCTTCGGTAATTAATGTTACTGAACCGGCGGTTGTGTCGAGCTGCTGCTGACTGCCTATAATACTAATGTGTTCGATACCGCTGCTCGCAGGCTTAGCCGCGGCAGACGCTGAAAAGGAATGGCAGGCTGCAGCTACCGCAACCGACAGAATACGTAATACATGCTTTTGCATAAAATCGCTGCTCTTATTAGTCATTATCGCCAGCAGAGGTGGCAGGCAGTTCCAGGGCCAGACTCTGGATAAAGTCAGTCTTTACCGTGTCGGTGACACTTTTTACTTCAGAGTGAAGTTGCTCAACTTCTTCTGTCTGCTCCGTCAGCAGCGACGAATATGAACCATTCAGGCTTTGGGCGTGAGAAATGGCCGCATCAATGTCAGCAAGCAAACGTGTTGCGGTATCGTTGTCACCAACATCATTTAGAAAATCATCAAACCCGACATTCTCAGCTTCACCGCCCAGATACAAGGCTTTCAACGCTTGCAGGTTGGCAATGATATTTTCTAACGAATGATCTGCGTACACCGATTCAGCGTTTTGCGGGCAAGGGGAGGTACCGCAATCATTGGCGATGATACCTACCGGGGTGGCGATTTTCGCGTCTTTGGTTACCTCGGTGATATAAAACATTGCATCGGTAATATCGTTAACCGCGTCCAGAGACACCGCGAAAGGACTGTCTGGCTGACCGGCATTTTTCAGCACCTCGCCATATCCCTGCTCGCCCTCAAAAGCAGCGACCAGCGTATTGGCATTGGTCACCAAATCCTGCGCAAGCAGTTCTGAATAGGCGCAGCGGGCCTGACGTCGGTCCTGCTCGGTACGATTGTTCCAGCCTTCCGGCGCTGTACCAGCGACCGTGCACTGATGATTTAATTCGGTATTGAAAAGAGTGTACTCCAACGCATCCAGACCGCGTCTGCTGGGGGTACGTGTTGTGACGTCATAATCAGCTGACTCTGCCAGTACGACATCCTGGTCGATGGCACAGGCACTTACATTAGGCCAGGAGTAGATTTTATTGCGCAGGGCATAGCCGTTGTCGGCCAGCGGCCCTATTTGCATAACCTCGGCCAGCTGCCAGGTCGACATGGTTGTCTTCCAGCTTTGTTGCGCCATCTGCTGTGCATTAGAAGCATCGCCTGATGCCAGCGTGGCACAGTATGCTGTTATATCAGTCTGAAGTGCGTTAGCATCTTCTGCAAATTTGCTATAGGTGGGTATCAATACGTTGTCTACCACCGAAGCCAGTAGCAGTGACTCATTGAAATTGTTTTCTACAGGTTGTTCCGGTGCGCTGTTATTACCGTATTGCGCACCTGTATCACTGCTGGTGCTCTCGCCGCAGCCAGTTAACAAACCGGCCATCGCAACAGCGATTGTGTTAACCAGTAAAGAACGTTTCATAAGGGACTCCAAAAAAAAGACACCGCTGCTATAGGAAGCAGCGGTGTTGGTCATAGCGGTTTACCAGTTAGCGACATTTTCGCTGTCAAAGCCGTATGCCTGCTCAAGAATATCGCGGGCCTGCATCAGCTCGGCCTGGTAGGCTTCAACGGCAGCGCTATCGGTCAATACCGGCTTGTCGCCCATATAGGCGTGCAGTTGCGCGAACTGTTCATCAGTCACCGGCGAGAAGCGATTGAATTGCAAGCCAAGAGCGAAGCCTTTCATTTCAGACCAGTGCTTGGCCAAATCGCTGTAATTGAAATCTTCAGTGCCAATTGCACTTAAATCAGCGTGGGTATCATTGATATAATGCACAATCGTTGCTGCAATGGCACGTTCCCATGCATCCAGTGCGCTATCGCGGTAGCCTTCCAGTTCTTCAAGCTCCGCTTCTGTCAGTGCAGTGCCTGCTGTGTCGTTGAGCAATTTACGGCCCATCAGAAACGCATTCATTGCCTGTGCGGTGTAATCGGTGTCTGTTGTTGCACCCAAATCGCGCTTCGCTGCATTAGTAGACTGACCAAAGTTGAACTCGGCGTTAAAGTCGATAGCCTCATCGCCATCGGTGTCATGATAGCCCTGCCAATCTTCGCGACCGCCCTTAGCGGCAATTTCTTCATCTGTATATTCAAGATAATCGCGCGCAGCGCCGAAATAGCCGAAGCCTTCATCAAACTGATGCTCCAGCGTCGTAAAGTTTTCTTCAGTATCGGTATGGTCAGACAGCAGGCCCTTGTCAGCGGTATCGCTGTCAAGATAATCGTCTGCACCCTGACTGTATGCCACAGACATCAGCAAAAACTTCTGAATCAGTTGCTTCAGATCGCGACCGTCATCGGTCAGGTAGATTTTGTTGATATCGTTGCCAAAGGGATCCTGGCGTAATGTTCCGCCTAACTGGGCATCAGCATTATCAGCCAGTTCGCTAAAGAACGTGCGTACCAGCCCTTCAGGCGTCGTGCTGCCGGCATCACCCCAGCCAACAAACTCGCCATTATTCCAGTCTTTATGCTGACCAACCTCGTCATTACCGGCGATTTTACCTACCAGATTTTTGCTGGATGACGAAACATCAGCCAATGTTTGTTGTACGGCAGCAGGATCGGTGGTGGTAAGCAGGGCGCGTTGTGATAGCGCATCATAATCGCTGACATCAAAGTACGAATTCAGCGCGGCAACCACGTCGTCACGGGTTGTGAAATTACCGTCGGTATCAAATGCGGCGGTATCACCTAACTGTGTATCAATCAGGATATTCAAATCATTAATTAACAAATGACGCGCAACCTGACCGCTATAAGACACCGCTGATTCGCCGTTTACAAAGGCGCTTTCAAAGCCATAAAAGTCCAGCGCATCGTTAATATCGATAGTCAGCGTTTTGGTGAACGATTCATCGCTACTGTCGGTGACGCTGACTTCAACGTCTACCGTCGTCTGCGTTTCGTAATCCAGCGCAACACCGTCGGCCAGTGAAAGCGTTGTACCGTCGATAACAAAGCGTTCATCCTGAGTCGTAAATGTGAATGTTTCATCGCTGTCGGCGTCAGTGGCAGATAATGTTCCTATTTCTGCGCCCGCTGCATTTTCATCCACACTGACTGAAGAAACTGAAATATCAGTTGGGGCAGAATTGGATGGAGGCGGAGTCGGGGCAGGATCATCATTGTCCGATGACGAACTTCCACCACACGCAGAAACCAGAAGAGAACTTGCAACGGCGACGGCCAATAGCTTCTTATTAAACATTCCTTACTTCTCTTGTTAACTTAAGTGAAGCACGACTATACCAGTTTACAATTGAGAATCAATATCATTCGCAATGGTTTTTGCGCCTGATTCTCATTTCAGTTTTAACGCCCCTCTAAACCAATCCAAACCACTACAATCACCATAGACACCAGATAGCTCAAACGTTTTATGTAGATATCCGCAGACCCGGGCACCGCATGCAGTTGTAAAGGAACACTGACAAATGGGACATCATCATCACCATGGAACGTCGACCCGTATCGGATGGGCGTTTTTTCTGAACCTTACTTTCACCATCATTGAGTTTATAGGCGGTTTGCTGACAAACAGTACCGCTATCATGGCTGACGCGGTTCACGACTTAGGCGATACACTTTCTATCGGCAGTGCCTGGCTACTGGACAGGTTAAGCAATAAAGAAGCAAATCACTCGTTTACTTACGGCTACCGGCGTTTGAGCCTGCTGGGCGCACTGTTGAACGCTCTGGTGCTGATCGCCGGCTCAGTCTGGATCCTGTTTCAGACCATCCCAAGATTGCTGGAGCCGCAAATGCCACACACTGAGGGGATGATGGGGCTGGCGGTTCTTGGCGTAGTGATGAACGGCTTTGCAGCGTACAAACTACACGGCGGCCAGACGCTTAACGAAAAAGTGCTGAACTGGCATTTAATCGAAGATGTAATGGGGTGGGTTGCAGTGCTGATAGTCGCCATCACCATGCATTATGTAAACTGGCCTATCCTTGACCCCCTACTATCTCTGCTTTTCACACTGTTTATACTGTTTAATGTGTTTCGTAATCTAAAAAGTACCGTGAAGCTGTTTTTTCAGGCTGCACCGGAAAAAGCGCTTACCAGCGAGGTCACTGACCAGCTTCTGCAGATTTCAGCCATTGCCAGTATTCATCATCTGCATATCTGGTCGCTGGACGGCGAGCACCATATTGCAACACTACACGCAATAGTAAAATGTGAAACGCTGGATGACTACCGTACGCTTAAACAGCAGGTCGCGCAGACGCTGGACCGGTTTGATTTTACCCATACCACGGTAGAGTTTGAGCTGCTTGGGGAAGATTGTCGCGATGCACTTTCAAATGAGTGATAAGCCGCCCGGACAGTGCGGCGGCTTGTCAAAAGACAAAATGCTCAGGCGTGTGTGCCTCGGATGGGGTAATCATTGTCTGGTTTTCTGAGCCACTGCAGGCCATCTACCAGAATATCCACATCCGGTCTTGAGAAAGGCGCATTAGAAATATCGATGATTCGAATGATGCCTTTTTGATCTACTACAAACAGGGCGGGCTCAGCAAATGCATGGTCAGTTTCCTGCTCAGAGCGTGGGTCAGAGATATATAGTCCCAGCGCCTTCATGTTGTCTTCGGTAAGCCCGTATCCCAGTGTGAAATCAACAGAGAGATCATCTAAGTGGCTTTCCAGTTGTGCTTTGCTATCCGCTGACACCGCGATGATGTCCACGCCTGTGTCCATGAGTTTATTTTTGTGCTTTTCAAGCTTATTCAGATATTTGGTGCAGATGGGGCAGTGCTTGCCACGATAAACAACGACCATTTGCCAGTCTTTACCTTCGCCAGGCTGGCCGAGTGTATGGGTTTTACCATGAAGATCGGTAACCGAAATGTCCGGAAAGGTGCTGCCGGCCTGTAACTTTTGAGAAAATGCAGGTTGAGTCATAGTGCTCCTTATCATTTGGAAAAGAGCCGGGTAGTTCCGATGCATAGAAAGCGACTGTCCGGCCCGGTGTAATCTCGATAAGATGCTTACGACTTGGTGAGGCTATCAGGATTAGCCCCCGGAGCGTGGAAACCGTAATATGACAAAACTTTAAAGAAACGAGACGCAGCAGGGACAATGTGCAACGTTGCCCCTGCTAGAAATGGTCGAAGAAAAATTAGTGAAGGAATTTCCAGACAATACTGTGCTCCGAGCCCAGGCTCCATAGCAGCACAACCGCCATCAGCAGCACCTCAAGCAATAAAACGCCAATTGCCATCATCGTGCTGGAAAGAATAAAGCCTTCTTTATGGCTGATACCCAGAAAGTTTGGTGTTCCCTGATAAAGCAGGTAGGCGGTATAACAGATACCCGCAATACAGGCTAACGCACATACCCAGATGATTGGGTAAATGGCGAACAGCCCGCTTAAAAACATGGGCGTTGCAATGTAGCCGGCAAAGATGATGCACTCGTGGCGTGAGGGTCGGGTTGGAAATTTTCTGGCAAGCCAGTGAATCATGCTGCCTACGGCTGCCACAGCCAGCAGTATCAGAGCGTAAAAACAAGCGCCAATCAGTAAGCCGGTTTCAAACCCGACCTGAATAGTGTCGGTTTCGCCACCCAGTGACCAGCCAAATTGTGTTGTACCGATAAATGAGCTTACGACAGGTATCAAAGCCATCCATAATACGTGATGCATGTACAAATGAGAGACCGTTTCATGTTCTTCATTGATAGTGCGCCATTCACGGTCTGGATGATGTAATAGTCCCCACAGATGATTGCTCATTGACTTCTCCTACGTTGCCTAAGCTTTTACATCTCATTAACAATATACGTAAGATGGTTTAAAAGTGTAGGATGATATTTGTATAAAAAATAAACTTTAAAGAACCCTTGAATATAAGCAACAGAATCCTGATAAGCAGTTAACCTGTCTCTTTTTTCTCCATTATGATCGTTAAAGCGGTGCATTAGCAGGCGGCTTAATCTACACTAAGCGTAGAATTTGTTTGCACGTAACCGGTCGTTGTTATGCTTAAAAAGTTGCACGAACTGACTTCGGATGAGTCGCTGAGCTTCGAGCAAAAGATCATTGCTATTTTGGAACTGGGACTGGATGCGTTTCAGCAGCAGCATGCTATTGTCAGTTTTATAAACGGTGATGAATACATCGTTAAGTATGTCGTCTCTGATGACCCTGCGCTGGTGCCGGGCCTTACGTTTTCGCTGGGACAAACCTATTGCTGGCATACCCTGCAGGCGAACGAGGCGCTGGCGTTTTCCAACGCATCACAAGTGGCTGCTGTGGCTACACATCCCTGTTATGAAACTTTTCGTCTGGAAAGTTATATCGGTGCGCGGATTGTTGTCATGGGCGAACTCTACGGAACGCTTAACTTTTCTTCGCCCACTGCCCGCGATAAGCCCTTCAGCAACGATGATCTCGACTTCATCAACTTATTTGCACAATGGATAGGCGTGGAGATATCCCGGCACATTGAGCAGCAAAAGTTAAAGCAGCGTATCGAGTTGCAACAACAAATGGAGAAGATGGCATTAATTGGCGGCTGGGAAGTTGATCTGGTCGAAAATAAGATTTACTGGTCAGAACAGACCCGGCGTATTCATGAAGTGCCTGATGATTACGAACCTGATTTAGTCAGTGCTATTGAGTTTTACCCGGAAGGCGAGTCCCGCGATACCATTTCTGATGCGCTTGCCGAAGCCATGGCAACCGGTAAGTCATGGAGTCTGGAAATTTTGTTGCGCACTTATACCGGAAAGGTTAAATGGGTGGCTACTCAGGGACGGCCGGAATTTCGCGATGGCCAGTGTGTAAGGATTTTCGGGGCCTTTCAGGATATCGACGCGCAGATGTCGCTGCGCCACGAACTGATTGAAAAGCGAGAAGAAGCTGAGCGACTGCTTAAAGCACGAAGCGCGATGATTGGTAAAATCAGCCATGAACTGCGTACGCCCATAAACGGTATCGCGGGCATGTTGCAAACCCTCAAGGGTGAAAATAATAAGGACATCATTGAAAGTCGTGTTGCCATTGCCATGCGCAGCGCCGATCTGTTGGTCCGCCTGGTCAACGACGTGCTGGATTACTCGAAGGTCGAGTCGGGGCAGCTTGAGTTAGAAGAAGTCCCATTCTCGGTCAGAAATATATTCGACGATCTGTTTTACCTTTATGAGCCTTTGGCAAAGAAAAAAGGACTGACACTGAGTGTTGATGCGCAGTTCTCTGAAGGATTACGAGCGCTTGGCGACCCAGGGCGAATGACACAAATTTATTCCAACCTGATCAATAATGCGGTGAAATTTACCGAGCAGGGCAACGTCAGCCTGACAGCCCGAATTAAAGAGAAAGCCGGGCGCGATGTTATTACTGTGACGGTAACCGACACGGGTATCGGCATGGGCCAACAGGCCATCGAAAGTCTCTATCAGCCTTTTAAACAAGGCCACGCGGGCATCTCGTCAAAGTATGGCGGGTCAGGGCTTGGCTTTGCAATTGTCAAAGAGCTTTGCGATGCGTTTAACGGCACAGTGAAAGTCAGTAGTCGCGAAGGGCAGGGAACCCGCATCGTTGTTGAGTTGCCGTTTCATGCGCTGAATCATGAAGATGTGGCAAAAGAAGATTATATTGGCCCACAGAACGCCAGTTTTGAACATATAAAATTACTGGTTGTGGATGATAACGAAATTAATCGCCTGGTGATGGAGTCGTTATTGTCTCAGCTTCAGGTCAGTGCCGATTATGCCGTAAATGGCCTGGAAGCATTAACCTGTATTGAGCGAGCCAACGAACCTTATACTCTGGTATTTATGGACTGCGAAATGCCGGTCATGGATGGTATTGAAGCAACGAAGGTTATCAAGGAAACCTACAGCAGTGATGGCAAAATGTTTATCGTTGCGATGACGGCCGATACATCCGACACCAACCGCCAGGCCTGTCTTAAAGCAGGGATGGATGCGTTTTTGACCAAGCCGGTTAAGCTGGAGGCGTTGCGCGGCGTGTTAAATGAGGTTGCCTTTCCCCAAATTACGGCGTCGGCCATTCCCGGTACCCGCTAATTACCTTCGGGTAGTGGCCGCTGATGCGGTCACTGCCCGAATGATTTTATTCTTTGCCTTTGTCCCGTACTTTCTTTGGCACTAAGTAATCTTTAATCACGCTTTGCCATGTACAACATAGCAGGATGAAAAAAAGACGAAGAGATCATGAGCTCAAAATTATCGCCGGTGGCGCACTCTGTATTGCATCTTCCGCTGAAAAGCTGGTGGCACATCTGCAAAAGGGTGGTCAAAAAAACACAGGAGCATAATTTACCCATTGTGGCTGCGGGCGTGGCATTTTACTTCTTACTGGCAATATTTCCGTTATTCGGAGCATTGATCTCGCTATATGGCCTTATGGTGTCACCAGAAGAACTCCGAGAGCACATGGCGATGCTGGTTGATGTGGTGCCCTCACAAAGCCGCTATATTCTGGAAGAACAATTAAAAAACCTGACGGAAAAGTCCAGTTCAACCCTTAGCTGGGGACTGATTCTGTCTATCGTTCTTTCTTTATGGAGCAGCAGCAAAGGCGCTAATGCACTGATTACAGCATGCAATATTACCTATAACGAATCCAAGGGCCGGAATTTTTTTAAAGGTTTACTGGCCAGGATGACAGGCACCACCAGTATTATTCTTACCATTATTCTGGCACTGGCACTGATAACGGTCGTGCCCAAATGGATAAGCTGGGCGACAGCAGGCTTTATTTCGACAGCCCAGGCCAATTTTATCACCCTGCCGATTATGCTTTTATTATTTAATGCCAGTTTGTCTGCGCTATATCGGTACGGGCCACACCGAAGACCGGCTAAATGGCGGTGGGTAACGACCGGATCCATTCTGGCGACAGTACTGTGGATTCTTGCCTCGTACGGGTTCTCGATTTACCTCAGTGAATTTGCCAGCTATAACAAAACGTATGGCTCGGTGGGCGGAATCATCATTTTGTTGATGTGGCTATATCTGACCGCTTATATCATTTTGCTCGGGGCTGAGGTAAATGCGGCGATAGAGCTTCAGACATCGGCAGATAGCACTGTGGGTGAGGAAAAACCAAAGGGTGACCGGGGCGCATTTGTGGCTGATAATACTCCTGACGATCTGCGTGATATGAACGCCCGGGAGGCGTCTCCGTTCCAGCAAAAAGAATAAACGATTTTTATTTTCCTATAAACGTTGATTTATTGAGCAGTTGCTTCGATCGCGGCCCTCTGCCTATTGCTGTAGGGCTGGAATTTGATAGAGTTGACCGCCTTAGTCTATAGATTAACCATGTTCGCTGACATGAGCGCTTGTCAGCAACGTTCAGGATACACGAATGGCAGAGCAATGCTTTCGGATGAAAGGTACAACGCTAACCAGCATTGTGCTTGATATAATAACGTTTGACCCTGATGAATTTGATACGCAGCTGGCCGCAAAAGTCGCCAGCGCTCCGCAGTTTTTCACACGTTCTTCCCTTATTATTCAATTAAGTTGTAACATTGATGCAACCGCGTTCGAGTTGTTGGTTACTTTGTGTCGTAAACACCAGCTTCAGCCCATGGCAGTAAAAGGGCAGGTAAACGATTTACGCGATACTATTAACGACCTCGGGCTGTCGGATATTAGTCAGAGCAAATCCACTGATAGTGAATTGCCGGCCAGTGAGACGACAGACACTGTTGAGAAAAAGCCGGCTGGCGCGGCGCCTGAGGTGAACAAAACCCGGGTGGTGTCACGTCCTGTGCGTTCCGGTCAACAGGTTTATGCCCAGGGCGGTGATCTGATTATACTGGCACCAGTAAGTGAAGGGGCTGAAATTCTGGCGGACGGTAATATCCATGTTTACGGCACAATGCGCGGCCGGGCTCTTGCAGGGGTCAAAGGCGATACTGAGGCACGGATATTCTGTCAGCAAATGGAAGCTGAACTGATTTCTATTGCCGGCAGATTCGTCATGCAGGAAACTATACAAACACAGTGCTGGAAAAAACCGGCACAGGCATATTTAGATGAGGATGCGTTACTGGTCACCGAACTGGGTTAAGACCGTACGTTTTCGTCGAGGAAAAAGTAGATGGCAAAAATTATCGTTGTAACCTCCGGAAAAGGAGGTGTTGGAAAAACAACATCCAGCGCGGCTATTGCAACCGGCCTGGCGCTGCAGGGACACAAGACAGTCGTCGTAGACTTTGATGTGGGTTTACGTAACCTTGACTTGATCATGGGCTGTGAGCGACGTGTCGTCTACGATTTCGTTAATGTCATCAATAAAGAGGCTTCGCTTAATCAGGCGCTGATTAAAGATAAGCGTACCGATGGGCTTTACATTCTGCCTGCCTCGCAAACCCGTGATAAAGACGCGCTGACAATGGACGGCGTGCAGACGGTATTAAATGATTTGAGCAAAGATTTTGAGTTCATCATCTGTGATTCACCTGCCGGCATTGAGCAGGGAGCACAAATGGCGCTGTATTTTGCCGATGAAGCCATCGTGGTGACTAACCCGGAAGTGTCGTCGGTACGCGACTCTGATCGTATCCTGGGAATTCTTCAAAGCAAATCAATGCGCGCCGAGCAGGGCAAAAGTGTTAAAGAGCACCTGCTGTTGACCCGTTATAACCCGCATCGCGTAGCAACCGCAGAAATGTTAAGTGTCGCCGATGTTGAAGAAATCCTTGCCGTTCCCTTACTTGGCGTGATTCCTGAATCTGAAGCTGTACTTGCAGCATCTAACCAGGGTGCACCTGTTATTCTTGATCAGCAGTCTACAGCCGGTCAGGCTTATTCAGATGCCGTACGCCGGTTAGTGGGCGAAAAGGTAGAACATCGTTTTTTGGAAGCTGAGAAGAAAGGTTTCTTTAAGCGGCTGCTCGGAGGAAAATAATGGGAATTTTTGACTATCTGTTAAAAAAGGGAAAGTCGAATTCTGCAGCCGTTGCTAAAGAGCGTCTGCAGATAATCGTTGCGCATGAGCGCCGCAAACGCACTGAACCTGACTATCTGCCAATGATGCAAAAAGAAATTGTTGAGGTCATTCGTAAATACGTACAGATTGCAGATGACCAGGTGTCGGTGCAGGTTGAAGATAGTGATGATTGCAGCGTATTAGAGCTGAATATTACCTTGCCGGAATAACTAATCGG
>CAZOYR010000017.1:19523-44793 GCA_964584105.1 uncultured Alteromonas sp.
TCGTAGTAACCTGACTGTATCATTACATTCAGATACGGGTTGGCAGCCATCGCGGCACGCAGGTTCTCACCGGTACTGTTATCAGAGCGATCCCACGGATGTACCGGACCAAACATGTTGTATTTTATGTCGGTATCAAACTTCAGCTCGTTCTTCAGGTAATAATTGATAGCAGGCGTGAAGGAATGCAGCCAGGATGAGAGCTCTGCATTGTAATCGGGGCGGGCGCCGGTATCCTGCTTATCGATACCCAGGTAACGGCTGTCCAGTCTGCCAATCGTTTTGCCTTCATCCCGTAACAGCTCTTTCCAGAAAAACCAGGTGCTCACATCCAGATTATTTCTGGCAATGGCCGTTTCACTGATACCTGAGTAACGCGCCATCTGGCGGATAACATTCTGCTTTTCTTTATCACTGATGAAGCCGCCACGACTAAGCGCCGGCGTCAGCTTTTCCAGTGTGAAGGTTTCTACCTGCTCCAAAAACGCTTCCAGTTCCATATTCTGATATTCATCAGGCAGCTTTTTATGATGCCAGGCTGCTGCTGCAAAATAAGGCAGGCGGTTAGCAGCCTCAACAACCCCGTCTCTGGCAATGCCCAGCTCAGTAGGTGAGACCAGGATAACGCCATTTAAATACATCCACTGTTGATTCTGCAGTGCCAGTGCCAGACCGGATACCCGGGTAGTGCCATAACTTTCGCCAATCAGGTATTTCGACGAGCGCCAGCGATTATGACGCGAGACAAAGGTATTTATCCATTCAGCAAGATATTCAACATCAGCATTAACACCGAAGAACATTTTTTTCTGTTCTTCTTTAGAGGGCATTTCGCCGTCTTCATTGGGAAGAATGCGACTGTAGCCGGTATTGACGGGATTAACATAAACGATGTCAGCCACATCTAACACGGAGTAGGGATTAGACTTCAGGCCATAGGGCTGCACTGGGTAGCCTTCATCATCCACATTCAGAATTTTCGGACCGGTATACGCGATATGCATCCATACCGATGCAGAGCCAGGGCCGCCGTTAAAGCTGATAAGCAATGGCCGTGTCTCATTGTTTTTGGTATCGGTGCGCGAATAATAGGTGTACTGCAATGTGGCAATGGCATCGCCTTCTTCATCCCAAACCGGCTGCATACCGGCTTGAGCACGGTATTCGACGCGCTCGCCGGAAATTGTCGTCCGGTGCTTAGTCTCTATCGACAGTTCTGTATCAATCCGCCGGTTGTGGTTTTGCTCCGCGCCGTCTTCTGCCTGCACATATCCCGATGTGCCTGCTGACAGGCTGACCGTAACGGCAAGTAAATATCCCTTCCAGTTCATAATGCCTCTGTGTACATGTAGTTATTGTGATCGTCGCCATTGAGTACATGGCGTTATTAACCGTATCTTAACAAACCTTAAAGTGGTTATTAGGGTTATTTAGCGTTTACTTCCTAAGCTTGGTCGAACTTTAATAATGTCAAATAAACAAAAAGCCTGATGACAATGTAATAAAACCAAAACTACGCTTAGCCCACAGTATACGAGGTGCATATGAAACAAGTTGAAATCGGTAATCCGGAGCACGGTCTTGACGGCTTAAAGGTTAATGAAGTGGCGCCACCGCCAGAGCCCAAAGCTAACGAAATTATGGTTGAGCTGCATGCTTCAAGCCTGAATTATCATGATTACGGGGTGGCCAGTGGCACTATGAAAGCGCCTGCCGGCAGAATATTGATGTCAGATGGTGCGGGTGTGGTGAAGGCAGTAGGCAGCGAAGTCACCACCTTTAAAGAGGGCGATCATGTGGTATCGGTCTTTTTCCCCGACTGGCATTCAGGGGCACCGACAATAGGCGATTTCAGCAGAACCCCCGGCGATGGCATCGATGGCTATGCGCGAGAGTTTGTCACCGTTCCGGCGAGCTGGTTTACCCGGGCACCTAAAAACTGGTCACACAGTCAGGCGGCAACCATTACCACCGCAGGTATGACCGCATGGCGTGCGTTGGTTGTTGAAGGTAATTTGAAGCCCGGCGATACGGTGCTTTTACTGGGAACCGGCGGCGTATCAATTTACGGGCTCCAAATCGCTAAAGCGATGGGCGCGCGCGTGGCTATCACATCCTCCAGCGATGACAAGCTTGAAAAAGCAAAAGCACTGGGCGCTGACTTTACCGTGAATTATAAAAAGGATGAAAACTGGGGCAAAACGGTGAGCGAGTGGACCGGTGGTCACGGTGTCGATCATGTTGTTGAAGTTGGCGGGCCGGCCACGCTGGGCCAGTCTATAAAAGCCACACGGGTAGGTGGAAGCATCGTGCTGATAGGCGTATTAACCGGCATAGGTGGAGAGGTGCCTACAGCTTTACTAATGAGAAAGCAGATTCGGCTAACCGGGGTCATCGTTGGCAGTCATCAGCATCAGGTCGACTTTGTGAAGGCGCTGGATGAGATGAACTTTACACCGGAAATTGACCGGTCTTTTCCATTGGATGCGCTTGCTGATGCGTTTCGCTATGAGGAATCCGGTGAGCACTTTGGCAAGATTGTCGTAGAGTTTTAAATAAGCTTTTGCATCCCTCAGGTACATCATCAGGCCTGAGGGAGTTACTTACGTGCTTTT
This sequence comes from uncultured Alteromonas sp., assembly GCA_964584105.1. GTDB lineage: Bacteria > Pseudomonadota > Gammaproteobacteria > Enterobacterales > Alteromonadaceae > Alteromonas. Next base: position 22,139 of record CAZOYR010000017.1, read on the forward strand.
CTTTTTTTGCCGCTAACGAAAATCACTAAATTAATCTATGCGCTGCCCATCGTCGTAAAAGTCAGTTCATGCCATCGGATAACCCGCATATTTGGCCGCTAAACGGAGAGCAACGGTGACCTTGCAAGTCGTGACTGATTCGTCCCACGAAAAGACCATACTGGAAGGTTGTATCAGAGAAAAAGCAAGGCCTGATACCCGGTTACGGATTCTTGAAGCGGGTTGCGGTAACAAATGGCAACTTTCACTTAAAGGCCTGCAATATTCGTTGGCAGGCATAGATTTGGATGAAGATGCGCTGCAACTGCGCCAGGCCCGTTTTAAGGATCTTGATGAAGTTATCGTCGGGGATTTGCGCACGGTATCTTTGCCAAATGCGCAATTTGACGTTATTTATACCGCATACGTGCTGGAACATGTCAGCAATGTGCCGCTGGTGCTGGCAAATTTTAATCGGTGGCTCAAACCCGGCGGGTTGATGATTATAAAGGTCCCTGACAGGGATTCCGTTTACGGGTTTATCGCCAGAAGCACACCACACTGGCTGCATGTTTACTATTACCGGTTTATAAAAGGCAATAAAAATGCCGGAAAGCCTGGTTATCTGCCGTATCCTACAGTGTATGATAAGGCCCTTGCCAGAAGTCGCATGGTTACGTATTGCGAACAGGAGGGCCTGTCAATTAAGGCTGTTTTGGGAAAAAACAACTATCTGCGAAAGCGCTCTGTCCGCGACAGAGTCATCAGAATCTTTGTCAGGCTGGTAAATTTATTCTCCTTCGGAAAGCTCGCCTGGCACTACAATGACCTCATCTATATTATTGAGAAATCATCAGGGCACACTGATTAGTCACGCTAGATTGCATTAATACCGGCCAAAACTCACCGAATTACCGACTATTATTATCATTTAGGCTAACAAAGGTCGAAAAGTCGCGTCCAAATCAGGATAATGCACTCTATCTATTTATATCATGGGCTTCGTTTTCACAGGACGAGTGCTCATAAGCACACCGGAGACAATCATGGCCGTGTATGAAATCAAACATCCGTTAGTTCAGCATAAGCTGGGCGTGATGCGCGAAGCTAACCTTAGTAGTAAAGATTTTCGCCAGCTTGCCAGTGAGGTGGGTAACCTGCTGACCTATGAAGCGACCCGGGATCTGCAAACTGAGCAGGCGACCATTGAAAGCTGGTCGGGCGATGATATCAGTGTTGAAAAAATCAAAGGAAAGAAAATCACGGTGGTGCCTATTCTGCGTGCTGGTCTGGGGATGCTTGATGGGGTAATGGAGCTTATTCCTAACGCGAAAATCAGCGTTGTCGGGCTATACAGAAATGAAGAAACCCTGGAGCCCGTCGCTTATTTTGACAAAGTGGTTAAAGATATTGACCAGCGTACTGCACTGATTGTCGACCCGATGCTCGCAACCGGTGGTACCTTAATTGCCACCATTGACTTGCTTAAACAGCGTGGCTGTAACCATATTATGGGGCTGTTTCTTGTGGCTGCGCCAGAGGGCATAAAAGCGGTACAGGATGCGCACCCTGACGTGGATATTTTCACAGCGTCTGTTGACGAAAAACTTAATGAGCAGGGCTATATTTTGCCCGGTTTAGGCGACGCCGGAGACCGGATTTTCGGAACACGATAATCGCCATCACGAAAATTTTGTGAAAGTTCGCAGGTAAAAACTGGCGAAATTTAATCGATTAAGTTACAACTTTTATAAGCGCCGCGAAAGGCGATGATACGCAACGGAGTGCTGAAAATAATAAAGCGCGAGCCTGAAGTGCAGACGTTTTGACTTTCATGTTGAAGATGTATGAAGAAGAATAAACTGACCTTAAAAGGCGTTGCCGATATCATCGGTGTTTCTACTGCGACAATTTCGAACGCATTTAACCGTCCTGATCAGCTGTCCGCAAAAAAGCGTGAGGAGATCCTCAGTCAGTGCAAAAAGATTGGTTATCACGGCCCTAATAAGGCTGCTCAGATTTTGCGCAAAGGTCAGTCGGGCATTGTTGCTTTGATACTGGCAGATAATATTGAGTACATGGTCAGCGATCCTGTGGCCAGTACTTTCATCAAAGGCGTGTCGCGGGCATTGCAGAAAAACGGCAAGCATTTGCTTCTGTTTAGTGGCAACGAGGGAAGCATCAGAGATATTAGTGACTTTGTCGATGGATTTATCTGCTACGGCGCGCCGCAAAATGTTGCCCTGGCACAGGAGCTCAAAAGTGCTGTAAAACCCGTGGTTACGGTGGATTTCAACATAGAGGGATTGCCCTCAGTAAATATTGATAACGAACAGGCAGCCTTTGAGATTGCAAAAAAAGCACTGGGCACAGACGAACGGGTGGCGATACTCGGCCTGAAGTTAATCGACTCACCTTCTACATGTCGTATCTATGACAGCCCGCTATTTGGCGCCGAATCATCCATCGCCCAGCGTCGCTTGCAGGGTTACCTTAAAGCGATTGAGCAGACAGGCAATCACATCACTAATGACTGGATATGGCATATACCTGAAAGCCAGAGCGCTTACGCAAGACAGGCAGCCAATGAGATACTTAACTGCGAGCCGAGACCTACAACTGTATTGTGCATGAGCGATATTATCGCACTGGAATTATTGCAGTGTGCCATGGCTAAAGGCATTGATGTGCCCGGTTCGCTCAAGATAACCGGTTTTGACGGTATTGATGAGGCGGCGCGCACACGTCCGAACCTGTCTACAGTTTGTCAGTCGAGCATTGAAAAAGGAGAGTTGGCAGCATCCAAATTACTGAACAACGCATCAGATAATACAGTCATGCCATACGATATTATCAGCGGGGAAACTGCATAAGCCTGCTATAACCAGCAGGCTATTCGCTTCAATTTTGACCAGGTGTTTCACATCTGCAAACCTGATCGCCGTAGTAATTATCCCGATAGTTACAGACAACCTGTAAGGGTACTAAGGCGGTGGTTTTTTGTTGTGTATTGAATAATCTTTTAAGTAATTGCATGAGCGTGTTTCCATTATGGCTTTACGTTAAGTGACACAACAAGCATGCACGCAATTAATGATACGGTAAAAAGATTAAAACCTATTAATGTAATAGGTTTTTCGGATTTAACTCATTTTGGACAAGACCGATAACGGAGCAACGCGCAGGAAATAACGCACAAATGCCCACGGCCACACTGGTACAAATGCATTGGCAGGTTCTTTATTGATGGCTTTAACCAGTGCTTTACAACCCGTTTCCGTATCCACAATGAAAGGCACATTTTTCACTTTTTCATTGATGGCCGAGCGAATGAACCCCGGGTGTACCGTGGTGACCTTAATTGGTGTGTTCATCACATCAACCCGGATCCCCTCTGACAGCGACGACAGCGCAGCTTTGGTCGCCGCATAGACAGTCAGCGCGCGCCTGAAGCCACGAATACCGCTTACTGAAGATACCGTTACCAGGTGCCCGTGGTTCTGCTCTCTGAAAATTTCCATCGCAGCCTCACACTGGGCCAGTGCTGAAACAAAATTAGTTGTTGCAGTTTCTTTATTGGCTTTAAAGTGGCCGGTGCCAATTGACGCGCCTTTGCCCATACCCGCATTGACGATAATTCTGTCAAGCTTGCCAAGCTCTTTGGCGAAGCCGTGAAATACCTCAAATACAGCATCATGGTCATTCACATCAAGTGTCTGAACACGCACCTTCAGGCTACGGTTGATAGAGAGGCATTCCTGGCGCAGGGATTCGAGATGGTCCTTGCGCCGAGCGCACAGCGCCAGATTATGGCCTTTTCTGGCAAATTCAATAGCCATACCCCGGCCAAGCCCGGAACTGGCGCCGGTTATTAATATGTTACGTCGCATTGGTTACGGTTTATCCCAGACGAGTTGTTTGAAGTGCTTACGGCACATCGACTCGTACCGATCGTTTCCGCCTATTTGCACCTGGTCACCGCAGGTCACTGCCTGACCGTTATCGTCCAGACGAACCACAAAGCTGGCTTTTCGGCCGCAATGGCACACCGTCTTAAGCTCAGCAAGTTTATCTGCCCAGGCCAGAAGATAATGGCTACCCTGAAAGGTTTCGCCCAGAAAGTCGGTACGAAGTCCGTAAGCGAGTACCGGAATATTCAACTCATCCACGACCTCTACTAATTGGCGAACCTGATCCCGGGTCAGAAACTGCGCCTCATCAATGAACACACAATCCAGCTTTTGCTCACTATGACGGGCACTAACATTCTCAAATAAATTATCGGAGTCAGCGAATAACAGCGCATCAGCCTGTAAACCAATTCGGGAAGCGACTTTGCCAACACCGTAGCGGTCGTCGAGTGCTGCGGTAAATATGATGGTGTGCATGCCGCGCTCTTTATAGTTATAAGCAGACTGTAAAAGTGCGGTCGATTTGCCGGCATTCATTGCCGAATAATAGAAATAAAGCTGTGCCATAGTCGTATCGTTATTATTATTTAAGAGGGCAGGGCAGTGATAAGTTCGCTAACCCAGGTGAATAAGTGTCTATTGTAACCAACGCGAAACCGTATGTGTGAAAAATCTGTCACGCGAAAAAGAGGGAGTTGTCAGCGCTGCAAATAAAAACAGGAGCCCGGGGGCTCCTGTTTTCTGTACACATCAACTTAACGCAAATTAGGCCGCTTCAGTTTTACCGCTGTCAGGCTCTGGCGTGACATCCGGCATTGTTTCTTCCGGTGAAAGCAGCTCAAGGTCAAAGGTAAATTCGTCAACCCGTACAGCCAGCTTACGCTTTTCATTGTAATCGTGCAGCTGCTCGGCTTCAGAGGCGTTAATCACACCTTTTTCCTGTAGCTTATTCAGTGCATTTTCAAATGATACAAACGGAACCACCGGTTCTTTGCGTAGTGCTTTTTGCACTTTGCTAAGCAAGTGGGCAACCGCATGCTTCGCTTTGAACGCCTGCTCGTTAATGTCATTTCCATCGCCAGGCAGCGCACGAACCAGGTGCGTAAGCTGTGCTTTCACACTGCTATCCTGCATAGACGCCGCGGCCAGCTCATTGACCAGTTTGTCTGAGATACCACTTACACTGTTGCTGTAGGTATTCGTCAGCACGCGCATCAGACCACGGGTAGGCGTATTCGGGAAGTTGTTGATAAAATCAACAATTGCCTGTTCCGCCTGCATCAGGCTCCACTGCATCGCATAGTCAAAGAACGGACGGGCTTGCTGACGATCTTCAATGCGCTGCTCGTAGAAACGAACCGCCGCCATTGCACCGTACAGGTAGCTCATCACATCACCCAGACGCGCTGAAAGCAGTTCTGCTTTTTTCAGGTCACCGCCCAGTACTGCCAGCGACAAATCTGCCAGTGGAGCAAGTTTCGCTGCGATACTGTTCATACGCTTTTCATATTTACGTACTTCTGGCAACGCTGATTTAGCATTTCGGGCAAAGGGGGCATAGCTTTGTGCAATGCTGCGCAGCGAGTTCTTCACGCTGAAGCTGATTGTTTTACGCAATACCTTGTTGAATTCACCATCGGCACTGCTGTCATCACTGTGGATCAGATCAACCATCTCTTTCAGGTACGGGTGACAGCGCATAGCGCCCTGACCGAATATCATCAGGTTACGGGTAAGGATGTTCGCGCCTTCTACCGTAATTGCAATAGGTACGGCGCTATAAGCACCGGCCAGCGTATTTTGAGGACCACGCTGAATGGCCTTACCCGCCTGAATATCCATGGCTGAATTAAGCACATCACGGCCCAGCTCGGTCATATGATATTTTGCAATGGCAGTCACGACAGACGGTTTCAGCCCCATGCCCAGACCTTCAGTGGTCAAAACACGCATAGACTCAAGCAGGAATGTTTTACCGGCAATATCTGCCATCTTGCCCTGAATACCTTCAAAGCGGCCAATAGGTAAACCAAACTGCTCACGTACAAAGCTGTATTCTGCCGCAGCCTTGAATGAAGACTGTGCAGTGGCTACGCCCATCGCCGGCAGTGAAATACCGCGACCGGCACCCAGGCAGCTGACCAGCATTTGCCAGCCGCGACCAATATTCTTTTGACCACCGATGATAAATTCCATTGGAATAAATACATCTTTACCACGGGTTGTACCGTTGTAAAAACGTTGTCCCATCGGATCGTGGCGATTGCCCAGCTCAACACCAGGGTGTGTTTTTGGCAGCAGCGCACAGGTAATACCCAGCTCTTCTTTGCCGCCCAGCAATCCATTTGGATCGTAAACTTTAAACGCCAGACCCAGTACCGTCGCAATAGGTGCAAGTGTAATATAGCGTTTATCCCAGGTTACTGATAAACCGACGACTTCTTCGCCGTTCCACTGACCTTTCGTCACAATGGCTGCATCCGGAATGCCGCCGGCGTCTGAACCCGCTTCGGGGCTGGTCAGTGCAAAACACGGAATATCCTGACCGACTGCCAAACGTGGTAACCAGTAATCCTGCTGCTCTGTGGTGCCGTAGTGCATCAACAGTTCGCCCGGGCCTAATGAATTAGGCACCATTACCGTAACGGCAATTGCACCGCTGCGCGCAGCGATGGTGGCAACAATTGTAGAGTTGGCGTACGGGCTGAATTCAAGACCACCAAATTTCTTTGGAATGATCATTGAGAAGAAACGATTCTTGCCCAGAAAATCCAGAATTTCTTTTGGGATATGTGTGCTGTTCGCCAGCTCGAAATCATCAATCATGCCCAGCAGTTCTTGCACCGGGCCATCCATAAAGGCTTGCTCGTCAGCGCTTAACTGAGCTTTAGGGACTGCACGCAGCGCATCCATATCAGGCTTACCCTGATAAATTGACGACTCAATCCAAATGTCACCAGCGTCCAGTGCTTCCTGCTCGGTAACAGAAATTGGAGGAAGGACTTTTTTCAGGCTTTTTCTAATACTCATAATAACTAATCCGCTCATCTGACCAGTTGCTTAAGTGAAGTTTACATCAAAATTTATAAAAATCAAATGAGGGTAAGAAGAATGTTAATTATCTGACTAAAATTTAACGTTGAATCTGACAGCAACACAGGCACTCTCAATGTTCGCTCATCCATTGGCATACCTATGAATAGGAATAAAAACTGCCTGGTGCCTTATACTTGAAGATAAATATCGCTACACTGTGGCACGTTATTGACCAATAAGGATTCGCCTGTTCATGCAAAAACTGCCCGGATGGATGAAGTGGTGTCTTCACTCTCCAAAGCTTGCGATATTACTCTTCGTTTTTCTTTGTGCTGCTACTGGCTGGGGCGCACAGAATCTATATTTTCGCGGCGATTACAAGGTATTTTTCGAGCCTGATAATCCCCAGCGCCAAGCGTTTGAAGATATGCAGAATATTTTCAATAAAAGCGAAAATGTGTCGTTTCTTATTGTGCCGAAGAACGAAACCGTTTATCAGTCAGACACCTTTGAGCTGATTTACCAGCTAACAGAAGATGCCTGGCAGTTACCGCTCTCTACCCGGGTCGAGTCTATTTCAAACTATCAGCATACCTATGCCGAACAGGATGACCTGGTCGTCACTGACCTCATCCGGCAGGGGCAATATGATAATGACCATGTCAGCTGGGTAAAAAATGTTGTTCAGCAAGTCCCCGAAATCGATGGCCGGCTGGTATCTGATGGCGGCGATGTGGCGGTGGTGAATGCTACTATCCAGCTTCCGGACGGTGATCAGACAAAAGAAGTAATAGAAATCGCAGACTATGCCCGCGAGCTGCAAACCAAATATGAACAGGCGTATCCGGAGCATGATATTTACCTGACCGGCATGGTGATCATGAATGATGCCTTTGCCGTGGCTGCGCAAAACGATGCACAGACATTAATACCGCTAATGTTTGTTGTGATTACCGTGATGATAGCGCTACTAACCCGGTCTATCGTTTCTGCACTGGCGACCCTGTTAATTGTTGGCTCATGCATTGTCGTTACTATGGGGCTGGCAGGCTGGGCCGGTATATTCCTGAGCACTGCGACGGTGAATGTTCCTACTATGGTGATGACGCTGGCCGTCGCGGACTGTATTCACGTTATCGTCAGCTTCAGACTGTTCGCCCGGCAGGGCATGGCTAAGCATGAGGCGCTGGCAGAAAGCCTGAAAGTGAATACCAAACCGGTCTTCATCACTAGTGCGACAACGGCCATCGGCTTTTTAATGCTCAATTTTTCAGCCGTACCTATCCTTTCCGATTTAGGCAATATGACAGCTGTAGGGGTCATGTTTGCCTGCCTGTTCTCGTTAACAGTGTTGCCTGCGATACTGAATCTGGCGCCATTACGCGTTGCCTCAAAGCAATCCCAGAGTCATTCTCGCTATGTGCAGGCCAGTGAGTGGATTTGTCAGCACCACCGTCGGGTGTTACCCATCTCCGTATTTGTTGTTGTCGTTGCACTGGTCTTTTCTACCAACAATGTGCTCAATGACATTGCGGTCAAATATTTCGATGATTCGAGTACGTTCAGGCAAGCCGTGAATGTGCAGGAAGAGACAATGGGCGGCATGTCGAATATCGATTTTGTCGTTTACACCGACGAAGAATACGGCGTTACCAACCCGGATGTGTTGCAAAAAGTAGACGCGTTTTCAAAATGGCTCGACGAACAGCCTGAAGTCAATCATGTCACCAGCTTCAGCGATACCATGAAGCGCCTGAACATGAATATGAATGACGATGACCCTGATGCTTACCGGTTGCCCGAAACTCAGGAAGAAGCCTCGCAATACCTCTTGTTATATGAGATGTCGTTGCCTTATGGCCTTGATTTAAATAATCAAATAGATATAAACAAATCTGCTGTACGGGTTATCGCCGTATTAGATAACCTTGGCAGCAATGAATTTACCGAGTTTGAACGCCGCGCGAAAGCTTATTTTAGTGATCTGGCACCAAACTTGCGAGTGGAAGCGGCTAGCCCACCGCTTATGTTTGCACATATTGGTGCTCGCAATATGAAAAGTATGGTATGGGGAACCTTGCTGGCTCTGGTTCTCATTTCTGGCCTTATTTTCATTGCACTTCGTTCCTGGCGGCTTGGGCTGGTCAGTTTAATGACAAATTTGATTCCGGCCGGCATCGGATTTGGTGTCTGGGGAATGGTCTCCGGACAAATCAACATGGCATTGTCTGTTGTGCTGAGTATGACGATGGGAATAATTGTGGACGATACGGTTCACTTTTTGTCCAAATATCAAATCGCGCGTAATAAAGGCCAGAGTGTTCGCGACGCGATTGGGTATACATTTGCAACGGTTGGCCAGGCGTTGGTGACGACGACGCTGGTACTGGCAGCAGGATTTGGAATATTGATGCTATCCAGTTTCAGACTGAACTCTGATATGGGTACGCTTACGGTAATAATAATTGTCGCCGCATTGCTGGTGGACCTGTTGTTCCTCCCGGCATTTTTAATGTGGTTAGATCGCGAAAAAAAGCAGTCCAGAGGTGAGCAAGATGCAATATCTGAAACGAATTAATACCTGGTTTTTATTGGTAGCCGTTGCGCTGGCGATGCCAGCGTTTGCCGATGAAAAATCGGAAAAACAGGGATTGAAAATCGCCAAAGAGCGTAAGGATCGCGATCGAGGCTGGCAAAACAGTGTCGCAGAAATCACGATGATCCTTCGCAATGCCAGTGGCCAGGAAGCCACTCGCGAAATGCGGGTCGATACCCTTGAAATGAAAGAAGACGGTGACAAAGCCCTGACGGTGTTTGACTCCCCCCGCGATGTCAGCGGCACGGCATTTTTAAGTTTCTCTCATGCCATGGAGCCGGATGAGCAGTGGATTTATCTGCCGGCAATCAAGCGGGTAAAACGTATTGCCTCACGGAATAAATCCGGTCCTTTCATGAGCAGCGAATTTGCCTTTGAGGATATGACGTCGTTTGAAGTAGAAAAGTTTAAATATGACTTCATACGCGAAGATACTTATCAGGGCGATAAAGTGTTTGTTATCGAACAGATTCCACAAGATGAGTTTTCAGGGTATTCAAAACAGATCGTATGGATAGACCAGAAACATTATCGTGTTCGCAAAGTCGATTTTTTTGATAAAAAAGGCGATGAGCTAAAGACACTGGAATTTGAAGAGTACGAAAGCTATGAGGTTGATGGCACCACATTCTGGCGTCCACAACGAAGCTACATGTATAATCATCAAACCGGAAAATCCACTGAACTGGTGACAGAAAACCTGAAGTTCAAGCAGGATCTTGATGAGTCAGATTTTGACAAAAACAGTTTGCGCAGAGCTCGTTAATCGTATGGTTAAACCAAAACTTACCGTAATGGCAGCGCTGGTCGCTGCCTCTTTTTCATCCCACGCTGAGGTTGAACTTGGCGGGAGTACCTCGTTTGAAGGTCGCTACTTTTTGCAGGATGCTGCCTATCCCGGCCAGCCCCGCACTCAGGCTTCCGTTGCTATAGAGCCTGAGGCATATACTGAGTGGAACAACGGTCAGGACAGTTTGCTTTTTAAACCCTTTGCTCGGCTTGATAATCAGGACGATGAAAGAACGCACTGGGATGTCAGAGAGCTTCAGTGGTTGCACGTGGCTGATGAATGGGAAACCCGGGTAGGGATTGGCAAGGTATTCTGGGGCCAGACGGAGTCATTGCACCTGGTGGATATTATCAACCAGACAGATATGGTTGAGCAGGTTGATGGCGAAGATAAACTCGGGCAACCCATGGTTAATTTTACCACCTATGGTGACTGGGGGACGGCGTCAGCATATATTCTGCCATACTTTCGTGAGCGTACTTTTCCCGGGGTTGATGGCCGTTTGAGACCGCCGCTGCCCATCGTTTCTGACCGCGCCCAGTATGAATCTGATGCCGAACAAAACCATATCGATTTTGCTCTTCGGTATCAGAACAGCTTTGGTGATTACGAAGTGGGCTTGTCCTATTTTAACGGGACAACCCGAGAACCAGAGTTAAGCGTCGCGCAGGAAGAAATTACCGATCCATACATCTTTCCCTACTATGCGCAGATTCAGCAGTTCGGACTGGATTTGTTGAAGGTTCAGGGTTCCTGGCTGCTGAAGTTTGAAGGTATTTACCGCGAGGGGCAGAGTGAAGATTTTCTGGCTGCCGTTGCCGGTTTTGAGCGCACCACCGTAGGTGTGCTTGGTACTACGCATGACCTCGGTTTTTTGATGGAATATCAATACGACGAGCGGGATAACAACTTTTTCGCCACTGGCCAGAATGATCTGATGGCCGGGGTGCGTTGGTCATTCAATGATATTGACGGTACTGAGGTGCTTGCGGGGTTTGTTCAGGATTTAGATGAGTCTGATACATATAACGCATTCGTTGAAGCGTCCAGCCGCATTACCGATAACTGGCGCTGGAAAGTGGATGCTTACTTGTTTTCTTCCGATGACGAGACGGACACCTTTTATTACATGCGCCGGGATGACCACCTTCAGGTCACACTTGAATACTTCTTCTAACTCTTAAAAAAATAGCGGTAACAGAGTCATGAAAATGAAATGGATAGCTGCACTTATGGCACTGGCTAGTGTCAGTGCGCAGGCTACAGATAAATTGTATGGTGTAGTCGGCGCGGGCTACACCGATGCGGACTTTGAGAATGCTGAAGCCAATAGCGAGAACCTCAACCTGGCGTTAGGGCATGAATTCGCACCCAAATGGTATTTCGAGGCCGGGTATAAGCGGTTATTCGATGAAGAAACCGACCAGGCGGATATGAAAGCTGATGCACTGTATCTTGCCGTGCTGGGTAAGGCAGGCGGCCGGCAGGGAGAGTTGTATTATAAGCTGGGCGTGATGCGCGCAGACATCCGTGGTTATCGGGCGCTTGAGGCAACCTGTGATGGCCCTGTAAATCAGGCCGGGCAATGTGCTTTTGATGAAGGCGTGTTTGCCGGAATGGCAGGGCTGGGCTTTGATTTTCACGTGGGCCTTAACAGTATGATTCGTCTGGAATATGAATATATTTACGGTGAGGATGACCTGACGGCGAACCTGTTCAATGTGGCATACAGATACAATTTCAACTAGCCGCTAAATCTCACTGCAGAAGTAAACTTTCCCTTCAGTCAGGCGGTATGAATAGGTAAACCAGTTAAGGGGTACTGATATTCATGAAGAATGAGTTGGACAATACTTTCATACTTCGCGTGTTTGATAAAATTCGTCAGTTTGGCACTAAACAGGATGACCGTTATCTGCTCAACGGCATTACGGCCTTTACCGATATGGATGGTTACACTCTGTTCGTAGAGGACCCAAAGGTAAAACTGCAATACGGGTTTCATAATCAATATCATTATGACTATGAAGATGATGAGCACGTTAAACAGTTTACCAAAAAGCTTAAAGAGATAGACGAAGAGTATTAGCGTTCCTCATACCATCAGTAAATTCTCAAAGCCCGCCTCAAGGCGGGCTTTTTTGTGCATTGAATTCGTAAGGCCATTGTCCCGCCATTGGTATCCGTAGCAAGTACAGGTACAATAACTAAAAAATTTTTGCAGGTAGTTCTTCGTTGTCAGCAATCACCCCACCTTCGTTTAAACTGGCATTTTTAGGGCCCAGATACTGGTTAGTCTGGTTAGGTGTGCTCATCTTGTATGTGCTTACCTGGTTGCCGTTCTCATGGATCCGCGCAGTCGGAAGTGGTGCCGGCAGGTTGATTGGACGTATTGTCCCAAAGCGGGTGAATATTGCACGCCGTAATATTAGTCTGACCTGGCCGCATCTCAGTGAGGCTGAGGTGGAAAGGCTAACCCGTGAAAACTTACGCAGAGCAGGGATGGCGTTGTTTGAAACCGCCATGGGATGGTGGTGGCCCGACTGGCGTATTAAACGTCACTTTACTATCGAAGGTTATGAGCATGTCGAGGCCGCGCTGGCGCAGAATAAAGGTGTGTTCGGGTTAGCGCTGCACAATATGAATCTGGAATTTGCCTGTCGTGGCCTGGGTTACACCCATCCTGCCATCGCTTTTTACCGCAAGCACAACAACCCGCTGATTGATTATCTGCAATACCATGGCCGGGCCCGTTCTAATAAATATATGATTCACAAGCGTAACGCCCGTGCGCTCATCGCTGCGCTGGATGGTCAGGAGCTGTGTCTGTATTTGCCTGATCAGGACTATGGCCGTTCACAGAGCATTTTTGTTCCTTTCGGTGGCGTGTCACAGACTGCTACTTCTACCGCCACACTGATGTTTGCCCGACGTGCTGACTGTGTGCCGATGATTTTTACCTCGCAGTACACGACAAATGGTTATAAGGTAAAGATATATCCGCCTATGCCCGAACTGGCATCACTGGACGATGAACCGGCACTGACGATGCTCAACAAAAAGGTGGCAGAGATAGTCGCTGAACAACCTGAAAGTTATTTGTGGATGCACAAACGTTTTAAAACAAGACCCGACAAGGATGATCCGTCGTTATACGATTAGCTAATTGAAAAGAGTTGACGCTCTTTTCTAGAATCAGATGGAAAGGATGACAGGAAGACGGCTGAGAATGACAACAAAAAACTATTCCGGTAAGCAGTTCTGGATAAAGCAGATTGCAATTGCCCTGGTACTGATTGTGATAGCGACAGCCGTCATTGTCTGGCAACAGTCTGCCAGCGATGGCGAAGAAAAGCGTAGCGTCTCAAAGGGCTTAAGCGATTTTTACAGCCAGTTCAGAATGGGGCCTGATCAGCAGGAAGAAGTGACGGAAGAAGATTTTGTTATAGATATCAGTCAGGGAAACGACTCTCTGGAAACCCGGTTGCAGACCATGTCCAGCGAACTAAGACCAGTGAAGAAAAACTGGGTAGGTGAGCATAAGCACCGTTCCTTTAAAGCGGGCAGAACGTTGCGTGAAGCCATCTCCGCCTACGCTGAAAAAGAGGGGATGCAGGTTATCTGGGACCTCGATCAGGACTTTGTCATTAAGCACCATTTTCAGATGGATGACACACTGGTTGGCTCGCTGGACAAGATTGCTGCTGCAGTAGACAGTAATTTCAGCGGCGATGTAGAAACATTTGTGTGCCCGGGACAGCGGACACTGGTGGTGACGGCGAAGCCATCAGAATATCTGGACACCAACTGCAGAAAACGCTGATTCTGCCGTTTTCTGCTACAGACTCTATTCGCCGCCCAGTACTTGCTGCCAGATGCGTTTAACTTTATTGAGCAGGCTTTCCAGCTGCGCAGAGTGTTTGGCCAGCTTATCATCTGCCAGCGTCAGCTGATGATACTGATCACGCAAAGACTGGTATGCACTGACCAGATTATCACAGACCTTGTTATCAATAATGCCCAGGCTCATCGCCATATTCAGGATCCGCGTATTATCGGTATACTGTGTGAGTGACTCGTGGTCGCGGGAGCAGGCCAGAACCCAGTACTGAGTCAGAAACTCTATGTCTGCAATACCGCCTTCACATTGTTTCAAATCAATATCAGATTGTGTTCCCGAATTAAGGTGATCGCGCATTTTTTTACGCATTGCTACGACGTCATCACGAAGCGCGTCTGTATCTCTGGCATTCGTTAAAATGTCGTGGCGGATTTTATCAAATGAAGCTAACAGGCTACTGTCGCCCGCCACGCCACGGGCGCGGACCAATGCCTGATGCTCCCATGTCCAGGCTTGCTGTTGCTGGTAACTTTTAAACCCGTCAATGTGACAACAGAGCAGGCCGGCCGAGCCGGATGGTCGCAGTCTCAGGTCAGTTTCATAAAGCTGACCGAATAGGGTATTGGTACTCAGCAAGTGCATAATGCGCTGCGCCAGTTTGATATAAAACTGCTGCGCCCCCACTGACTTTTTACCGTTAGTGGATGCGTCTGTCGGCGCGTTGTGAATAAACACCAAATCCAAATCAGACCCATAACCGAGCTCATAACCGCCCAGCTTGCCATAGCCGATAACAGCGAACCCACGGTGGTTTTCTGTCAGATGTTCGGGAGTGCCATAGCGTGCAGCTACCTGTTCCCATGCCTGATAAATGACGGTATCCAGCAACACTTCTGCCAGCACGGTAAGTTTATCACTGACCCTGACTACAGGTAATGAGCCACTGATATCTGAGGCGGCAATGCGCAGTTGCTGACACAACTTGAACTGTCGGCATGCATCCATCGACAGCTCCACATCATCGGGATCAACGCGAAGCAACTGTTGGCGCAACTCGTCCATATACTCAGTGCGGCTTTCCTCTAAGCCGGTATTTTGCTGCTCTAAATATAGCGGGGTCAGTAATTCATCTAACAATAACGGGAAGCGCTGAATTTGCCTGGCTATCCATTCGCTGCGCTCACACAGTTTCACCAGCTGATTCAATACATCCGGGTTTTCCAGCAATAACGTCAGGTATGTGGTCCTTCCGGTGATTGCACGGATCACATCCAGCACACGAGGCATGACACGGTGAATTCGGTTAGGTGTGGTTTCTATGAGCGTGTGCAGTAGCTCAGGCATCAGTCCATCCAGAGTGCGCTGACCGCGTTCGCCGATACGAAACTGTCGCAGGTTGGCGCGAAACTCCATCAGCTGCTCATAAACCGCATCGGCGTTGTCATCGTCCATATAGGGAGTCAGCAACGCGCACAGCTCTTGCCTGTCCATATCAACCTGCCAGACATCATTACACACCTGAAACAGGGAGTCTTCGTGCGAGTGAGCCTCATGGTGCTCGCTGACTAAAGCGTTGAATTGCTCGTGGACTTCCTCCATCCGCTGAGTCAGTTCTTTATAAAAAATCTCATAATCGGTAAATCCCATTACCCTGCAAAGCACGGCTTTTGGCCACTGCTCATCAGGTAAGGTCTGGGTCTGCTGGTCATCAAACTGCTGCAGGGTGTGTTCAACTTTGCGTAAAAAACAATAGTGACCGTAGAGTTGTTGAATCGTATCCGGCTCCACAATATCCAGCTCAGATAAAGCATGTAGAGTGCGCTTCAGACTGCGTCGCTGCAGGTCAGGTTCCCGACCGCCATGAATCAGCTGAAAGCTTTGTGCAAAAAACTCAATTTCGCGGATGCCACCGGCGCCCAGTTTGATGTTGTCTTTTAAGCCACGTCGTCGAATCTCGCGATTAATCAGCCCTTTCATATGCCGAAGTGCATCGATCGTGGTGAAGTCAAGATAGCGCCTGAAGGTAAACGGGCGCAGAATATCAAGAAGTTCATCGACATAGGGAGAGGAGGGCGTGATGGCGCGCGCTTTTATCATGGCAAAGCGCTCCCAGTTTCTTCCCTGTTCCTGATAATAATCTTCAAGGGCGGCAAAATGGGTGACCAGAGGACCGCTGTCTCCGAACGGACGCAGGCGCATATCTACCCGGAACACCTGGCCTTGGGCCGTTACCGTGTTCAAAGCACTGATGAGCTTTTGCGCCAGGCGGTTAAAAAATTGCTGGTTTTCGACCTGTTTACGGCCACCCTCGGTTTCGCCTTTGTACGGATAGCAAAATATCAAATCGATATCCGAAGAGAAGTTAAGTTCTCTGCCACCGAGCTTACCCATACCGAGAATAATCATCGGCTGGGGGCCATGCGGACCTGCCGGTTTGCCGTAACGTTCACTCAGATGTTCATAAAGCCAGTCGCACGCCCCTAGAATTAACGCATCCGCCAGGGCGGAGACACGTGCCACGGATGTTTCTATATCCTGATTATTGTGTAAATCGCACAGCGCAATGGCTGCCATCTGCGTGTTGCGAAAATCCCGCAGCACACGCATCAGTTGTTCTTCGGTTTTTACCTGAGCGAGCTCACCATTCAAAGCGTCGCTGTAGTGCTCAGAAGACAACGCTGCATTTTCCAGCTGTTCGGTGTTCTGCTGTTCAAGAATTCGACCAAGAAACTGGCTCAAGCCCGGGAGACTGTAATTAGCATGATCTTGTGAAGGAACGGTATTTTGCAAATGCGGGGAGTCTTGATGACGTTGCCAGAAAGTCTGCGCTTTTTCCCTGATAATCCTGTTCATCTGCTCTTGCGTAGGCATAATACACGACCTCATCGTCACTACCTGAAGTCAGACTTCAGGCTGATTGCATGAATAATGACGCAGAGTCTGTCACATCCTGTTATCAGGCTCCAGCAACGAATAATAATACACCGTAAAAAGGGAACTGAGATGGAAACGCTGGTCAAATTAGTACCGCTGCCCCGCGACTTGTGGGTCTACCTTGTCATCGACCTCGCGCTGGCTTTGTTGTTACTGGTACTGCTTAAGTGGCTGGCCGGATTATTCAGAAAAAGCTCGGTGACCGATGAACTGGCGGTTAAAGACAACTTTGCATTTGGCATCAGCATTGCCGGAGGCATGCTCTCGTTATGTATTGTGCTGGGCTCAGTGGTGGGCCGACATGTGGGGCAGGGGTTCGAGTCGGCCGCGGTAGGTATGGTCAGCTTTGGTTTAATCGGTATCGTATTGGTTAACTTTGGTCGCTTTGCTCACGATAAACTGGTACTCAACCGGGTAGACACCCGCGCACTCATTGGTGACAGGAGTGTCAGTATCGCTATGGTGGATGCCGCCAGCCTTATCGCCAGCGCCATCATCTTAAGAAGCATGGTGTTATGGGTCGATGGCAGTGATATGAATGCCATGATCGCTATCGCTACCGGGTTTACGGTAGTCCTGACAATTTTGCTGTTTATGACGCGCATCTATGAGGTGCGTTATGCCAGAGATAATCAGAATGATTCATTTCAGGGTGCGTTGCAAAAAGGGCAATTGGCACTGGCTGTTGAGCATGCCGGTAACCTGCTTGGTACAGCGCTAATCGTAGCGTCGGCCCGGCATTTACTCAACTATCATCCGGATGGCTATGTCAGTAATGTGACCGGCTGGCTGATTGTCAGTGTGGTATTGTCGCTGGCACTGTATATTCTGGTGAATGCCAGTAAGAAACTGATTTTGTGGGGACTGGATTATCGCCAGGAAGTCGATAAGCAACACAATATTGGAGTGGCCTGTCTGGAATTTTGCCTGACACTGGGCATCGCGCTCATTGTTAATGGCATACTTGAGTTTTTATCTTAGCAAAACCTCTCGGTAACAATTTCGACCTGTTGCAACGTTAACGCGCGCAGGTCTTCCTGAACCAGTACCAGTTTCTCGCGCTTATTCAATTGTTTAATCGCGTATTCGGTCTTTAACGCCTGAGACCTGTCGCAAACGCTGAGTATCAATCGGAACTCAAGGGGGCCTTTTCCTTTCAATGCGCGAGCACCACCTTTAAGCTCACCGCTGTGCTGCCTAAAGCGCCGGTTCGGGTCGGTGGTGATTCCGGTGTAGTACTGTCCCAGCCGGTTTTCAATAACGTAAACATACCACCGGTCAGTGCTGTCCTCATTTTCTGTTAAGACTGATATACTTGCTGCCAATTTTCATATCTTATTGCTGAACCACTGATCATGATTCTACCAGATTTCAAAAATGCGAACGTACTGATTGTCGGCGACCTGATGCTTGATCGTTATTGGGGAGGTAGCACCGGTCGGATCAGCCCCGAAGCACCTGTACCGGTGGTAAATGTTAATAGCAGTGAAGATCGGCCCGGAGGTGCGGCTAACGTTGCCATAAATGCGGCGATGCTGGGCGCGAAGGTAAGTCTGCTAGGGTTATGCGGGCATGATGAAAACGCAGAAATACTTAAAAACAGGTTGTCCTCCTTCGATGTTACTTGTCATTTCACACCTGTGGACGGGCGCGACACGATCACCAAGCTTAGGGTAATGAGCCGTAATCAGCAGCTGTTGCGCCTGGATTTTGAAAAGTCATTCGCCGATAGCGATAAGTCATCCATGATTGACAGATACATGGAGCTGTTGCCAAGCGCCGACATTGTTATTCTTTCTGATTATGCTAAAGGCGCACTGTCGACACCGCAACCGCTTATCAGTGCCGCCAGAGAAGCGCAAAAAATTGTGATTGTTGATCCAAAAGGTACAGATTTTGCGAAGTATAAAGGCGCATCTCTGATTACGCCCAATATGTCAGAGTTTAGCGCTGTTGCTGGCAACCCTGATAACGAACAGAACCTGGTTGAGCTGGCGGTGGCAATGAAGCAGGACCTGGAACTGGAAGGCTTGCTGGTCACCCGGTCTGAAGAAGGCATGACGTTGTTTCATGGTGAAACCGAAGCGTTTCATTTGCCTGCCAAAGCCAAAGAAGTGTTTGATGTCACCGGGGCGGGGGATACCGTTATATCAACCCTGGCGGTTGCTTATGCCGCTGGCGCCTCAATACAGGATGCCTGTATGCTGGCAAATGTGGCCGCAAGTATTGTCGTTGGTAAGCTGGGCACATCAACAGTGACAGCCACAGAACTTGCTGTAGCGCTGCAGGAACAGCATAAACATAACGACACTGGCGTAATGAGTGAAGATCAGCTGGCCATAGCGATTGAGCAGGCTAAAAAGCGTGGTGAGCATGTAGTCATGACCAATGGGTGTTTCGACATCCTTCACGCGGGTCACGTGTCCTATTTACAGGCTGCTGCGCAGCTGGGCGACAGGCTTATTGTGGCGGTGAATGACGATGCCTCTGTGACGAGGCTGAAGGGGCAGGGCCGGCCGGTCAACAATGTTCAGCGAAGAATGGCCGTGTTGGCAGGCCTGGCCTCAGTCGACTGGGTGGTGCCTTTCAGCGAGGATACACCACAGCGTGTTATCGGCAGACTTTTACCCGATACACTGGTAAAAGGTGGCGATTACAAGGTTGAAGACATCGCCGGTGGCCAGGAAGTCATTGCCAATGGCGGTAGTGTAAAAGTGTTGCATTTTGAAGAGGGTGTCTCAACGACCGCAATTATTGAACAGATTGTTGGTCAAAAAGGTGAATAACTCCGGACATCAAATAATTAGTTATGTGTCACGTATAGTCGTAAGGCTGGTATTAGGCTAAGATTCGTTCGGGCACTCAGGCAGAAGTATAGCGGTAATTCCATGTATGAAAGTTATTACGGGCTGGATTCAAAACCTTTCCAGCTAACACCGGATCCAGATTTTTTCTTTGCCAGTCGCTGGCACAAACGTGCTATGTCGTACTTACAGTACGGGCTTTCGCAGGCCGAGGGGTTCATTGTCATTACCGGAGATATCGGTACAGGTAAAACAACAATAGCCAACTCTTTAGTTGCTGAGATTGAAGACGATATTGTGGTAGCGCACATTGTAACGCCAAAGTTGACGCCTGATGAACTGGTCAAAATGGTCGCGTCGAAATTTGAGTTGGATGTTGCCGGAAAAACCAAAGCAGATATTCTGAAAATTCTTGAAGTATTTTTATACGACTTGAGTAAAACAGGCCGTCGCGCGTTGCTGTTGGTGGATGAAGCACAGAATTTGCCGCTTGAAACCATAGAAGAGTTGCGCATGTTGTCAAACTTTCAGGAGTTTGGAAAACCGTTACTTCAGAGCTTCTTATTAGGTCAGGAAGAGTTACAGCCTATTTTACGTGCGCCGAACATGGAACAATTTCGTCAGCGTATTGTTGCATCATGCCACCTGGCACCGCTTACGCTGGAAGAAACCAAAGAATATATCGAGTTTCGTCTGCATCATGCAGGCTGGAATGGCAGCGCATTATTCAGCGACGATGCCTACGGTCGTATTTACAAGTTTACCCGTGGTGTTCCGCGTAAAATCAATACTTTGATGGACCGCATCCTCTTATTCGGATTCCTTGAGGAACTGGAAACGTTAGATGGTGATGCCGTTGATTCCGTTATCAACGAAGTCAGTGAAGAAATGTTCTTACCTGAAACACAATCCGTAGAAGAGCAGGACGCAATTGATGAAGAGGAATATGAAGCATCAGTGGGTACCGGGGTACCGCACAAGCCGAAAAAGAAACTGATGACGCCTAACGGCAATGAGATTCAGGATGCGGAATATTATAAGGCAATGTTAAGTGAGCTGGTTGATGCGCTTGATGATGCTATTAGCCATAAGATCAAGCTGACCCAGTATATCGACAAGCTGTTAAAGAAAAAGTACAAAACCTATGTTAGGTTGAAAGAAGACGACTAATGTCTGAAAATTTTACACACCCTGTAAAATATTTAAGAAAAGTTATATAAAACAAATGGTTAAAAATTGGCCTGTAAATTGCTCAGCGATTAATCAGGAGTAGTTGTAGTAACAATGGTAGTGAGAGGTCACTGATGAAATTACTGAGCAAGGCCGTTTTAGGATCAATGTTAGTTGGGGCAGCCTGGACGTCGCAGGCAGCAATGTGCGGTGTTAGTGATGTGCAAATCACGGAAATACAAGTTCTGGATGGGAGTCCTGCAACGCAACTTGATACGCCGTTAAACGCAACAGAATGTATTGGTTCGTTTATAGGAAACAACAGTTCTTTTACCAAGCCTGATGAGAATTTAGGCTATAAAGATGATGGTTGGTTCAATGTAGATAGCTATAACGGTTGGTGGGATACGCCTGGCGTATTCGTAGAAGATGAAGCGCTACAAAATCTGCAGGGTAAAGGCGATATCGACCCGGGCTGGATCTATGTTGGAAAGGCCGAAGCTGATGATGGCTTTAAGTTCAATGGCGCTACCATGGACAATGGCGATACATCTTATACGTTCCTTGATTCACTGTTAACTATTAGCTGCCCTGAGCAGGAAAACGGTATCTGTGACGATGCGACTAGCGGTACGTTCAGTTGGACGCCACCAGCGACTAATCCGGATGCATTGATGGAACTGCTGGGTGGTGAGTTTTTTGACAAAGTTGGTATCGTATTTAAAGCTGCTACGCAATTTGTCATTTACGAATTTGACTTAAAAGAGCTTGGTTTGGATCCGGTTTATGATGGTGACCAGAACTATGCGTTCAAGGGTACCTGGGACTTAAGTCAAACATTGGTAAAAACAAACGGGAGTGGTAAAACAGTAGCACAAGGTCTATCAAACGTCTCTGTGTGGGCTCGCGACCCGGCTGCAATCGTTGATGTACCGGCACCTACAACTTTAGTGCTAGTTTTATTCGGATTAGCACTAGTAATTCGTAGACAATTCATGCAATAATAGCGTCGAGTAATAAAAAAAGCCTCTGGAGAGAGGCTTTAATAATTATAAAATTCCATATTCCAAACACTCATAGCGGGCTTTTAGCTCGCTATTTTTTTGTCTGAAGAAACATCTGGCTAATCATCCTTAATTAACCAGAATGTCACATAATCCCATATTCCAAGTTTATTAATGCAATTCAAAGGCCAATATTGAATTTCATTGGAATTTTGTCATTTTCGCGATAAGTCATTGAAATGTCGTGCAGCGTTGAAGGCCAGACAGCGGTAGGCGCTTACTAATAAAGCATGAAGTGCAAATGTTGTACGGCAAAAGCTGCAGAGGTTTGTAAAAGTTACATTGTGAGTGACGATGAACTGACTCCTTTGCGTAGTTCGAATAGAATATGTTGCCAAATACCGACAAACAGAACGTTGACTTGCAGTTACAAAGCGCGCCGAGTAAATACAAGACTATCGTTAGCAGCAACCTCCTTAAGCCTTCATCTTCGTAAGGCACGCGGCAATACATTTCGACAGTCTTGATGGGTTGGTGAACACACCGATGCGACTGCCTGGTCACAATATTGGTCTTACGCCGATGAGGAG
>CAZOYR010000018.1:0-42332 GCA_964584105.1 uncultured Alteromonas sp.
GTGAACCATAAATACGATTTCGTAATGACGCATTATTGCTCCTTACGGTTGTAGCCTCGTCAGTACAGCCGTCTGTTAGAGGCAAGGAACTAGGTTAGTTTGGCTGTAAGGGCGCGCAGTATACAGAGATTGAACACACTGCACAAGCAGTAATCAACCGTGAGCGCTGATATGCCCTGCGGCCACCAGCACGGTTACCCCGGCTAACGCGGCAAAGGACCAGAAAATGGTAGCTTTATTAGCGCGTTCGCCAAGCACCCAGGCCACGGCCAGCGACATTACAGCAGATGTTGCAATCAGGGTTTGTACTACTCCGGCTTTGGCATTGGCAAAGGCAACCATTTGCAAATAAAGCGCTGCTGCGGTGCCCAAAATAGTTGCAATGGCAAACGTGCGCCACATCTGCAACGGCTTGTCACTTTTGGGCAGCCACTGTTTGCGCAGAATAAGCATTAACACCACGATAATCGCCAGCCCGCCAACCAGCCGTACCAGACTGGCGTTAAACGCATCCACAGTATAGCGGGTCAGAATGTCCCGACTGATTACAGCACCAATGGCCTGACACACTGCCGCCGCTGCGGCGAACAGGTAGCCCGACGGAGCAAACAAATGTAGCTCGGTACGCTTTTTTACCTTCACAACCATATCTACGCTGACCAGTACCAGCGCAATGCCAATCCACTGTTGCCAGGTCAGCCATTCGGCAATCCAGACCATGGCCAGAAGTGCGGTAAAGATCGGTGCCAGCGTCTCGGTGATCAGCACCGACTGGGTATCGCCAATGCGATTGAGCGCCTGAAAAAAGCAGGTGTCACCGATACCTATACCCACCACACCACTTAATAATAACCAGCCATAAGCACTTAGCGGTAGTGTGACCGGCGGCAGGAAAAGCTGTGTTACCAGAACCAGTAGTACAATCGCCACCAGCCCTTTCCACAGGTTTAACGATAAGGGGGAGAATGATGATCCAAGTACCCGGAACATTCTTGCAGCAATCGCCCAGCACAAAGCAACGCTGAGAGCGGCAATTTCACCCACCATAATTAATCCTTTCCTGACAAAAAGCCGCTAGCCTACCAGATTGGTGTAAGCGCCAGAAGTAAACTTTTTGTCCATAGTAAAAAGCCGGCGCGAGCTTCACTGCCCGCGCCGGCCTCTCATTTTTTTACAATACTTTTACTGATTCAACGACGTAATTTTTCTGACCCAGATATTACGAAAGCTCACTTCATTGGAATGATCCTGAAGCTGAATGGGTGCACACCCATGAGCTTCGTAAGATGGAGCGCCAATCCACTCTGTTTTACCCTGGATCTCGACATGGTTTTGCACTACCACCCCATTATGAAGCACCGTGATATAGCCGGGTGATTTTAGCGTCTCATCGTCAAAGCGAGGCGCTGTGAAAATAATGTCGTACTCCTGCCATTGTTCAGGTGGACGGGTTGCATTCACTAACGGAATCGTTTGTTTATAGATGCTGGCCGCCTGGCCATTTGCATAGGTCTTACTTTCGTAAGAATCCAGAACCTGAACCTCATAACGCTGCTGTAAGAACACTCCGCTGTTGTTGCGCTGCTGCCCTTCCATATCCGCTTCAGGCTCGGGCGCTTTCCATTCTACATGGAGTTGCACATCACAGAACGATTCTTTGGTTTTAATATCACCGGTACCCGGTTTTACGGTCATAGCACCATTTTTGACTGTCCACTGCGCCTCGCCACCTTTTACCGACTCCCATGCCGATAAGTCTTTACCGTCAAATAAGACAGTTGCATCAGAGGGTGGCTGGCCGGGTTGGGCCGTTACCTTGGGTGGAACAGGTTCCCATACTTCGGTTTTTTCCGCCTTTTGCCAGTCTTCCAGTTCCTTGTCTGATGCCATAAGTTCTCCTGCCATCATTACACTGGCCGCGGCAACCGTGAGTGTAGTCAGTGTTTTATACGCGTTTTTCATATTCATATTCCTTACTGTATTTCTCAGGTAGCCCAGGCCTTCTGGCCTTTCTTATATTCAATATTGCCATCATATTTCCCCGGAACTGGCACATACCGTAATACCTTGGTGCCGCCCTCTTTTGAGGTGAAGAAACCAAACAGTGTAAGCTGCTTAAACAGGGAGAAATAATGGGGTACGGGTGCTTGCGAGGTCTCTCTGCGCTGATTGGGTAACTGACTGGCTACGCTCCACAGTCCCAATTTCTGGTTGTAATCCCGGGCTTCTTCATCCAGTCGTGATATCAGATCGTGGCGCTGCTTGTTATCCAGTAACAAAAAGGCGTTGCCAAATTCTTCTTTTGCCTGACTATCCAGCTTTTTCATTCCGTCCCGAAACGTTTTTTGAAGTGCACTGGGGTAACAGTCTGCCACCAGCACCGCCATTATCCGTCCGACATTGGCATCTTTTGCACCCGGCGTGTCAGTGCGGGGAATAATCACCTCACCCACTTCGTTTAGAAATGCCACCTCATCTTTGGAAAATCCAGTCTCTGACAGCGATACATCCGGGCGCAACTCGTACGCCAGCGGGTTTGTGCCAACAAATGCCGCACCGGTCGCGGCTGTGATCAGCTTTAAAAGGTCTCGACGATTCATAGCTACAGATTTCCTCTTTTCAGTTCCTCTACAGCAAATTCAGCTGCCCGTGCAGTCAGAGCCATGTAGGTTAGAGAAGGATTCACACAGGATGCGGAGGTCATACATGCGCCATCAGTGACAAATACATTAGGCGCATCCCACACCTGGTTGTGTTTATTCAACACCGACGTTTTCGGGTCGCGACCCATTCGGGCAGTTCCCATTTCATGAATACCCATGCCCGGCTGGTAATCTGCCTCAAAACCGCGCACATTTTTCATACCCGCCGCTTCGAACATATCAATGGCATCCTGCTGCATATCTTTACGCATGCGTAACTCGTTTTCTTTAAGTTCCACATCCATCTCCAGCACCGGCAGACCCCAGGCGTCCTGTTTCTGCCTGTTCATATAAATTCGGTTACTGTGATCCGGCAGCATCTCGCCAAAAGCATTCATACCGATGGTCCATGCGCCCGGCTCACTGACGGCATCTTTAAGTTGTGCGCCAACTCCCATTTCGGCCACGTTTTCACGCCAGCTCTGCCGGCTGGCACTGCCCTGATACCCAAAGCCGCGCAGATAATCCCGCTTATCACCGCCCCAGTTTCTGAACCGCGGCACATAGAAGCCTGACGGTCGGCGTCCGAAGTAATACTTATCTTCGTAGCCTTCCGCAGTGCCTGATGCGCCAACTCTGAAATGATGGTCCATCACATTGTGACCCAACTCGCCACTGCTGCTGCCTAAACCGCCTTCCCAGACATCTGTAGCAGAGTTCATCAGCAGCCACGCACTGTTAAGCGCTGATGCATTAACAAAGACTACATTCGCGGTGTACTCGTAGGTCTGCTTGTTTTCAGCATCAATCACCTCGACACCCCGTGCGCGTTTTTTGTCTTTGTCATACAAGATCTGGCTGACGATAGAAAACGGACGTAGTGTCAGATTGCCGGTTTTCATCGCTGCTGGCAGCGTAGATGACTGCGTGCTGAAATACCCGCCAAACGGGCAACCCAGCCAGCATTTGCTGCGCGCCTGGCATCCTGCCCGGCCCTGCTCGGGCTGCGCTTGTGTCGCATTAGCTGCCCGCCCGCAAATCAAATGCCGACTGCCTTTGAAGGCCTTTTTGATTCGGGCAGCTACGTCTTTTTCCACCACATTTAGCTCAAATGCCGGCATATACTGCCCATCAGGCAATACATCCAGACCATCGCGATTACCGCTGATGCCGGCATATTTTTCAACATAGTCATACCACGGCGCGACATCTTCATAGCGAATTGGCCAGTCTACCGCGATACCTTCTTTTTTATTGGCCAGAAAGTCTTCTTTATTCAGGCGGTAGCTCTGACGCCCCCACAATAGCGAACGACCGCCAACGTGATAGCCTCTGAACCAGGTAAAGGGCTTATTCTCAACATAGGGCGCTTCTTTTTGCGTGGCCCACATGCCATAGGTAGATTCATTCAGGGGGTAGTCACGGGATAAGACGGGATGTTCATCCTTCATCTTTTGTGTGGCAAGGTCCCGGTGAGGATAGTCCCAGGCTTCCTTATGGGCATTTTTGTAGTCCTTGATATGCTCTATGTTGCGACCCCGCTCAAGCATAAGCACCTTCAGGCCTTTTTCAGTGAGCTCTTTTGCTGCCCAGCCCCCGCTTATTCCTGATCCGACAACTATCGCATCGTAATGATTATCAGCCATAACACCCCTTCTTAAACGCGCCGCGTTGATTGGTAACTATTACACATCACAAATTTGCACTGCCTGTTGCAAAGCGGCCAGACGGCCTGCTTTTGTACTGGCGGTTGGAATGAACTCCTGCGCGACGTAGCCTTCAAAATTTAAAGAATGAATAGCGTTAACGATGGCGCGATAGTTCAACTCTTGTGAATCATCGATTTCATGTCTGCCTGGTACCCCGGCCGTGTGGAAATGGCCAAAATACTGAATATTGTCCCGGATGGTCTGAATGATATTCCCTTCATTCACCTGCATGTGGTAGATGTCATAAAGCAGCTTGAAATTGTCGGACTGAAGCTTGCGACATAACGCAACGCCCCAGGCACTGTTATCAGCCATATAATCCGGGTGATCGATGGCGTTGAACAGTTCCATATGAAGTACAACCCCGCGCTTTTGCGCGTGGCCCAGAATTTTGCGTAAGCCTGTTGCTGCGTTCTCCTGACCATCCTGCGGATCCATCCCCCGCTTGTTGCCACTAAAGCACACCAGGTTGCGATAACCGGCCTCAGCCACTAAATCAATGTGACGGGTATACCGCTCAATTAGTGCCGGATGAAACTTTGGCTCACACCATCCATCGGTCAGGTTAAGCTCTGCGCCATTGCACATCGCGCTGTCAATGCCGTACTTTTTAAGCACCGGCCAATCTTCCGGGCCCACAAGATCGATGGCTGAGAAACCAATTTTTTTCACCGCCTGGCATAAGCTTTCAATATCCATATCGCCAAATGTCCAGCGCGCAACAGAGTGGCGTACACGGTTATGCAATGGCTGTTGTGCAGCCAATCCCGCGCCAGACCAAACGCCGGCGGACAGGCCCGCTCCGGTCAGCGCCAGGCCTTTGAGAAGCTGACGTCGGTCAGTCATCTACCGATACCTTTTCGGGTTTGAAAAGCACCGTAAACAACACCAGTACCACCAGGGCAAATGCCGCAGGGAATAACCAAACGTTCTCCCAGATATGACCATCGGTTACGGCATAGGCATCGGTAATCTGTCCTGCCACCCAAAAGCCGATAAGCATACCCACACCATAGGTTGCCAGCGTTATCAGCCCCTGCGCTGCACTTTTGTTCTGCGGCGCGGCTTTGGCATCGGTATAAATCTGACCAGAGACGAAAAAGAAGTCATAGCACAAGCCATGCAATGCAATACCCACTAACAGCAGCCAGATTCCCTCATCAGCATTGCCATAGGCAAACAACACATAACGAATCACCCAGGCCAGCATGCCCAGAATCAGCGTTTTCTTGATACCAAACTTATTTAAAAAGACAGGCAGAGCCAGCATAAACAGCACTTCAGATACCTGACCCAGTGTCATTTTGCCGGTTGCGTTTTCAACGCCGATTTCGGTTAAAAACGGGTTGGCATTTTGGTAGTAAAATGCCAGCGGTATGCAAATCAGTACCGAAGCAATAAAGAAAACAGCAAAGTTGCGACTTTTAAGCAAACTTAGCGCATCGGTGCCCAGCGCTTGTCCGATGCCTGTGGCCTGGCCTTTCCCTTTAGGCGGAGTGGCCGGCAGCGTGAAGCTGAATAAGCCAAGCAGTAATGAAGCGATAGCACACAACGCAAAGGTGTTTCTGAGCATGCCATTTTCGATGGCTTGACGAGCATCCCAGGAGAACACATAACTGATCACCAGCCCGGCTACAATCCATCCAATGGTTCCCCACACGCGGATTTTGCCAAACTCCTTTGAAGGATCATGCATCTGTCCGAACGATACGGAATTCACCAGTGCCAGTGTCGGCATGTATGCAATCATGTAGCCCAGCACGAACGGATAAAAACTACTGAAGTCCTGAGCGGTGAACATCATGTACATCAGCGCAGCACCAAGCAGATGAAGCACCCCGAGAATGCGCTCTGCATTAAAGTATTTATCAGCAATCAAACCAATGATGAGCGGTGCGATGATGGCGCCCCAGCTTTGCGTCGAAAACGCCATCGCTATTTGCCCGCCACTGGCTTCCAGTGTACTTGCCAGGTAAGTACCCAGAGTGACGAACCATCCTCCCCAGATAAAAAACTGCAGGAACATCATGATGCTTAAGCGCACTTTTACGTTATTCATTATTATCCTCGCCGAAGCGTTTTACTCCGTGACCATCGAAAACTTATTGTTTATCCAGACCTAGAATTCTGCGGTTTCTGGACTCACTAACCTCACCACCGGCAAAGTCATCGAATGCACCTGTTGCAGGCTGAATGATGTGCTGTGCAATAAATGGCGCGCCTTCAGCCGCCCCCTGGGCAGAATCTTTAAGACAACATTCCCATTCAAGTACCGCCCAGCCATCAAAACCATATTGGGTGAGTTTGCTGAAGATTTGTTTGAAGTCGACCTGACCATCGCCCAGTGAACGAAAGCGCCCCGGACGATCGACCCAGTCCTGATAGCCGCCGTAAATTCCGCTTCTGCCATTAGGCAAGAATTCAGCATCCTTCACATGAAACATTTTGATGCGATCATGGTAGCGGTCGATGAAGTCCAGATAATCAAGCTGTTGCAGTACAAAATGGCTGGGATCGTACAGAATATTTGCGCGAGGATGGTTATCCACGGCCTGTAGAAAACGTTCGAACGTGGCACCATCATGCAGATCTTCGCCAGGATGTATTTCATAGCAAACATCCACGCCGGCTTCTTCAAACGCATCCAGAATGGGTTTCCAGCGTCTGGCCAGCTCTGCAAAACCCTGCTCAACCAGCCCTGCCGGCCGCTGCGGCCAGGGATAAACCAGATGCCACATCAGCGCACCTGAGAACGTTGCGTGGGCTTTAAGTCCCAACCGCTGACTGGCTTTGGCAGCCAGTTTCAACTGGTTTATCGCCCATTCGGTGCGCGCTTCGGGATCACCATGAAGGTGTGGTGGTGCAAAATTGTCAAACTGCTCATCGTATGCCGGATGCACGGCCACCAGTTGCCCCTGCAGGTGAGTAGACAATTCGGTAATTTCAATACCGTATTTGGCGCAGATCTCTCTGGTATTGTCACAATATTCTTGGCTTTCAGCGGCTTTTTCCAAATCAAACAGTGCCGGATCAGTCGGCACCTGAATACCTTTGTAGCCAAGAGAAGCCGCCCATTGCGCCATGTTTTCCAAGGTGTCAAAAGGCGCATTATCTGAAGCAAACTGTGCCAGAAAAATTGCCGGACCTTTTATTGCTGCCATCGTCGCGTCTCCTGATTATTCGTGATTGTCGGCAATTGCATGCCACTTTTGGTCGCTGCCACTGCTATCGAGCATCGCCTTAATGAACGCCATGCCCCGAATACCAGAGTGAAGGCCGGGCACCTTATCCGCAGTGCCGGTTTGCCCGCTGCGTACTGCTGACGCAAAGGCGCTGTATAAGTTGGCCATTGCTTCAAGGTAGCCTTCAGGATGACCGGCTGGTACCCGCAGTTGTGATAGTGCGTCGTCGCACACACCGGGCTGCCCCGCCCGGAACACCTGATAAGGAGCGTCCACTGGTCGATAGATAACCGAATTAGGTTCCATCTGACGCCACTCCAGGCCTCCTTTATCACCATAAACTTTAATCTTCAACGGATTTTCCTCCCCCGCACAGACCTGACTGGCAATCAATACGCCGGTGACACCGTTGTCTGTTTTAATCAGTGCAGCGCCATCATCATCAAGGCGGCGCCCCTCAACATGCGTGTTAAGCTCACCGCATAACTGCGTGATTTTTTCACCTAAAATGAATTCAGCGAGACTAAACGCGTGGGTTCCGATGTCACCCATGCAGCCGCTAGCGCCTGATAGCGCCGGATCAGTGCGCCATGACGCCTGTTTGTTATGACTTTCTTCCTCTTGGGAAAGCCAGCCCTGCGGATATTCAACATACACTTTGCGAAGAGACCCAAGCATGCCGCTTTCAACCATGTGGCGCGCTTGCCACACCATGGGGTAGCCCTGGTAGGTATGCGCCAAACCATATAAAACGGGCGCGTTGCTTATTGCATCAGCGAGCGCTTTTGTTTCATCAAATGATGTTGCCGCCGGCTTTTCGCAAAACACATGAAAGCCAGCTTTGGCCGCAGCAATAGAAACAGGAACGTGCAGATGATTTGGCGTGACAATGCTCACCACCTGCATTCTTTCGTCTTCGGGCAGCGCGGCTTCTTGTTTCAGCATGGCTTCCCACGAGTCATATACACGCTCAGCCGGGAGATCGAGGCTGTCACCAGTGCGGGTGTTATTGCCCGAATCGCGGGAGAATGCACCGCAAACCAGTTCGTAATGGCCGTCAAGACCAGCTGCATGACGATGCACTGCGCCAATAAATGCTCCCTCACCGCCACCGATCATGCCCAGTCGAATCTTTTTCTGTCGAGTCATTGTTTTTCTCCTGTGACGAATAATGTTAGCAGTATGTTATCTTTTTAGAAATGTAACGGATTACATTTGGTGGTGTCAAATACAAATGCCTTTTCTGGTTAAAATTTGGTTACCAAATAAACATATAATTAACCTAATATAGAAATTCCATTAGTGAATGGAAGATTAATCGATTAAGAAAAGATACAATTTTCAAACACCTTGCAAGGATTTATGTTAACGGTTACATTTTGTTAAATGAGAATAACGGGTTTATAAAGTTTCATGGCGACAATCAGAGAAGTGGCAGATATCGCCGGCGTATCAGTTGCGACAGTTTCCAGGACATTGCAACAGCCAGAGAGGGTCTCTCCCAAGACGCGGGCCAGAGTGACCAGTGCCATCGAACAAACCGGCTACAAGCCGAATTTAATGGCGGTCAAGTTTCGCTCTGGAAAGACGCACAGTCTGGTCGTACTGGTCCCTACCATTGCCAACCTCTTTTTTGCCCGTGTGATTAATGGCATGCAGGAAGCCGCTGCGGAGCGCGGTTATTCTTTATTACTGGGCAATACGCAGGGCAAGGCAGAGCTTGAAGCTGATTATGTGAAAATGGTGCAAACCTCGCAGGCCGATGGAGTCATACAGCTGCGGGCGCATAACCCCTTTTCATTGATGCAATCGCCAGTCAGTGGGCTTCTGCCCATGGTAAATGCATGTGAAGTATTGGATTCCGGGGCTTTTCCCACGGTCACGCTGGATAATCATAATGCAGCGAAAACCATGACTGAGCATTTGTTAGCGTTAGGTCATACTCGCATCGGTTTGATAAAAGGCCCTAACTCAAGCCCTTTGACCCAGGAGCGATTGCGTGGCTACCAGCAGGCGCTGGCAAATGCAGGCATTCCGTTTGATGAGCGCATTCTGTTTGATGGTGACTTCACATTGCAATCAGGATTCGATGCTGCTCAAAGAATGCTGGAGCAGCCTGACCGACCTACCGCTTTATTTTGTGAAAATGATGAAACAGCCATCGGTGCGATGCAGGCGCTGAAGCAGGCCGGACTTCGCATTCCAGACGATATCTCAGTGGCAGGTTTCGATGATATCGCGTTTTCCGGCTATGCTGATCCACCATTAACAACCATTGCCCAACCGGCAGAAGAGTTCGGCCACACCGCGGTATCACTGTTGGTGGATGTGTTAAACGGTAAAATTAAAAAAGCCCCGCGGGTCATCATGCCCCATGAGCTTATCATACGTAAAAGTACAGGCCCGGCGCCATCTGCAGGCGTTTAAATAATCAGGAGATTAGCTATGAGTGACTTATCCGTTCCATTTACCCGCCGGCAGTTTTTAAAGACCAGTGCCGCCGCTGCAGCGTTAAGCGCACTGCCAACGTCAATTGCGTTTGCTGGTGATAGCGTCCGGCATCAGGCTGGCCTGCAGCTTTATACGCTTCGGGACTGGATGCAGGTAAGTGTGCCCGGGACCCTAAAATTGGTAGCGGGTGTAGGCTATAAGGAGCTTGAGTTTGCTGGTTATTTTGGGCAGTCGCCAGAGCAAATTCGCAAAATGCTGGATGACGAGGGGCTTAGCGCGCCCTCGGCGCACGTCCCCCTGACGACCTTTCAGGAGAGCATAGATAAAGTTATTGATACCGCGCAGGCTGTAGGCCATAAGTATGTTGTTGTCCCCTATCTCACGCCAGAGCAACGTGGCAGTTCTATTGATGTCTATAAAAAACTGGCTGATGATATGCAAAAATGGGGAGAAGCGTGTAACAACGCCAATATCACACTGGCTTACCATAATCATGATTTTGAATTTCAGCGCGTTGATGGCGAGCTGCCTTACGATATTTTACTTAATAATACCGACCCGAAAGCTGTCGCTTTTGAGTTAGATCTTTACTGGACGGTCAAGGCAGGTGTCGACCCGGTTCAACTGTTCAACCAGCATCCGGGCAGGTTCAGACTTTTCCACGTAAAGGATATGGACGAAGCGGGTGAATTTGCAGATGTTGGTACCGGCACCATCGACTTTAACGCTATTTTCGCTCACGCTGACAAAGCCGGTCTGGCACATCAGTTTGTTGAAAGAGATCAGACACAGGATAAACTGGCAACAATCCAACAAGGTTACAAAGCGCTCACTCAGATTTTGCAACGCCGATAACAGCAGGACTTTTTTGCTGACTATCTGAGAGTATGCCATTACACTGAGCCAGATTGATCACCCCTGCACGAAATTGGAGTACGCGCTATGGTGGAATTACTGGCTTCGCTAACCCGGGCACTGGCACCGTATTTCTCAGAAATGAGTCTGATGTTGGTTGCTACCTTACTGGTGGTTTTTGGCGACTTAATAAACGGCTATGTTAAGCACATTCTTAGCCCCTGCCATTTTATTCTCAGGGTCAGTTTGTTTGTATTGCTTTGTGCTTTTGGCTATGGTGCGCTGACACTCTATGGTGCCCCTCTTGTTTTGCATATCGTCAAATTTTTCCCCGGCTATCTGCAAGGCCTGATTTTTGTCAGCGCGTTTCTTGCAATAGGGATATTCGCCGAACGTCGCCGCTATATTTAACCAAGCCGTCACATACAAAAAAAGCTCCCGAAGGAGCTTTTTTTATATTTGCTAAATGTTATTTACCTTTTTTCAGGTAATCACGAATAACATAATGCAGGATGCCGCCGTGTTCAAAGTAAGTAAACTCGTTGGCGGTGTCGATACGCACATCAGCCATAAACTCGGTCGCCTCACCTGAATCACTCATCATTGTGACCTGCACTTCTTTGCTATCGCGAGACACTTCTGAAATAGAGAAGGTTTCGTCGCCGCGAATGCCGATGGAGCTGGCACTATCACCCTCTTTAAACTGAAGTGGCAGGATCCCCATGCCAATCAAATTAGAGCGGTGAATACGTTCGTAGCTCTCAGCAATTACAGCTTTTACGCCAAGTAACGCAGGTCCCTTGGCCGCCCAGTCACGACTTGATCCTGTACCGTATTCCTTACCACCAATGACTATCGCCGGAACTTTCTCCTCGCGGTACTTCATTGCTGCGTCAAAAATTGACGTTTCTTCACCGCTGGGATAGTGGGTTGTTGCACTGCCGGTTGTGCCTGGTGCCAGCTGGTTTTTCAGTCTGACATTGGCAAAGGTGCCGCGCATCATAACTTCATGGTTACCACGGCGTGAGCCGTAGGAGTTAAAGTCTTTGGGCTCTACCCCATTTTCCTGCAGATACTTACCTGCCGGGCTGTCAGGCGCAATGGAACCGGCGGGTGAGATGTGATCGGTGGTAATTGAGTCCCCGACTTTCACCAGACATCTCGCGTCACGAATCGCGCTTAATGCTTCTGGCTCATCCCCCATATCCTGGAAAAATGGCGGATGCTTGATATAGGTAGAATCAGGCCAGTTATAAACAGAGGTAGACGATACATCCAGGTCATTCCAAATATCATTACCTTTAAATACATCCGCGTATTTCTGCTTGAACAGCTCACCAGAGACGAACTCTTTGACCATCGACTGGATTTCTTTGTTATCCGGCCAGATGTCCTTAAGATAAACCGGTTTGCCGTCTTTGCTCTTACCAATCGGCTCTTTGGTAATATCAATTTTCATATTTCCGGCCAGCGCATATGCCACTACCAGCGGCGGTGATGCCAGATAGTTAGCTGCAACATCCGGGTGGATGCGGCCTTCAAAGTTGCGGTTGCCTGATAGTACTGAGGTAACGGTCAGTTTAGCATCGCGTACTGCCTTGCCGATTTCTTCAGGCAGCGGGCCTGAGTTACCGATACATGTTGTACAGCCATACCCCACCAGGTTAAAGCCAAGCTGGCGCAATGGTTCCATCAGACCGGCATCTTCCAGATACTGCGTCACTACCTGCGAGCCAGGTGCCAGTGATGTTTTAACCCAGGGTTTGCTAACCAGGCCAAGCTCGACCGCTTTTTTGGCCACCAGACCTGCACCGATTAGCACCGATGGATTGGATGTATTGGTACAGCTGGTAATTGCCGCGATAACAATCGCGCCGTCTTTCAAATTGAACTTGCTGCCTTTGAAGTCGACATAAGAATCATGCTCTTCGTCAACCTCAGACATATCCCCGCCTTCGGATACAAACTTCGCATCTTCCTCATCCACGACTTCCACATCGATTTGCTGGTTATGCCATTCGGTAAAGGCCTTAGCAGCATTGTCCAGTGGAATACGATCCTGAGGACGCTTCGGTCCGGCAAGAGACGGCACGACGTCACTTAAGTCCAGTTCAAGTGTCTCATGATATTGCGCATCTTTAGTGTGGTCGTCGTGCCATAGCGAGGCGCTTTTCGCGTACTCTTCAACCAGTTCGATTTGCTGCTTATCACGGCCGGTGAGCTCAAGATACTCAAGCGCGACATTATCAATGGGGAAGATGCCACATGTTGCGCCATATTCCGGGGCCATGTTAGAGATAGTTGCACGATCCGCGGTGGTCAGATGCTTAAGACCCGGTCCGTAGAATTCTACAAACTTACCCACCACACCGTGGTTGCGGAGTTGCTCGGTGATGGTCAATACCATATCAGTGGCAGTGACACCGGCGGGTAATTCGCCCGTCAGACGGAAGCCAACCACGCGAGGTGCCAGCATGGTCACTGGCTGGCCAAGCATTGCGGCTTCTGCCTCAATACCACCAACACCCCAGCCCAGAATACCCAGACCATTGATCATGGTGGTATGAGAGTCAGTGCCCACCAGGGTGTCCGGATAGACCATCGTCTCACCGTCCTGCTCTTTGGTGAACGCGCAGCGCGCCAGATACTCAAGGTTTACCTGATGCACAATACCGCGCCCCGGCGGCACAACCTTGAAGTTATCAAAGGAGCTCTGGCCCCATTTTAAAAACTGATACCGTTCTTTGTTGCGCTCGATTTCTACGTCGGTATTTTTCTCATAGGAATCTTCTTCGCCGAAATAATCCACCATCACAGAGTGGTCGATAACCAGCTCTACGGGATTCAGCGGATTAATAGCCTGTGCGTCGCCGCCAAGGCTGTTTACCGCATCCCGCATTGCCGCCAGGTCGACAATAGCGGGTACGCCGGTGAAATCCTGCAGGATAACCCGGGCGGGGACAAAAGAGATTTCATGCTGACTGTCATCCTGAGTGTCCCATTTTGCGATTTTTTCGATATCTTCGCTGCTGACAAACTCTTCACCCTCATGGCGGATTAAGTTTTCCAACAAAATTTTGATACAAAAAGGCAGGCGGGATAAATCATACTGCTCGCTGATTTTGTCAAAGCTAATCGACTTGTACGACTTATCGTTGACGTTAACCTGTGCAAATGATTGATATTTCACGCGTTCACCATCCTATAGTTGCTGTCCGTCATGCGGGGTGCGATATACCCGGAACAGACAATTTGCGGTTGATTGTAGTGCCTTGATACGCAAAAAAGCCGACAAAAAGTTCATCGCTTAAGGGAATCTTGAAGCAGAAAAGACAGGCAAACGGTGAGAAAGTGCAGAGTCGCTCACCGCCATTTCACAGCGGTGAGCACGAACAAATCAAAAGGTGCGTTTTATTTTTAGCGTAACCACGCGTAGCTGAGTTTCATAAATACTGACCGCTCCTGCTCGCGCAGCGAGGTGAGCTGCCCCTGCTCTACAGCACCGGAAGCAACGCCAACAAAGAATTTAGTAAGAGGGTTCAGTTTATACGAATAAAGGAGTTGTCCGCTCAGGCTGCGGCTTCGGCTATCCACATCAAAGGTGTAATTACTCTGATTTCTGTGCACATTGGAGTAGGCCATTATCAACCTGACATACTGCCGTGCATTAAACTGATACGTCATCCTGACATCTGTCAGTCGCGCAGTAAAAAGCGGCTCGCCATCAACATCCAGGTCACTGTAGGTGTGACGAAGTCGAATCTGGGTGTGACGACCAATATTGGTATCCAGTTGCGACTCAGTGTAAACCTGATCGCCCAAACGGTTATTAGCAAAATCGACCTGATCGCCTGCCCGTGCGAACGTGCTGACAAATAAATATGGACTCGGGCGGCTTTCAACGTACATGCTGTATGATTTTTCTTTAAACATGTCCGTATTGCCCTCAACATTTAGTACCGAAGGATCAAAACGAAGTCCGACCCGGTTGCGTTGCAGGTGGCCGATTTCAAAGAATGACTGCATCGTGCCGCGGATACTGGCATACACTTCTGCCTCACGCTCCAGCAATTCGCCGGCATCATTGTGCGTGATATCCCAGTCTCCATTAATGCGGATACGGTTCCACCAGCCGGTATCGTTCCACCACATGTAGCCACCGCCCACTAATGAACGGTGAAAATCGACTTTGGTTTCAAAACCAAGATCCGCACGAAAATCGTCATCGTTAGCATAATGGTCGGCCCGGAAATACCAGTCTTCCTGCTCATGCAGGTAGTTGACACGCCAGGACTGGCCGCCAAAATTATCCGGATGCTGTGTGCGCAGAACGGTTTCGTTACTATCTTCACTGTTTAAACACGCGTTACCGCAAAAATCCTGATAGAGCGTAAACGGGTACTGGGTATCAGAGTACACCCATTGCGCCTGCAAAGTGTCCTGGCCGGTCAGCCGGTATTTCATATCCACGCCGCTGACATAGTTATGATAATCGTCAGCATCGCGCAGCGTTGAGACAAACCCGACTGAAAAATCCGGGCTGTAATCATAGCGATAGCGTAGCGCCGCATTAATTGAATCTGTGTCCAGCGTGGCAATGCTGGAGCTTAAATTACCCGGCACAATAAACCGGGTCGAGGTATCGTCAGCCAGAAACACCCCGAAGGTGTGCGCATCTACCTGCCCGGTAACCTTGGCACCATAATCCGGCGCATTGATATTACGGGTGTATACCAGTGTTTGATTGGTAGAGAAATAACCGGCATTTTCGACAAAGAAAGGCCGCCTTTCATCGTAATACAATGAAAATGTATTGTTTATGCTGACCTGCGCGATATCCGATTCAACCTGAGAAAAGTCCGGATTCAGCGTGGCCTGCAATGATACCTGCGGGGTTATCCCCCACTTTACATCCAGGCCAGCTTCGGTAGTGGTGCTATCCTGCCAGGGCGTATTTGCGCTGACATCCCGCTGCTCACTTTTGCCCAGTACCAGGGTCGGTACAAGAGCCAGGTTATTGCCCTGTGATGCTTTATCGAACCCGGCTACATCGCCCATCTGGCAAAGTGTACAGGCATTATCCCGATCAAAAGGCAGATTGGACAGGCGTAACCGATCTTCGCGCGGATAGAATCGCACAAACTCAGCGCCCCAGACCTTCTTATCTTTCGCTTCATTGAAGTTCATTACCCGCAGCGGAATAGCGACTTCAACCACATAGCCTGACTCGGTAATACGACCAGAGGACTGCCAGATTGCATTCCAGCTGTCGGTTTCAGAGCCGGTCATCTCATTTTCGATAGCATCGGCCTGCACGCCAAACGGATTGATGAAAAACTGATAGGCCAGACGCTCATTGTTAAAGGTGTCGAGCTTGATGCCGACCAGGTCGTTACTCCAAATCTGGTCGCGGTCGCGGTAAAAC
The DNA here is from genome assembly GCA_964584105.1 of uncultured Alteromonas sp. Classification (GTDB taxonomy): domain Bacteria; phylum Pseudomonadota; class Gammaproteobacteria; order Enterobacterales; family Alteromonadaceae; genus Alteromonas. The sequence goes on from CAZOYR010000018.1 coordinate 16,265, forward strand.
GCACTGATTGCCGAAGGGTCAGGATCCTCAGCAATAAAGCCGGCATACAAGGTCTCGCCGTCCTCGAAGATATATACGGTGGTTTTCACCGGTGACGCGGTGTTATTAAACGGCTGGGTAACAAAATCTAACGTCACTTTCGTGGCGTTTTCCCACTGTGGCTCATCAAGGGCTGCATCAACATTTACGGCCCCTGCCAGATTAGGGATGAACAGTTCGCTGTCCGTCGAAGTAGCAAAAGGCACAGTTTGAGGTTTTTGTGGCTGGTCGGTATTGATATTGTCCTGCGCGGCCTGTGTATCAGGCTCAGCATCATCGGCCGGTGTGGTCGAGGCATCTGCCGAAAGAGAATAACAAAGCAGCAACAGAAAAAGCGCAGACCGGACTGAATTAGCAAAAGTGTACATCGTTATTTTCTTGTTATTTTTTTATTAATTATGCCAGAAACTGCGGGTTACTCTGAGCTTACACGATGAGTGCCCCCGATAGTGCGATAAGGCCGGTGATACGCCGTTTGACAGCACAAAAAAAAGGGAGCCAATGCTCCCTTTCATTAATCAGCCAGCTTTACTTAGTAAAGGTCAAAGCTTTTGGTGTAACGAAGGCCAAACTCACTGCGGTCGTTACTTCTGACGATACCCACATAACCATTTTGCGCCAGACGGCCCTGGTCATATACTTCGTTAAATACGTTTTTGCCGTACAGGCTTAGTGACCAGTCACCGGCAGCAGGCTCGTAGCTTACGTTGAAGCCAACCAGTTCGCGTGCATCGATGGTTTCGTACGGGTTATAAACCGATTGTCCCTGCATTTCATCACGGAACGAGAAATCAACGCTGGCTGTAATCAGTGCGCCATCGTTCATCTCGTGATAGTAGGTCGGTGCGATCATCACTGTCCACTTAGGTGACAGTGCCGGCGCATCGCCTTCACCGATACCAATTACACCTTCATCCAGGCTGGTAATTTCAGCATCCAGGAAACCAACGGTAGAACGCACCACAAAGTCGTCGGTTACATCAACGGTCAGTTCCAGCTCAACACCCTGAGAGCGGGATTCACCGGCGTTCTCAACGATAGTCACGAAGCCGCCGCCGGCTTGTGGATCAGAGAATGGCAGTGCCAAATCGGTGTAATCGGTCAGGAAGAACGCTGACATAAAGGTCACGCGGTCGCCCACTGCACCTTTAAAACCAACTTCGTAGTTGATAGCAGTCGTTTCATCAAACGATACGAATTGCGCTGCACCACCGAATGGCCGCGGCGGGAAGCCACCAGTTTGATACCCTTTTTGAACCGCAAGATACATGTTCAGGTCATCTGTCAGGGTATAGCCGGCATTCACATCCCAGGTCACTTCGCTGAAATCTGCTTCACGGTAAGCACGCTCACCAAATGACGGGAACAGTGCGTCGGCCTCTTTTTCATCGCTGGAATAGCGCAGACCACCACCAACGTTCAGCTTGTCTGTCAGGCTGTAAGAAACGTTAGTGTAGGCCGCGTATGCAGTGGTTTTCTGGTTGATATCGAAATAGCCATATCCGCCACAGAAGCCACATACCTCAGTCACCGGTGTACCATCATTCAAACGGCCATTAGGAACGTTAAACGGGCTGAACGTCCACGGGCCTGAAGCCGTGGTGCCTTCCTCGGTGAAGTAATACAGGCCAGAGACAAAATCGAATTGTTCAAACGCACCGTTAAGTTGTAATTCCAGTGAGGTCTGGTCAGCATCGCCGGTCTCAGGGAATTCAGACAGATTCAGAGGTGATGCATCATCATCCAGACCGCCTTCATAGTCTGAGGCACGCTGACTGGCGATAAATTTAACATCAAGATTATCCGTTGCACGCCATTCTGCTGTTAGCGCAGCGCCCCAGCCTGAATAAGCTGTAGACTCAATACCGGCAACATTGGTGCCCAAGTCGTCAGGGTCGTTTGGAATCAGCGACGGGTCAAGCAGATAGAATTCGCCATCATCGATAGAAAATTCAGTTGGACCGCCTGGAATGAATTCGATGGTATACGGCGACTGACCGGCTTCATTTTCAACGAAGTCGGCAGAGACTGTCACAGAAAAATCATTACTGAAGACATATTTAGCCGCCAGACGACCGCTGTATTCGTTCTCTTCACCGATTTCGCGCTCTGGATCGTCCAGATTTACCGCAGTACCTACACCGTCACGCTGTTTGAAAGACGCGGTACCCGACATGCTGAACGCATCAGTGATATCTTTGTTTACATACAGGTCGGTGGCAAGACGACCACGCGTACCCACTTTCGCAGCTACGGTAGCAAGGTCTTGAGAACCAGGCGCTTTGGTAATGATATTTACCGCACCACCTAACGTGTTACGGCCATACAGTGTGCCCTGTGGTCCACGCAATACCTCAACACGCTGAATGTTAGGCAGTGACATGTTTGCACCCATTTGACGGCCAAGATATACGCCATCCAGGTAAACGCCAACGCCAGGGTCTGTGGTGATAATGTGATCCTGCAGTCCGATACCGCGAATAAATACCGCAGCATGACCGCTGTTACCTGCGCCGTAACGGCTGATGTTCAGGTTAGGAACATATTTACCAACATCATCCAGATTAGTGACATTGGTATCGTCAATTAGTCCTTCGCCAATAGATGATACGGCTGTAGGCGTTTCGTAAATACTTTCAGTACGCTTACGCGCGGTGACCATGATTTTTTCAACATCTTCATCGCTGGCCTGCTCAGCATCCTGAGCATAAGAGACAGAAGGTACCATGGCAGCCGTGACAGCAAGGGTCACAGCAGATAATCGCGCAGGGTGAAAGGTTCGCATCATAAGCGAATAAATTGACATGCTATTCTCCGTCTGGGTGAGTGCTTTTTATTTACTTTGTATAGGGCTTATACAGATGTGCGCATCGGCACGCAGATCGGGCGGCGAGTATACATGAATATTTGTATTTATGAAGAAATATTGTCAGCTTTATGAAATTTATCTTATTAAACGACCCGCTCGTCGTGCCAATTTCACTTTACAGGAGCGCCCATGGTATCGCTTTCACACCGCCCCACTACCCTATTTTTCGATGTCAATGAAACCCTGCTGGATTTACAACCGCTGAAATCCGCTATCGCGGAAGCGCTTGGTGGCAACAAGGATCTTGTGCCGGTATGGTTTTCACAGCTCCTGCACCATTCGCTGGTAGACAGCGCCACAGGGCAATATCACGACTTTGGCGAGATTGGCGCTGCGGCACTGGTAATGGTGGCTCACAGCAATGGTAAAACACTGACCATGGCGCAGGCCCGCGATGTGCTCAGCGGGCCCATGTCACAGATGCCAGCTCATGATGATGTCAAAGAAGGGCTTGAACGGTTAAAAAAGGCCGGATATACACTGGTGGCGTTTTCCAACTCGGCCGAGGCAGGGCTGCATAAACAATTACGACAGGCAGGAATAATTAGTCTGTTCGACACTGTGTTAAGCGTCTCTACCCTCAAGCGGTACAAACCGCATCCTGAAATTTACCAATGGGCGGTAGAAACCATGGCCACCGATACCCATGTGAGCATGATGGTGGCCGCCCATGGCTGGGATGTCAGTGGCGCTAAGGCCGCCGGTATGCAAACCGCGTTTATCGACAGGCCAGGTAAGATGCCTTACCCGTTAGGCCTGGCACACGATTTACAGGTGGCCGACATAAATGCACTTGCCGATGCGCTGGAATAAACCTGCGGGGCAAGTTAGCCGATAGTCACTGCCTTACCGGTATCAGCGGCTTTAAAAATTGCGTTAACGACCCGGATGTCAGCTAAGCCCTCAGCGCCGGTTACCAGCGCCGGGCCGGTACCTAAAATGGCCTGCGCGTCGTTATCCATCTGCAGGGTTTGCTGCATTTTATCGATTGGCGCCAGACGCTTTCCATCGCTGGTTTTACCGGTAACCCCCGAGTAGCGCTGCATGGGTTTAAGCTCATACCAGCCTTTTTCACACTGGGTTTTAAGATGATTGAATCCTTTCACCACACTGGTACCACAATCTGCAGTGACGCCCTCGCCAAATTCCATGGTGAAAAAGGTCGTTTCGTCAACGGCTTTAAAAATGTCAGGATGAGACTTTTCATGTCGGCCGGTAACCGACAGCGGCTCTTTTCCTGTCATATAACGTGCGCCGTTTATGGCGTATACGCCCATGTCATACAGCGCGCCGCCACCCATGTCTTTTTGCATGCGCCAGTTATCGGCAGGGCGCCCGCTTCCTGCATAGCCGGCAAAGCTGCTTAAACTGGTAATTGCGCCATAGGGTTGGCTATCGCGATAGTCACCAAATGTGCGGGTATTGGGTTCATGCTGCATACGGTAGCCAATGGCCAATTTGACGCCGTTTTTATTACAGGCATCGATAATTTCCTGACATTCCTGCTCATCCATCGCCATGGGCTTTTCACACCAGACATGTTTACCGGTATTCGCTGCCTGCACTGAAAAGCGCTTGTGTGTACCGGTGGGTGTGACGACATAAATAATATCGATGTCATCATTATTGGCAATGTCATCCATGGTGTCGTAGGAGTACACGTTGGCGTCTTTGATGCCATACTTTTTCTGCCAGCGTGGTATTTTCTCCGGACTGCCCGTAATAATTCCACGCAACTCACAAAATTGGGTATCCTGCAGCGCCGGTGCTAATAGATTCGTGCTGTAATTTCCAAGTCCAAGCAGCGCCACCCCCAACTTTTTCTGTGGGCCGGGCAGCGACCAGGCCGGGGCCGCAGCCACCAGCAGACCGCTGGCGGCCAGTTTAATAAACTGACGTCGATCGAGTGAAGTCATGGGCATCTCTTCGTTGGTTAGTCGCGCAGATCATTGTTTACGCCCTCGGCCGTTTGATTGATCATGCCTCTGATCACAGGTATTTAAGATCAAATTAACCTAAAGTTTCATTCCGTTTCATACGATAAAGTGAATAAGATATTAATAAGCAGTTTCGCTTTGCACGTTGCTCATGCCTTGACTATGACTATTAGTCTCTAAGTATGCAGGTTTGCAGTATCCCCGGATGTAAAGGATGTAAGAATGAAGTTCCTTCTGAATTTATCGGTAGCCAAAAAGATTTTCCTGATCCCGATTATTGGCGCTGCCAGTTTTTTGATCTTTGTCGTGATCAACAGTTACATCTCTAATCAGAATGCGCAGCAACTGGCTGTTGCAAAGAATGTTGACTTTCCTGCCCTGCAGCTTAGTTCTTCAGCTCTGGTGTCAATGGAAAAAGTCAGAGATACACTAGCCGGCGCGGTGACCACCGGTGATACTGAAGCGCTGACCCAGGCAAAGGATTCGGCGCAGAATACCAAGCAAAGCCTGACCAGAATCGAGCGTATCGACCCGGATTTATCCGCCGAGGTGAACGACATCCTTGCCGAATTTGATGCGTATTATTCACAGGCCAGTAGCATTACCCGCTCTATGCTTGAAGGAACCGCTGACTTTTCTACGCTAAGCGATAAGCTTGAGCAAATGAATCAGCGTTACGATACTGTCACCACGCACTTAAACAGCTTTAAGCAGCGTCGCGATGAAGCGTTTGATACAGCGTTTGAAGATTATGCCGATGCTCAGCAATTTCTGTTGCTTCTGGGCATTGTAATGGGGCTGCTCACCACCATAATTTTGTTTGCTACAGCATGGCCGATTGTGTCTGAAATTCGTGGCAATCTGAACCGTGTTGTCCACTCGTTGCGCAATATTGCTGAAGAAAATGGTGATTTGACCGTGCGCATTGAATCTAATTCAAAGGATGAAGTAGGCGAATTGGTTACTTACTTCAATCGCTTTATGGAGCGTCTGCAAAACCTGGTGAAGGATATTGTGGATACTACACTGCCCTTGTCTTCACTGGCGCAAAGTCTGAACGCACTGACCAGTGATACCAATCGCACCATCGAAAATCAGCAGGAATCAGCCACAGAAGCAAAATCTGCAGTTGAACAGATGAATCAGTCTGTTTATCTGGTAGCGACCAACGCTGCTGAGGCTTCAACTGCCGCCAACGAAGCCGCCGATGCCGCCAAAGAAGGTAAGCGTGTGGTTGGCAATACGGTGAGCAGCATTCAAAGCCTGGCCGATAATGTCGCTGAAACTGCTGAAGTGATTCAAAAGCTGGAGAGTGATTCGAATCAGGTTGGCGTGGTGCTTGATGTGATCAAGGGTATTGCGGAGCAGACCAACCTGCTGGCGTTAAATGCAGCTATCGAGGCAGCGCGTGCGGGCGAGCAGGGCCGTGGTTTTGCCGTGGTTGCTGACGAGGTGCGTACCCTGGCCTCGCGGACACAGCAATCTACCGAAGAAATACAGAATACCATTGAGCGCTTGCAGGGCGCAGCGCAGTCTGCGGTTAATGTTATGAACAAAGGCAACGAAAAAGCCAGGGAAAGTGTTGATACTGCTAACCTTGCCGGTCAGAGCCTGGACTCAATTACGCAAACGATTGACCAGATCAGTCAGATGAATGCGCAGATTGCTGATTCCACCGAATCACAGCAGGCAACGTCGCGCAATATTGTGGGCAGTGTCGATGCTATCTTCCAGCGCACTGAGGAAACCAGCCAGAACTCACATCAGCTTGCATCAGCCAGTACGCAGCTGGCCGATCTCGCCACGAAGCTGGAGTCTATCGCAAGGCAATTCCGCGTATAATCAATGCGTTCTGCTATTCAAAAGCCCTGATATTGCATCAGGGCTTTTTTGTACCTGGACACTAAGCAAACCTTTTTTTGTATCCTGTAAACCAAATTTTTAAGGTGTACTTTTTTATACCCTATTATGCTTTTAGCTATCAATATTCAACCTTTGGTCAATATATTATCTGCCCGATTCACCTACCCTATCACCTGATTCTAATCACTGTGGATGTACAATGAAATTTAAGTCTCTTTCATGCCTTCCTTTGGGCCTTGCGCTTTCTTTCAGCGCGAGTGCAGATATTCAATTCAGCGGCTTCGGAACGCTTACAGCCGGTATGTTAACCGACAGCGATACGCAAGTGCGTGACTTCACGGATACTGATCCGGATTTCAGCACCGGCTCATTTTTCGCTCTGCAGGCTTATTCAGATTTAGGCGACGGGCTGAGCGCCACAGCGCAAATTCGCGCGCAGGGTGAAGATGACTGGGACCCGGAATTTACCTGGGCATACCTGTCATATCAGGTGCAGGATAACTGGCGGGTTCAGGTGGGTCGTCAGCGTATTCCTATTTATCTGTACTCAGATTATCTTGATGTTTCTTACGCTTATCACTGGATAGCACCACCGACTGAAGTCTATCAGTCAGTATTTGACAGCCTGGATGGTGTGGGTTCGATCCACGACTTCGCTGTTGGCGACGCGCAGGTTAACGTGCGTTTTTACTATGGTCAGGAAAACACTACCCGTGCTGACGGCGTTGAATTTGACGTTGATAATATTTTCAGTGCAGTAGCCAGTGTTAACTATGGTTGGTGGACATTCCGCTCAACTTACGTTGAATTTGAATTTTCCGCCGATCTCGGTCTGGGCCAGCTGGCCGGTGCCTGGAGACAAACACCGTTTGCCTACATCGGCGACGATTTGCAAATCAATGAAGATGATGTGACCGGTCTGGAATTCGGTGTGATTTACGACGACCAGGACTGGTTGTTCGTTGCTGAATACATCCCCAGCGACCTTGAAGGTACCATCGTTGGCGATCTGGACCCGTGGATGGTGTCACTGGGCAAGCGTTTTGGCTCTGTCATGCCGCACATTACCTATGGACGCAACAAATCAACATCGGTTGATTTATCCGGTGTTCCCCGTGGCCTGGATCCGCAGTTAGATGGCCTGATTGCTGTCACTGAAGATGTCACTGAATTCCGTCGCCGTAACTCACCGTTTGTTACTGTGGGCGCGCGCTGGGATTTTCATGACTCAGCGGCATTTAAAGCAGAATACACCCAGTCAGAACAAGCTGACGGTAGCGATGCCGGCTTATTCCAGGTAGCTCTGGTTACTGTTTTTTAAGGTAAAAAATGATGAAAATGAATACAATTAAAAAACACGCTTTGGCTATTACTGCGCTTATACTGTCAGTGCCTGCGCAGGCAGAGATTGCGGTGATCATCAATAATGGCGGTGCATCGTTGAGTCAGGACGAGGTAAGTCAGGTCTTTTTAGGTAAAAATAAGTCGATGACACCGATTATGGCAGAAGGCAGCGCCTCGGATGAATTTATCGAAAAAGTACTGTCCCGTTCACCCAGCCAGTTTAAGGCATACTGGGCGAAGCTGGCCTTTACTGGTGGCGGTCGTCCACCACAATCTAGCAGCGCCTCTGATGTGATCAGCAAGGTGTCTTCAGATGCTAAAACCATCGGTGTAGTGGATGCGGGTGCGGTAACAGGTGACGTAAAAGTTTTATTTAAGCTTTAGCCGAATCGCTAATTAAAAAGGAGCCAGATGGCTCCTTTTTTTTGCTCAGATATCACCGCGAATGTGCGGTTTAACTTCGTTACGGTAAAATGTCCCGAGTTTATCGTGCAGCGTTTCTGGCAAAGGGTCTAAGCTGGCAGCATGCACATTTTGTGATACCTGGTCGGGCTTACTGGCACCAGCAATAACACTTGTCACAGCTGGGTGATCAAGACACCAGCGCAATGCTAACTGCACCATCGACAGTGCGTCAGGTTTGAAGCTGCCGTTTATTTTTGACACCAGTTCGACGCCCTTTTCCAGTGTCAGGCCACTGAATGTTTCTCCCACATTGAATGCATCGCCATCCTTATTGAAGTTTCGGTGATCACTGTCTTCAAACGTGGAATCTGTAGAAAATTTTCCGGTAAGCAAACCGCTGGCCAGTGGTAGCCGGGCAATGATACCTACCTCATGTTTCTGCGCACTATCAAACAGCGATCCGGTGGCATCCTGTCGCAGCAGATTAAAAATAATTTGTAATGAAGCGACATTACTGTGGGATATACAAAATTCCGCCTCTTCGATGGTTTCTACACTCGCCCCGAACGCTTTTATCTGACCTTCCGCCTGTAGCTCTTCCAGCCAGTCAAAAATGTCACGTTTTTTCAAAACATCAAAAGGCACACAGTGAAGTTGTAGCAAGTCAATGGTATCGCGTTCCAGCCGGTCCTGTGACCGCAGCACAGAATCGCGCAGGTTGTTGAAATTGTAATTGTCAGGATATGTGCCCTGCCCCCTGCCATATTTAGTGGCAATGACGACATCATCACGCTGACTAATGTAGCGCCCGAGCAGCCGTTCGCTTTGTCCGGCACCATACACATCCGCCGTGTCGAAAAACCGGATACCTTCTTCCAGTGCGCGCGTCAGTATCTTATGGGCGGTCTCATCGCTTATCTCGCCAAAGTCTCCCCCAAGCTGCCAACATCCCAGCCCTATTCTGCTAAGTTGTAATCCCGCTTTTTCCAGTTGCTGAGACTCAAGCGTATCACCCGACATTCATTTTTACCTTTTCACGATTTATCTGAAGAACTTATACGCCCGGCGCAAAGAATAAGATTTTGAAAGACAAGGCTACCGTCTGAGAAGTAAGGTGGCATTTTTGGCAACTCAGAGACCGTAATAACGCGCAAAGGAGACAACCATGAGCTGGGTATATCTTATAGTGGCAGGCTTTCTGGAGATAGGCTGGCCAGTCGGCCTGAAAATGGCGCAAACTCCCGGTACACGCGTTATCGGTGTCATCATGGCGATGACTTTTATCGTAGCAAGTGGCGTGTTTTTGTATCTGGCACAGCGTCAAATCCCTATCGGGACCGCCTACGCGGTATGGACGGGTATAGGTGCTGCAGGTACCTTTCTGGTGGGTGTACTTTTCTATCAGGATCCGGCGACGCTGTTACGGGTTTCCGGCGTTTTGCTCATCGTAGGCGGTGTGGTCCTGCTCAAAATGGCCTGAGTGACGTTGCGTCATGAGCAGCTGCCGGCTTAAATGATAGCGATGCTCACTTTCCCGCGCCAGAATAGTGTCGTTGTTAAATCGCGTAATTTTTTTAATCAGCACCTCGCCGGTCCGGGGGAAAAAATAGACTTTGCGTGCTATGTGTCCGCCGGTATCCGCGCTAACAATAGGAATACGCTGATGCCTGAAATACTGCGCCACAAAGTCTACGGTCAGATTTCCCGGAGTGCTGTCGCTACCCAGATTGAGAATGTCTGCACCACCAAACAGTTTTACGCACAGTTGTTGCTGGACAGCGCCGAGCTGTAAGACCCGGGATACCAGCGTATCAAGCGCTTGTTCTCCGTATTCCCGGCGGCTGGTTGCACATAATGGCGTATACATTGAGGATGGCAGTAACAGGCGATTGATTCCGCCCACGCCGCTTGCAGGGTCGAAGATACACGCACTGACACATCCCCCCAGGGTGGCGACAAGCACTTTGTGCTGAGACGTCGCGGCGTACTGGCCGGGCAAAAGTTTAATTGCCTCACAGCTGAATCGCCGGTCAAAGTAAGATTCCTGAAGGGGTTGATACGGCATAGACTTCTACCCTTTACTCATGATTGAAATCAGCCATACCGTCGGTTGTGACGGCATGGCTTTTCACTCTCTGTAAATTAAGTATAGCCGTAAATAACTAAATGCTAGTCAGACTTTTGGTCAGTCTGTACCGACCAGATGGTATTGCCGTCGTCATCGGCGACCAGTAACTTACCGTTGTCGGTTACCCTGACCGCTGTGGGGCGTCCATAGGCCTCATCGGTTTCCATATCTTTGATGAAGCCGCCCAGAAACTCTTCAATCTCTCCGGTGGGTTTGCCATCTTTAAAGGGCATAAAAACAATCCGATACCCGTTGTATTTCGCGCGATTCCAGGACCCGTGCTGTGCGGCGAACAAGCCGTTGTGATAGCGTGCCGGGAAACTCTCAGCGTCATAAAATTCCAGATCGAGCGTGGCAGTATGATTGCCCAGTGCGATATCCGGCACAATGGTCTTCTCAGGTAAATCTTCAGGCATTTTATCTTTCCAACGCGGATCGATATGCTCTCCGAAATACTTATAGGGCCAGCCGTAAAAGCCGCCTTCCTGCACGCTGGTGACATAGTCAGGTACCAGGTTGTCACCTAACTTGTCCCGCTCATTCACAGCCGCCCACAACATGCCAGTCTGCGGGTTGTAGTCCAGCCCGTTGGCATTTCGAAGGCCCCAGGCGTAAACCTGTTCGTTACCGCCATCCAAATCAACAGTAAAGATTTTGGCGCGACGTTCCTCCTTTTCCAGGCCGTGCTCGCCAACATTGCTGGATGAGCCAATGGTCAGCAGCAATTTATCCTGCGTATCATTAACTTCGATATTTCTTGTCCAGTGGTGATTGTAGCCGCCAGAGGGTAGCGAGTGGATGACTTCGCCTTTGCCCGATATCGCATCAGCGCCATCTTTGTACGTATAGCGGGTTATATTATCAGTATTGGCAACGTAAAAATGATTATCATGCAGCGCCATTCCAAACGGCTGATTCAACCCCTTTTCCAAAAAGACATGGCGCTCCTCAGCGACGCCGTCGTTGTTGGTATCTCTTAATAAGGTTATGCGATCGGCACTGCCTTTTTTGGCATCGTTAGACTCAGCTACCAGTACATCACCATTGGGCAAGATATGCAGCCACCGCGGATGGTCAAGATCTTTGGCAAAGGCTTTTACCGTAAAACCCTGAGGAGCTGTTGGTGTGACATTATCCGGCCAGCCAATAACTTTGGTGCGGCGATCAGCAGACTTCGTAGCATAAGGCTCAGGAAGCGGGACGTCTTCGCCCATGGCGTATCCGTTTTGTGGCTCGACCGCTACCTGCGCAGTAACAACAAATGCCGGGAAACTTAGTAAACTTGCTACACCCAGTGCCAGTGGTGTTTTTCTCATCAGGGGCTCCTTCAACATAAAATACGAAGTCGCATCCACGGCTTATGAACCACATGTCGGCTCAAGAATACGAGATAGTGTACTGGCTACGAATAAATCTCACGCACGGTTTTATAATCATATTGTCATAACTATTTGAACCGCTTCTCTGTGGCCCGTGGTGGACTTAGCAGCATTACATACGTATTCATTGCGCTTCTGCTGGAAGCTCAAAAATCCATCATTTAGGATACACATTAGTTACATCTGATTAACAACGCGCCATCGGCAGGGCACGTTCTGCTGCCCCTACCCAAGCGACCTTTGTACCCATAAAAAAAGGATGCCTAATGAAACATTTACTGACGGTTTTAACCGCCACGTCGTTTATGTTGTATCACTCAGGTTCTCATGCAGATACGGTAAGCGCTAATAACGATACCGGGTCAGATTCTCAGACTCAGGTGCTCGCTTCTGATGCTGATCAAAGCATCGAAGCCGTGCTGGATTTAGCCCCTGATGAGATAGCGCTGTTTTATTCGCGTACTGACGGAAACTATGATGGCTGGGGGCTGCATCTGTGGAACGGTGAAGGCTGCGGCAACTATGCCTCGCCGACCTCTGACAGTCCCTATTTTAACAATTGGGGCAATCCCTACCCCGCTGATGGCATTCATCCTGAATACGGCGCGTACTATATAATGACTACCGAGCCGGGCGCTTCCTGTTATAACTTCATTGTCCATAAAGGGGATAATAAGGCGCTGGGCAATGCTAACAGCAAGTTTGAGCCATCCCAGGGACAAGAAGGCTTTACCTTCCATGGCTACCCTGAAATATGGTACACACCGCTGACCAGCCGCCCTGCCTCTATTGATGGCGCACGCGCTCACTGGATTGATACCAATACATTCCTGTGGCAGGTTGATACGCGAAGCGCGCAGACCTACTCGCTGTACTATGCAGATGATGCGTCAATGGCACTGGAAGATGAGGTCTTCACCGGCACTGAGAGTCTGCCTTTGCAGCCTGCCGCAGTCAGTACCGATATCAGAGCGTCTCTGCCCCATCTTGATGGCTTTACCGGGTTTACGCTGGATATTGATCCGGCGCAGGCTAAAACACTGGCTAAGCAACAACTGATGGCGGTTGCCCGCGACAGCGAGGGAGACATTGTTGATATCACCCGGGTACAAATTCCTCAACTGCTGGATCATCTTTATACCCGCGGCAGCAATGATGCTGATGAGGCACAGCTGGGCGTTGTCTACAGCAAAAATCATATTACAGCAGCCTTGTGGGCGCCTACTGCCAGATCAGTCACGCTGAACGTTTTCAGTGAAGACAAAAAACCGCGTGGTAAGCGTGAGATGCATCTCGATGAGCAGACCGGAATCTGGCGCTACAAGGGTGGCAAACCCTCACTGGATCGCTTGTTTTATCAATACGAAATTGAAGTTTATCACCCTCGTACAGATGCTGTTGAAGTTCTGACCACCAGCGACCCGTACTCGGTCAGCCTGTCAACTAATGGGCAATACAGTCAGTTTGTTGATTTAGCTGATACCGCATCACCGGATCTTGCGCCACAAGGCTGGACTGAGCGTATGCGCCCTGCGTTGCCAGCCCCGGAAGATGCGGTAATATACGAAACACACATTCGTGATTTCAGTATTCGCGACGAATCTGTCAGTCCGCAGTATCGGGGCAAGTACATGGCGTTCACCGAGCAGGATTCTACGCCGGTAACCCATCTTAAATCGCTGACCGAAGCGGGGCTGACCCATATTCACTTGCTGCCTGCCAATGACATCGCCTCTATCAACGAAGACGAGAACACCCGTGTCGATTTGACCGATACGGTTGGCAAACTGTGTGGACAGGTTCCCGATGCGCCGGTTTGTGGCGTGGAATCTGACAATGCGGTGCTATGGGATGTGCTGGAAAGCTATGATCCTGCAACCGCTGATGCCCAGGCATTGGTGAACAGTATGCGAGCGCTGGACGGCTTTAACTGGGGCTATGACCCGCATCACTTTGCTGCGCCGGAAGGCAGCTACGCCACCGACCCGGACGGTGAAGCCCGTATCCGTGAAATGCGCGAAATGGTGATGGCACTTAATAATATGGGGCTGCAGGTGATTCTTGATGTGGTGTACAACCACACTGCGTCCTCGGGCCTGTTTGATACTTCGGTGCTGGATAAGACCGTACCGGGTTATTACCACCGTCTGAACGAAGTAAGCGGCGGTATAGAGAATTCCACCTGCTGTGAGAACACGGCTACAGAGCATCGCATGATGGCAAAGCTGATGAATGATTCGTTGGTGAGCTTTGCACAGCACTTCGGTTTTGACGGTTTCCGCTTTGATTTGATGGGACACCTGCCAAAACAGGCGGTACTGGAGGCGCGCGATGCGGTTCGCCAGGTCGATGCAGACACGCTGTTTTACGGTGAAGGCTGGAATTTTGGTGAAGTTGCTAACGACCGCCGCTTCGAACAGGCTTCGCAGTTTGGTATGGCAGGCACCGAAATCGGCACTTTCAATGACCGGCTCAGAGAAGCCGTGCGCAGTGCTGAACTGTTCAAAGAAAATGGCAGCCTGAACCAGCAGGATCTGATCCGGCTTTCCATGGCAGGCAGTCTGACAGATTACGAGTTTGTCACCGCCGGCGGCGAATTAACGCGGGGCGAAGACTACGACTGGAACGGTCAAAGCGCCGCCTACGCCACCGACCCGGCTGACAGCATTCATTATATTTCCAAACATGATAATGAAACCCTGTGGGACCAGCTTCAGTACAACCTGCCGGCGGAGATGCCGCTGACCGACAGAGTGCGTGTTCAAAATGTCGCGCTGTCTATTCCACTGCTGAGTCAGGGAATTCCGTTTTTGCACATGGGCAGTGAGCTGCTTCGCTCTAAATCTATGGACAGAAACACCTACGATGCTGGCGATTGGTTTAATCTGGTTGATTTCACCGGCACGGATAACGCCTGGAATACAGGTCTGCCAATGGCGCAGGATAACCAGAATCGGTGGGACGAAATTCGTCAGGTCAGTGATAATCCGCATTCAGACATTGATGCGCAAGGCATGCAGGCGGCCAGTGCCAGCTTTAAAGAATTTCTGCAGATCCGTAAAAGCTCACCGCTGTTTAAACTGCAAACCATGGACGATATCCGCCAGCGTGTTGCGTTTCATAATACCGGAGATGAACAAGCCCAGGGCCTCATTGTAATGAGCATTGATGATGGCACAGGCCTGCCCGACACCGACCCGCTGCATGATGCTATTTTAGTCGTCGTAAATGCGTCGGGTAATACGCAGACCATCGACGGCTTTGACGGCTTGTCGCTGCATCCGGCCCAAATGGCATCGGCTGATCCGGCGCTGACAGACGTAGTGGTGAGTGACGAGAGTATCAGTGTGCCACCACTGACCACGGCAGTATTTGTCAAAACTCAGCAAGGTACTCAGGGCAGCGGTATTTCAGCACTGCCACCGTATGGTGACCAGCCTGTCTATTTACGTGGCGAAATGAATGGCTGGGGGACCTCAGATCCTTTTACCTACAAAGGCAACAATACCTACTCACTGGATGTTTTTCTGGAAACAGGTACCTACGAGTTTAAAATTGCCGACGAAGGTTTTGATAAGGCCAATATTGGCGGTGGATTCACGGTAACGCCCGGTGTGGATGCTACCTTACAAAACGGTGGCAATAATCTGCAGCTGACTGTTACACAATCAGCAGACTATCAGTTTGTGTTAACGGCTGATGATGCCAGCGCACCAATGCTGACAATTACTTCAGATGCCATCAATCCGCCAGACGATACTGGTCCTTATGCGAACCCGATATTTATTCGCGGCACCATGACTAACTGGCAAGCTACTGCGCCCTACTCGTTATCTTACACAGCCAATGGTATTTACACCGCGTCGGTTGCGCTAAGCGCAGGACAGCATACGTTCAAAATTGCTGATGCGAACTGGCAAAGCGTAAACATCGGTGCAACAACGTCCGGTCAGATTATCGAAGCGGATGTACCGTGGGACGTGATTAATAGCGGCAGTAGTCAGGATCTGGCGTTTGTCGCGGCAACATCCGGCGCGTATGCGTTCCGTTTAGATGCATCGAACCCGGCAAATCCCGTGCTGTCGATTTATGCCGATGTACCACCACTGGCCGACACCCTATACCTTCGTGGTTCCATGAACGACTGGGGAACAGCCAACCCGATGACGTATGAGGGGCTGGGTGTGTATGCTGCCGATGTCGACACACCGGCAGGCACAGCATATTTTAAAGCCGCCGTAGAAAACTGGTCGCTGAATTATGGTTCAGGCAATCAGTATGGTCTGCAGACCTGGTTCCCGGTGTACGAAAATGGTGGAGATTCTGCTATCAGTGTTGATGCTGCCGGTACTTATCGGTACCGCATCGATACGTCCGCCACACCGGCACAGATGAAAGTGGAAGCGTTGAATAATTAAGCGTTTGAATCAGGATTAGACGTTGAAGTTAAAACGCCCGCGGATGCGGGCGTTTTTTTATACTTATTGCAGGCGGGGACCGGCTGCTACAATGTCTTCATCAACATCATATTTTTTAAAGTTCTGATTAAATTCTTCAATCAGATTAGCAGCAAACTCCTCGTATTTTTGCTTATCGTCCCAGGTGTTTTTCGGGATCAACAGCGTATCGTCGACGCCCGGGACACTTACCGGTACATCCAGGTTTAGCCCGTCAATATGTACGGTTTCTACACCAGCGAGCTTATCATTTACAATCGCATCAATGATGGCGCGGGTAGTGGGAATATCAAAACGTTTGCCTGTACCAAACGGACCGCCAGTCCAGCCAGTGTTTACCAGGTATACCTTTGCGCCAAACTCACGAACACGCTTTTTCAGAAGCTCTGCGTACACGCCTGCTGGACGGGGGAAAAAGGGCGCACCGAAACAGGTAGAGAATGTTGACTCAATATCCGAAGTGGAACCGATTTCCGTCGACCCCACTTTGGCCGTGTAACCACTGAGAAAATGATAGGCCGCCGCCTGTTCGCTCAATACTGAAACCGGCGGAAGAACACCACTGACATCACAGGTCAGAAATACTACCGCGCGTGGTTCACCACCACGGTTCTCGATAACCCGCTTGCCGATATGCTCCAGAGGATAGGCGGCGCGCGAGTTCTGAGTCAGACTGGTATCTGTATAATCCGGCGTGCGACTGTCATCCAACACCACATTTTCTAAAATAGTGCCAAAGCGAATCGCATCCCAGATAACCGGCTCATTCTTTTGCGACAAGTCGATACATTTTGCATAGCAGCCGCCTTCAATATTAAACACACTCCCGGGCGCCCAACCATGCTCATCATCTCCTATCAGATAACGATTTGGATCCGCGGACAGTGTGGTTTTACCGGTGCCGGACAGCCCGAAAAATAACGTAACATCACCCTGCTCTCCAATATTGGCAGAACAGTGCATCGGTAATACCTCTTTGGCCGGCAGTAAAAAGTTTTGTACCGAGAACATCGCTTTTTTCATTTCACCAGCGTAACGCATGCCTGCCAGCAGTACCTTTTTCTGCGCAAAGTTAATAATAACGGTACCATCGCTGTTAGTGCCATCCCGCTCAGGTTCACAGGTAAAGCCCGGCGCGTTCATCACTTGCCATGCCTGTTCATCATTCGGATTCCAGATATCCGGGCAAATAAATAAGTTGCGGGCAAAAATATGCTGCCAGGCGGTTTCTGTGCGCACCTGAAGGGGTAATGCGTGCTTGGCATCTGCACCGACTTGCAGGTGCGATAAGAAATGCTCGCGGGATGTCAGATACGCCTCAACGCGGCTCCATAATGCATCAAACTTCTCTTCATTAAAGGGGCGGTTGACTGCTCCCCAGTCAATATCGTTCTGCGTGCTGGCCTCTTTTACGATAAAGCGATCAGCAGGAGAACGGCCGGTCCGATTGCCGGTTTCTACAACCAGTGCACCATTGTCAGCGAGCTTTCCTTCGTTGCGCGCGAGTGCAATTTCCACCAGCTCAGCTGATGTTAAGTCCTTTTTGGGTTCAAATGCGGCGGTGGGGTTAAGCGCCTTGGCAGCAGTCATTCTGTAATCCTTAATTAACTATTTCAGTTTAACTTTCAAAAAGCAGTAATGTTTAGAAGTCTATATAAATTAAGCCATAGAGCAAGACTGACCAGAGTCGCGAAGACCGTTTTTTATCAGGAAAATGTAAAATTATCAGTACTCAAGAAACCTAAAAAGACTGTCAAAAAACCCAAACACAAACACAAACACAAACAAATTATTGATTTTAATAGAATATAAAATCATAAAAACTGAAACTCAAACCGATTGGTTACACGTCGACTTTCTATAAACTGGAAAAACTGCTTAGTTATTTGGACGTGGTTATCAAGCCGGATGTGGGCACCACACAGACCATACCAATGTTTCTCGAAAGATAAGCAATAAGTAATATTTCTGATTGCGCTGATATTAGACATTGATATAACTTGTTCGAGAGTAAATGGAGATGCCGATGCTATTTTTAAGAAAAAAGGAACAACCACCCGCCCCCCGCGATACCCTGGCGCAAGAGCGAACGGAAAACTTTCTGGCCATTGTTGGTCATATGGGAATGATTGCCTTTGAGCTGGATGGTACCGTACTGGATGTGAACGATGCGTTTTTAGGCGTGGTTGGATATGCACGGCACGAAGTGATCGGTAAGCACCATCGAACATTCTGCAAACCCGCTCTGGTTAACTCTGAGCAGTACAAAAAATTCTGGCAGGACTTAAAAGCCGGTAAATCGTTTAAAGGTCAGTTCGAGCGCGTTAACAAATCAGGCGCGACGCTGTGGCTTGAGGCAACCTATTTTCCGGTTAAGGACGAATTCGGTAATGTCATCCGGATTATTAAACTTGCTACCGACATCACCAAAGAACATCTTAAAGCTGTGGAAAACGAAGCGCTGTTATCTGCCCTTGGACAGTCGATGGCCGTCATTACGTTTACCACTGATGGTCACATTCTTAATGCTAACGAGAATTTTCTTAAGACGATGAAAGTCTCGCTTAGCGATATCATTGGTAAACATCACAGAATATTTTGTGATGACGCGTTTTATATGGAACAACCGGACTTTTGGCGAAAGCTGGCCGCCGGTGAATATCAGGCCGGCAGATTTCGCCGGTTTAATGGTAATAAACAGGAAGTGTGGCTGGAGGCTACCTACAACCCTATTCGCGATAACGAGGGCAACATAGAACGTATTGTTAAATTTGCCGCCGATATCACACCGCGAATACAAGCTGCCACCAATGCGATTAACCTGGCGTCAGACACCTCTGCAACTACTTCACAATATACAGATGAAGCTATTTCTTCGCTGGCCGCTGCACAAGACATTTCAGCAGCTATTCGTCAGCAGGTTACAGTAGCAAATGAAAGTAGCGAAAAGCTGGCGGCCCAGGCCACTGACATCCGCAATATCGTAGGTACTATCCGAAGTATTGCTGAGCAAACAAACCTGCTGGCATTAAACGCTGCGATAGAGGCAGCTCGGGCTGGTGAAGCCGGCCGTGGGTTTGCCGTGGTGGCTGATGAGGTACGCACACTTGCCGCAAGAGCCAGCGATGCGACGCAGGATATTGAAGATGTGGTCACCACTAATTCGGGACTAATTGACGACATCAATGCGCAAATGGATGACATCGACAAAAGCGCCTCTCAGGGACAGGATGCTGTCTCTTCCGTATCAAGCAGCGTTGAACAGGTTAAATCAGGAATGCAAACATTGGTACAAGCGGTTAAAAAGCTGGTTCAGTAAATACCCACACCAAATATCGTCTGGTGTAATCCTGCATGCTCTTATATGTCACATCCAGAGCGTGCAGGAATTGCATATTATCACAAACTCTCGGCAGTGATTACCAATTCCAGAGTGTACCGTCTTCCAACCTGTTCACCGGTAACGCCGCGCGCTTGTAGGGATATTTACTCGCCAACTTTTCGTCAATATCCACGCCATGTCCCGGTGCTTCTCCGGGGGTGAAGAAGCCTTTTTCAAACGTATAATCAAACGTAAATACAGACTCCATTTCTTGCGAATGCGGCATGTGTTCCTGAATACCGAAATTTGGTACCCAGTAATCAAAATGCAACGCCGCGCCCATGCAAACAGGGGATAGATCGGTTGCCCCATGAAAGCCAGTGCGTACGTTGAATAACGACGCAAAGTCAGCGATTCTACGGACCTGAGTGATGCCACCGGCGTGAGCGATGGTTGAGCGGATATAATCAATATATTGATTTTGTATCAGTTCGCGACAATCATGAATTGAGTTAAACACTTCACCTACCGCCAGCGGTGTGGTGGTGTGCTCGCGAATAAGCCTGAAGCTTTCCTGATTTTCCGCTGGCACACAATCTTCCAGCCAGAATAACTTGAATGGCTCTAACTCTTTTCCAAGCCGTGCTGCTTCGATAGGGGTAAGCCTGTGATGAACATCGTGCAGCAAGTGAACATCGTCGCCATACTTGCTGCGTACGGCATCAAACAATTCAGGCATGAAATTAAGATACTTTTCGGTTGACCAGACGCTTTCTGAAGGCAAATCTGCATCAGCCGGCTCATATTTATGACCGTCTTTGGCTACCCCGTAGGTGCTGGCCATTCCTGGTATTCCAGACTGAATGCGCACGGCTTTATATCCCTCATCGACCGCCTGACCGACAGCATCCAGAGTGGACTCCATACACCGGCCATTAGCATGCGTGTAGGTCATTATACGGTCGCGACTGCGCCCACCCAGCAGCTGGTAAAGGGGCAAACCCGCTACTTTTCCCTTAATATCCCATAGGGCAACATCGACGGCGGCCAGCGCGGTCATGCCCACCGGTCCACGACGCCAGTATGCACCGCGATAAAAGAACTGCCAGATATCTTCGATTCGATGTGGGTCTTTGCCAATAAGTGCCGGCAATATGTAATCCTGAAGATAGCTGACTACCGACTTTTCACGGCCATTGAGTGTGGCATCACCAATACCATATACACCCTCGTCAGTTATTATTTTTAATGTAACAAAGTTACGCCCCGGAGAGCACACAATCACTTTGGCATCGATAATTTTCATGATGGATTTCCCCGTTAGGAATTAGTAAATCAGTTCAGGCAGAAAAAGGACGATAGAGGGGAAAAGAGCCATTAGCGTGATCAATCCCATTACCGCCAGATAAAACGGCCAGGCCGCGCTGACATATTCGTCTGTAGGGCACTGCATGATGTTGCATACAGAATACATCGCAATACCTACCGGCGGCGTCGTCCCTCCGAAGGTAACAATGATCATCATCAGCACACCAAAATGAATTGGGTCAATGCCCACCGCCTGGACCACTGGCACAAGAATCGGCGTCAGCAGCAGTACAATAACCGTCCCTTCCATTAACATGCCTACAAAGAGTAAAAAAACCAGACACAACAACAGCACAAGAATTGGCTGACTGGTCAGGTCACTGACAGCTTGCGCTAGTGATACGGGGAGCTGCTGGTAGGCGACGACATATCCCACCACCCCCGCGCTTAAAATAATCAGCATGATCATACCGATATCATCAATACTGTCTTTTAACGATGTAATGAGGCTGTCAACCGTAAGCTCCCGATAGCACCAAAAGCCAATGATCCCTGCGTAGACCACCGCAAAGGCTCCTGCTTCTGAGGGTGTGAAAATACCAAATCGAATAGTGACAATAAGAATGACCGGGAACAGCAGTGCCCATTTGCAATCGTTCATTGAACGCATTATTTGCTCGAGATGTGGCCGTTTCTTGCCTTCCGCTTGCTCCGGATAGTGCTTTTTAACCTGAAAAAAAACAGTAAGCATTAGCGTCATGGTCAATAAGATGCCCGGGACGATCCCCGCAATAAATAATTTGCCGATAGATACATTGCCCACAAAGCCGTACAAAATAAGGCCGATACTGGGTGGGATACAGGCTGTAATTAGTGCGCTGATGGTGACAATCGCAGCACTGAATCCTTTGCCCAGCCCCGATGTCTGCATCGGTGTGCCCAGAATACGTGCCTGCATAGCCGCATCAGCGATGGCTGAGCCCGACACCCCACCCATCAGTGCGCTGAGAATAATAGTGACATGAGCCAGGCCACCAGCAATCCAGGCCACCAGCAAATTTGAAAAGCTGATCAGCCGCTGGGTAATACCGGAATGATTCATAATGTGTCCGGCCAGAATAAAAAAAGGCACGGCTAGCAACGGAAAGCTTTGACTGCTGGCGACCAGCCGTTGCACCGCAACTGCAATGGGTAGGCTTTCAACGCTTATAAAATAGCTAAGCCCTGCGATGAGAAGACAAAATGCCAGCGGAAGCCCAACAGCCAACAAAAGAAGGAACAGCAGCAGCATTATCATAACCCTGCCTCCGGGTCTTCACGATGATGACGCTTTGTCAGGCGGGTAGCCAAAGTCAGGATCATTAATACAGCGCCTACCGGCACACAGAGTGTTACCCAGCGATAGGCGATGCTGGTGCTCCCTAATGTTCTCTGCGGATTTGCCATAAACAGCTCAATACCAAACCAAACAAGAACACCAAGAACGGCGATCATCAGCACATCTAAGCCAGAGAGAAGCAATTCTCTGTAGGCCGGATTTAAACGCCGGGTAAAAATGTCTACACTCGCGTGTTGTCCATGATGAAATGTCTGATTGGCCGCAAGCATTGCCAGCCAGGCGAACAGTAATTGTGCAACATCAACCGACCAAATAATCGGATATCCAAGGGTTCGCATGATGGCAGCGATAAACACCAAAAACACGATAGCAATCAGCAACAACACACACAGCCACCGCTCAATGCGATGAATTATTCGCATCGTCAGCCTCCTGTAACAGTGTTTGGATATCCTGGAACAATGCTGCGTAGCCAAGATTCTGATAAACCACCTCAGCAGATTGCCGGAATGGCGCAGTATCTGGCTCAGCTATCACAACGCCGTGTGCTTTTAGCGCTTTCTCAATTTTTACCTCTTCGGTGAATACCTGTTCCGACGCAAAACGGCCTGCCTCTATGGCAGCCCGCGTGACAATTTTTTGCTGGCTGGGGCTGAGTGACTGATACCAGCGCTCACTTCCCACCAGACCAGAAATAAGCTGGATGTGCCCGGTTTTGGTGACATGAGTTATAACCTCATATAAGCGCGCGCCCCACATGCCGGTATATTGCGCCTCTGCCGCATCTATAACCTGCTGCTGGAGACCGCTGTATACTTCCGCCCAGGCCAGTGGCGTGGGTGTGGCTCCCATCGCGTCGATAGTTCGTATCCATACTGGTGCACCGATCGTGCGCATCCTTATTCCTTGCAAATCCGATGGTACGAACACCGGTTTTTGGGTCAGCAGGTGCCTTGCACCCTGCCACCAGTTAAACGAAAAAATATGCAGTCCGTGGCGCTTCGCCAGACTGTCAGCCCACTTAGAAAACAACGGTGACTCAACCAATACATTGAGCTGTTCGTAATTTTCAACAAGATATGGCGCCCCCAGTATGCCAAGTTCATTCTGGTAAACCGCCAGCCTTCCTCCATCGGCAAGCACTGCTACGTTGGCGCCCAGCATTGCCTGTTCGAGCATATCGCTGTCATTGCCCAGCTGCGATCCCACAAAAATGCGCACTGACAGATGTCCTTGTGACGCCGATTCCACCTCTTTTTTAAATCTCACCAGACCTTCGTACATAGGATCGTTGGTACTCAGTGACGTGATGACATTCAGGGTAGAGTTGGCAGCTACCGGCATCGCTAACAATAATAAAAAGGCCGCAACACTCAGAACACATTTGCGCAGACAAGCGGTTCCCCATGTTCTGAATGTTTTAGCGATAGGTTCGAATACGGACATACCTTGCTACGTTATCCCTGCCCAGGGGCATGAGGAAACGACATTTTTTGGTATTGCTTTAATGATTTTTCAGGTTTTGGCAGCCCATCAGGAATTGGCATGTCAGAGAATTGCTGAAAATAGAGTACACACGCATTGCGCCACCAAAGCGCTTCTTTAACATGAATATCCATAGCCATCTGCACCTGGTTGAATTGTAACGGGTCAATGTCACCTTTAAGACTATCCCACTGCTGTTCCAGCGCTTTTACATCTCTGGCACCCTTGTAGTAACGGTGTACCAGCTCATCCCAAAGCGTGCGCCCAGATGATTTAATCTCATAATCCCAGGGTAAATGATGGAACCAAAGCAGGTATTTCTCCGGCGTCGTGGCAGGATCGGCCAATTGCTCTTTAAGCGGTGAGAAATACTGCTCCACCGCATTGACGCCCGAAGGTGAGCGGTCAAACCCGATACCCTCATCGTCGGCGCGATGATAATACACCGAATTCCAGTCAGCTCGTCCCAGTGAGTCTACCCAGGGAGCGGGGCCATAGTGGTGTCCGGCGCCCATGATATGGTGCAAACCTAGTGGTGTCATCGTATTGACTGTAATTTCATGACTTTTCATCATCATGTCAGTGACGGTGGCGACCACCTCGTTATCGTTGCTTAATGTCATGCGAACCCACTCATCAGCAACCTGTTCGGCGGAGATTTGCGGGTTCCACGCCATTCGGCCAAATACGTACCAGTTCGACTGCAGGATAATATGTCCGGTCCAGTTACGGTCGGTACCAATGTTCGCCACACCCGCCATTCCTGAGGTATTGTTATCAAACAAACTACCATCAATCACTTTGGCTACTGTGGAGCCTTCCCCCCTGGCAAAGGTATCAGCGCTTAGCACTTCTTCATACATGGGTCCAAGGTAAACAAAGTGCGTGCTGAATCCTAGGTACTCCATGGTAATCTGAAATTCCATCATCAACGGTGTCTCAGGTGTCGCGCCAAACAAAGGACTGAACGGCTCGCGGGGCTGAAAGTCGATGGGCCCGTTTTTCACCTGCACCAGCACATTGTCATCAAACTTGCCATCCAGCGGTTTAAATTCAGAATAGGCTTGTTTGGAACGTTCTTCGTTCTTTTCATTGGCATACACAAATGCTCGCCACATCACTGTGCCACCGTGAGGCGCAAGTGCGCTGGCGAGCATGTTCGCGCCTTCGGCATGCGTGCGTCCAAAGTCTCCCGGGCCGGGTTGCCCTTCAGAATTGGCTTTAACCAGAAAGCCACCAAAATCCGGAATTTGTTTATAAATGTCTTCAACTTTGGCTTGCCACCACTGCTGCACATTTTCATCCAGCGGATCGGACGTATCCAGGCCACCAATTAACTGCGGCGAGCTGAACTTTACGGAGAGATAAACCTTGATGCCATAAGGCCGAAACATATCTGCCAGTGCTTTCACTTTTTCCAGATATTGAGCAGTTAAAATTAACGGGTCAGCGTTAACATTGTTAAGTACCGTCCCGTTGATGCCAATCGATGCATTCGCCCGTGCATAGTCAACATAGCGTTGGTAGCGATAATCAGGCAGCTTATGCCAGTCCCAGATAGACTCACCCGCATAACCGCGCTCTACATGACGGTCCAGGTTGTCCCAGTGATTAAGCACCCGCAACTGGATATCCGGTTGTGACACAATTGCCATGTCTGCTAGTGGCTGACGGGTCTGCAACTGACGCAGCAACCGATAGGTGCCATACAATGCCCCCACCTCTGTATTTGCCAGTACCATCACCTTTTCGGCATTACCATGCTGTACCTGATAAACCAGATACCCTTCATCACCCGCCGCCTTTAAATCAAGCTTATGGCGGGCCGCCAGCGCACTTGCCTTATCGCCGGCCGCAACAATCAGTCCGGCCTGCGATGCGTTTACCTGCTTAGCTTGCGCAAGCATACCGTTAAGGGCAAAGGTAAGTTCCTCACCAATGACCTTCATGGTGTCTGAATCGCCGCTAAGATAAAACGAAGAGACCTGCTTGGCATAGGTTGCTTTGAGGTCATCATCGTTAATCGGATTGTATTTCAGCCACAGACGGTAGCCGTCTTCGCCATCAATAATTGAAGCGCCAGCCGCGCCATAGGTGATCAGTAATAATCCAATCAGGAAAATATATTTCATGGTTACCCTCTTACCGGACCGGCATGAAAACCGGCCCACACATTAAGACGAGAAGTTAAAA
>CAZOYR010000019.1:0-3809 GCA_964584105.1 uncultured Alteromonas sp.
TACCGACAAGCAGGGCATCGTACTGGCAACCGGTGGCGGTTCAGTGATGAATAAAGACGTGCGTAATCGTCTTTCTGCACGGGGTATTGTTGTATACCTGCAGACCACGATTGATAAACAGGTTGCTCGTACACAGCGCGATAAGCGCAGACCGCTACTCCAGCACGGAGAGCCTGAGACTGTACTTCGCGAGCTTGCCGAAGTACGCAATCCGCTTTATGAAGAAGTTGCGGATTATGTTATCGACACCGATGACCAGTCTGCTCGTGCCGTAGCAAACCAAATTGTCAGTAAAATCGATTTGTTTTAATTAACATCAGGAGTTGCGCTCATGTCGACGTTAACAGTGGATTTAAACGAGCGTAGTTATCCCATTGAGATAAAAGCCGGTCTGCTTGCGCAGACTGGTTTTTTTATGCCCTATATAAAGGGGCCGATGGCAGTCATCGTCACCAACGAAACCATAGCCCCCTTATATCTGGATAAGGCTATTGCTGCCTGCGGCGATAAGCAGGTCGAAACCATTATTATTCCCGATGGTGAGCAGTACAAATCGCTGGCGCAGTATGAACACATTATGACGCGCCTGCTTGAACTCAATGCAGCCCGCGATACGACCCTGGTCGCGCTGGGTGGCGGTGTTATAGGTGATTTATGTGGTTTTGTTGCCAGTACCTATCAGCGCGGCGTACCTTTCATCCAGGTTCCCACGACCCTATTGTCTCAGGTTGATTCGTCCGTTGGCGGTAAAACAGCCGTCAATCACCCGCTGGGTAAAAACATGATTGGCGCGTTTTATCAGCCGGTGCTGGTGGCCATCGACGTTAATACATTACAAAGTCTGCCACCCAGAGAGTTTGCAGCTGGCATGGCAGAGGTGATCAAATACGGCATTATTTACGATGCAGCGTTTTTCTCTCACCTTGAGCAGTCGGTCAGCGCACTTCGCTCGCTGGACGAAAAAGCACTTATTGATGTCATTCATCAGTGCTGCGCAATAAAAGCTGACGTGGTCGCTCAGGATGAACGCGAAGGCGGGCTGCGGGCAATTCTGAACCTGGGACACACCTTTGGTCATGCCATTGAAGCTGAACAGGGGTACGGCAACTGGCTGCATGGCGAAGCGGTGGCGGCCGGGATGGTCATGGCCTGTCAGGCGGCTGAGAAATTAGACTGGCTGAACGCCGCGCAGACAGAGCGTGTAAAGCACTTGCTAAGCGCTTTCTCATTGCCAGTAAATGGACCAGATTCAATGACAATTGATGCGTATCTTCCTCACATGCGTAGAGATAAAAAAGTAGAGGCCGGTCAACTTCGTTTCGTCATTCCCACTACCATCGGGAAGGCGGTGGTCACGCAGCAGGTCACACAGCAAATGTTAGAAGACATTCTGGGCCGTTAATCGATATCGATAACCTCGTCATTTCATCTGGACGCCGGATGTAAATCAGGCACTTTGGCTGTTATCGACAGGCAAGTCTTTAGGGAGCGCGCGTGCAATCACCACTGCATGAACGACTGGAGTATCTGGTTACCTATTCCTCTCAACTGATTTTTGTCAGCGGAGACTCTGTTGCGCAGCAGCAAAAGACCCTCGATGCCTTTGTTTTTAATCAAAACGAAGACACAGATATCGCCTACCTGACAGCCAAACCGACCCTTGAGCTTCACGATTATCGCAGACAGCTTTGCCAGCAGTTACTGGGGCAGCAGGTAGGCAGCTATGTTCGACCCCTGAATGAGTTGATGGCTGAGTTAAATCAGCATCATGGACCGGTCCTGATTACTATCACCCAGGCTGAACATATGCCTGATGCATTGCTTCAGGAATTATGGGATTTGGTATTACAAAGCCGGTTTGCCAGTAACAAACAGCACCTCAATGTGTTGTTATTTGGTCAGTCGGAATGGGCAGAACAGGCAAAACAATGGCTGCCAGCCAAAAATACCAATACGCCTCTGCTCATTTCAAGCCAGTCTGTTATGGCGCAGCAGGTGGGCTCTGAACTGGATCAGCTTATCAGCCAGCGGCGGCAGGCATTTCAGGCCAGGCTTGATGAGCGCAGCGCCGCGCAGCAAACGGTTGCACGTAACCGGCTGAAGTCGCCGTGGTTCTGGGGCAGTGCCATTCTGCTTTTTCTGATGTGCTTCACAGCACTTATCGCCTGGCAGTATTCCAGCGAACTGGAGGCGTTATTCTCTCCGATAGAGCAAGAAACCGCGCAGGAACAACCAGCATTACCTCCGCCAGGCAGCGCTTACCGCGAACTGATTGAGTCCCAGCCTGTTGATGAAAATAAAGAAGCCCTGAACAATCCGGCGTCTCAGGAGCCACTATCTGGCACAGACGAGACGCAATCTGAGATAGCCGCTGATACTGACGAGAACGTTGTCAGCGCGCAGCCCAGAATTACAGACTGGCAAACTGCTGTTAAGGACATGAACGAAAAACGTTTGGCGCGGGATAACCCGGTGTCAGACCCGTCGGACGATACTGATGTCGATAAAGGTCGCGATAAAGAGACCGAGACTGCACCGGTACCATCCATTGATGCAGCGTTTGCCGTATCAATGATAAAAGAAGCTCGCGAACTAAGTACAAAGAAAGTCTCTGAGACCGAATCGATAACAGAAACATCAGATGCGCTGGATAACCAGACACTTCTGTCACTGCTTACCCCGAATGATTTTGTTATTCAACTGGCTGGCCTGAAAGATGCGCCACTTCTGCGTGATTTTATCAGTGACCATCAGTTACAGGATAAAGTCTGGATATACCAGACACAGCGATATGGCGGCCCCTGGTACGTGCTTTTATTTAAACAGCCCTTTGGCTCAGTCACCGAAGCCCGCCAGGCGATGTCGCTGCTCCCCCCGTACCCAGGCAAGAGTAACGCTTTTGTTAAAGCCGCAGACCAGGTGCTTGCTGAAATAAAGAATAATTCTTAGCCCTTCCTTTTTCTTACTTTACAAGTGTTTGCTCCCCCGACAGGTTTGATTTGCAGGAAACTTGATCAAACCGCAATAGCCTAATGTATAAGTACTATCTCATTAACCCGGCTACCTCACAGATGTTCAATGCATTGTTTGGGAAGATTCAGGAATGTCCCGATTTAGACAATTAACCTCATGCAAAAATATTCTCAATTAATAACGCGCCCTAGCATGATGCAGTATGGCATTTTGGTTGTTCTGGCAATCATCGTGCTTGGTGGTTCGGCGTGGGCTTTGGTTAAGGCACAACAACCCGGGGCACAATCAATCGGTTTTCTTGGTGCTTATGGCACCGCAGTTTTCATTCTGGAAGCCATATCAGCCATATTGCTCTATGCGCATTTCCGGCGCACCGGCATGCTGACGTTTGGCATTTTATCGATGGCCTATCTGTGGGTCGCGCTACTGGCTCCCTTTCAGGTCGGGCTGCTAACCGATAACCTGGAGACATTTTCACTTATCACAGCCTCGACCGGCGATGCAGCCTGGCTGTGGATTGCCTGGCATTTGGGCTTTCCTATTATTATTACCGCCGGCATGCTGGTCGATGGATCCTACCCTATTGTTACCCGTCGGGTCTGGCGCTGGACGCTTGCGCTTTTCGGCACTGAGCTTGTTATTATCGGCGGCATCATTTCAGCTACACTCATGTCGTGGATCGAGCTGCCTTCACTCATATCAGACGGACGCGCTTACACTGATTCGTTATCCCTGATATATGGTCCGGCAGTCATGTTTTGCTGTGCACTGGCGCTCACCGTGGTGGTGGTAAAAGGTAAATTTGAGAATGAAATCTACGCCTGGTTGTCTCTGGC
>CAZOYR010000019.1:3909-42222 GCA_964584105.1 uncultured Alteromonas sp.
ATGCGTGACAGAACCACAATCAGCCTGATTTTGCTGGATATTGATAAGTTCAAACAGTTTAATGACACCCACGGCCACCTGATTGGGGATTTATGTTTAAAGCATGTTGGTAAGTGTCTGCAGCGAAACATTTTGCGCCACACCGATTTAGCTGCGCGCTATGGCGGTGAAGAGTTCGCTATTCTGTTGCCCAATACCAGTGAGAATGACGCTTTTGATCTCGCTGAGCACATCCGCAAAACCATCGCCTATTCGCCCATTGTGATGGAAGATGGCAAAATGTTATCCGTCACTGCAAGCTTTGGTATTGCTTCGCTTGTACCCAGCCAGGCAGAAGATGCCACAGAATTACTGAGCATTGCTGATGCCTCGCTATATAGCGCGAAAAAGGCAGGCAGGAACTGTGTACAACGCCCTTCTCAGTCCTGGCATGCCAGCCGCGATGCACTGGAAAAGAAAGTCTCATCTAACACTCATTATCTGCGCGGAAGAACTGTACAGTCAGGACATAAACGTTAGCGTTTTAATCCTAAACAGCGGGTATTTTTGTGATAGTTCATATTGTTGGTTGTCGCGATCGATGATGCCGGATACAATCACTGAACTGGGTATTGTGTTGGTCTGCTTCGTCTGACTTTTTAGCGCTACACCTGCCAAATAATAACAGTCCATATCGATTTGAAGCACACCTGTAGCTTCGACTGCGTGTAGGTATTAATCAATCAGCATGACGCAAAAGAAAAACCGGGCCTTTTTGAAGTGGGCCGGGGGTAAGTACAGTCTGGTAGAGCACATTAATGCGAAGTTGCCGCAAGCTAACAAACTCATAGAGCCTTTTGTTGGTGCTGGCTCGGTGTTTTTAAACACCGACTACAAACGCTACCTGCTAAACGATATTAATCCTGATCTGATTAACCTGTATAACTTGCTTAAAGCCCAACCGGACGCGCTGGTGTTTGATACCCGGCGATACTTCACTGCGGCTTACAATTGCGAAGATGCTTACTACGCGCTTAGGGAAGAGTTTAATCACACCAGTGATGAATATCACCGCGCAGTGCTCTTCGTCTACCTGAACCGGCACGGTTATAACGGGCTGTGTCGCTATAGCCTGGGGGGACGCTTTAATGTGCCCTTTGGTCGTTACAAGAAACCCTACTTCCCCGCAGAAGAAATGTATCGTTTTGCTGAAAAGGCGCAGCGGGCGACATTTACCTGTCTGCCCTTTGAGAAAGTATTTTCCCGGGCACGCAAAGGTAACGTCATTTACTGCGATCCGCCCTACGCGCCCATCAGTAAAACAGCAGCTTTTACAAGCTACGCGACCCGTGGGTTTGGTATGGATGCGCAATCAAAACTGGCCTCCCTTGCCCATAAAACCTCGACACGGCGAGGCATTCCGGTTCTAATCTCCAACCACGACCTCCCCGTCATCAGAACAATGTACCAGGGCGCATCAATTTCAATGCTGTCGGTCAAACGCTCTATCAGTCAAAAGGGCGATTTGAGAAAGCCGGCTGCAGAGGTCCTTGCGTACTTTTCGCCCCCCGATATGGCACGCGCGCTGTAGTCGTCTTTATTTGCTGGTGATAAAGAGTACCAGCGCCATCAATCCGCCTACAAGTAACGCAGTGACGATGATGCCGGTAATAATATACGGAAGGGGAGATTTCTCAGAGAAATCCCGCTGATAATTTTGCTGGCTTTGTACGCCAAATGCACTTGCCAGAACACTCAGAATCACCGCGATAATGCGTGGTCGCGATTTATCTGACTGACTAATTGCCCTGACCAGAGAAACGGCCATCCGATTCGCCACCATAGAGAAGCTCCAGCAAATCGAAAAAATGGAACTGAATAGACAATGACTTACCGGAGGCCCAGGCTCTCCAGCTAATCGGCATCTGTGAACTGCACTCACTCTTATCCCGCTGAGTGGCGCCTGAAGTGATTTCCTGCCGGCATTGCTCTGCCTGATCCAGGGCACTGACAGAGGCTAACATCCATAAACCTGCTGTTACACTTCCCAGAGCAGCCAGCGTTTTTACCTTTTCCCTGATAAACATGATGGGCTCGTAGATTAAAATTTAACCTCATTATAATACGCTGGCAAAAATGAACAAGCTGATCTTTTGTGCAATTCAAAAAAAGCCGGTGTGCAGAACACTTCCTGCACACCGGCTTTTTAGTAAAATGACGTTATAGCTGAAAATCTACAGCGTAAGAGACAACAAACTTTATCTCGTCATTATCATAGGCACCGCCTGCGGCTGGTTCATCAGAATCCATATCGGTGCCGGTAATGGCGAAGCCAAAGCCGTCTTTAGACAACGAGACCGCCCAGTCAACATAGCTATCGGTCAACCCGTTAAATGCTTCGGCAAAGTCGCCCTGATGGTGACCAACATGTAAGCCTAACTCGGTGCCGTTCATCACCGGCATTGCATAGTCCAGTGACACATAGGTGGCTTTTCCGAATCCGAAATCCTGACCAGGCGCTTCATCAGCTTCCGTATTGGCTAAAACATACAGGCTCAAACTCAGCGCATCGTATCCGACTGTGCCGTAAATTTCGCCGAAGTCAAACTCTGCTTCAGCGTCATAGTTGTAATAAAGATAACCCACATCATAGCTGAACCCTTCTGCTTCTCCCGCGAAGCCTGCGTAAAGGTCATGTTCGTAAGAGTACACATCATCCGCGCCATACTGAACATTTGACGCCCAGGTCCCTGCGTAGAACCCACTATCGTGCGCATAGTCGATACCACCCTGCACTGCGGCTTCGTTCGTTGTCTGCGTCAGACCACGCCAGATGTAGTTGTTGGTTACGCTGACATTCGCCGTCAGTTCATCGGCATGACTCGGAGCAGCAACAAAACCTGCTACGATGAGGCTGGCAGCAACGGGTGCTAGCAATGTCTTTCTCATGTGTGTTCTCCAAATTTCGATAAGTCGATAATAATTAAGTTTTTTCTGTCAATTTTTATTGTTGGCATGACTCAACGCAAAAGCGGTGCCCGTGCGTCATAAAGATGAAGATTTCAGCAGAAAGAGTGCATAACTAGCTGTTTAAAATGAATAAATATTTCATTATCGCAAATATTTTTTTGGGTTTTCAATGCGTATGCAAAGATGCTTATGCACCATAACAAAGCAAGCATAGTGCAACTGCACAACTTATGCGCAACAGGTTTCAAGTAATGAAAAGATGAAGCAAATCTGTTTCTTACATGACGACATTGTCAAAATGCGGTAGTCTGTGACTCCTTTACATGCCCCCTGAAAGCACGGCACCTGAGCCCTCTGTGCTGGTGTTGCGTATCAGGTCACGTTTAGCTACTGAGGAATAAGCATGTCTGACTTTTTGATTGCACCATCTATTCTTTCTGCTGATTTTGCGCGTCTTGGCGAAGAGGTAGACGCTGTGCTCGCGGCGGGTGCGGATATCGTGCACTTTGATGTGATGGATAATCATTATGTACCCAATCTGACTATCGGGCCAACGGTGTGCAAAGCGCTGCGGGACTATGGCGTTACTGCCCCCATCGATGTGCATCTGATGGTAGAGCCGGTAGACGACATGATAGAAAAGTTTGCAGAAGCCGGTGCCAGCTATATCAGCTTTCACCCTGAAGCGTCAGCCCATGTGGACCGCTCAATTCAGGCCATCATCGATGCAGGCTGCCAGCCTGGCTTAGTGCTTAACCCGGCAACCCCTCTGCACTATCTTGATTACACGTTGGAGAAGCTGCATCACGTGCTGATTATGTCAGTGAATCCGGGCTTTGGCGGGCAGCAGTTTCTGGATTCAACTTATGATAAACTGCGCGACGTAAAGCGCCGCATCGACCAAAGCGGCAAAAATATTCGAATTGAAATTGACGGTGGCGTAAAAGTGGATAACATTCGTGCCGTAGCAGAAGCAGGCGCAGATATGTTCGTCGCCGGCTCAGCGATTTTCAATGAGCCGGACTACAAGGCTGTTATCGATAAGATGCGCAACGAGCTAAGTCAGCTAGCGCGATAAGTTTTATATTCTTCATAAGTGTCAGGAACCATCATGAGTCACAAACCTATTGTTTTAAGCGGCTGCCAGCCTTCAGGGCAGTTAACCATTGGCAATTACATGGGCGCACTGAAACAGTGGGTATCAATGCAGGACGACTTTGAATGCCTGTACATGCTGGTTGACCTGCACGCTATCACGGTACGTCAGGATCCTAAAAATCTTTACGATGCATGCTTAGATGGTCTGGCTTTATATCTTGCCTGCGGTATCGACCCTGACAAAAGCACCCTGTTTGTGCAGTCACATGTCCCCGAGCATGCTCAGCTTTCCTGGGTGCTGAATTGTTATGCTCAGATGGGTGAGCTCAATCGCATGACTCAGTTTAAAGACAAGTCAGCAAAAAACATGAGCAATATCAATGTCGGCTTGTACGCATATCCGGTGTTACAGGCAGCCGATATTTTGCTGTACCAGGCAGATAAGGTACCGGTTGGTGAAGACCAGAAGCAGCATTTGGAACTGACCCGGGATATCGCAACGCGCTTTAACAATTTGTACAGCGGTGATGTCTTTACCCTGCCCGACCCGTATATTCCGGAATTTGGTGCCCGCATAATGAGCCTGCAGGAACCGGATCGTAAAATGTCTAAATCTGACACCAACCCGAACAACTTTATTGGGTTGCTGGAAGAGCCTAAAAAGCTGACTAAAAAAATAAAGCGGGCCGTGACCGATTCTGACGAACAGGCCAGAATTTACTTCAATCCGGAAGAAAAACCGGGTGTCTCGAACCTGCTGACACTACTTTCTCTGGCGACCGGCAAATCCATCGATGCGCTGGTCCCTGAATATGAAGATAAAATGTATGGTCACCTGAAAGGCGATGTTGCTGATGCGGTAGTTGCACTGGTTGAGCCTATTCAGCAGAAATTCCACACCCTGAGAAACGACCGCGCCTATCTCGACAGTGTTATGAAAGACGGCGCAGCCAAAGCCTCTGAAAAAGCCAGCGTAACGCTGCAAAAGGTATATGAAGCAGTAGGTTTTATCGCCAAACCATAGCGCGCTCGTGTTACTACTTATTGATAATTTCGATTCATTCACGCACAACCTTGCCCGGTATTTCGAAGAACTGGGCGAGGAGGTGATGGTTGTCAGAAATAACCAGCTTACCTTAGGTGAAATTGAGGCGCTGGCCCCGCAAAAAATAGTCATATCACCGGGCCCCTGCACGCCGAATGAGTCGGGTATCAGCCTTAAAGCAATTGAATACGCGTCTGGCCGCGTGCCGCTGCTGGGTGTGTGTCTTGGCCATCAAGCCATTGGTCAGGTATTTGGTGCAACGGTGACGAATGCCCGTCATATTTTGCATGGCAAAGTATCCAGGGCAGACCACGCAGGCACAGGGCTGTTCACCGGCTTGCCAACGCCATTCAATGCAACCCGTTATCATTCACTGGTCATCGAGCCTTCTACGCTGCCAGATACCTTTCATGTTGATGCATGGGTAGAGGACAACACCGGCTATCGGGAGATCATGGCCATATCCCATCAAACACTCCCTATCTGGGGTATTCAGTTTCATCCTGAATCACTACTCACTGAACATGGTCACACCATGCTCAATAACTTTTTGCTCAACGCCGACACCTTCGCATCGTCTGCCTGATTTAATCTTTTTGTGTTGCTGCCGATAAAAGGTAAGTCATAAACGTCACAGGTCGGTAAACACAATGCTAGCTACGCAGTCGCCCGATAATACAGCCAGACATTATCTCCCCCGGGGATTTGCAGCAAGCAGAGCCCTGCCGACCTCCCGTACGTCATTGACAGTCACTGGCATTGAAACAACGTTTGAGCAATTCATGCTCCAGCCTGATAGCGTTCGCATAGCACGGCGACGGCCCGGCGAAGTTAAGTTCGAGGACTCAGAGCAAAGCTATGCACGCCGACGCTTGCTCGATATCGAACAGTCTGCGCTCAAGCATAAGCAGCAAAACGCGCAGTCCAGCGCATCTGTCGTGGATAAGCTAAGCGACGCGCTGCATCAATCTGTGCATGCACAAATCACGCAAAGACTTGCTCATCCTGCCATGCTGTTCAGTGAACATGTTGGCTGCACCACCACCATGACTAAGCTGTTCCATTTACTGCATTCGGGCACCGGCTCAATTGCGCACATTACACCGCTTATTGCTTCGCTGCCATGGCTGGAACAGGCGCTTATCACGCTGGTAAACCGGCCAATGTTGCGCCGCAAAGATGCGCAAGGCAAGCCTGCAACCGTTAAGCAACTGCGTACCGCCCTTAGTTTTCTGGGCATTGATAACCTGGCCCTGCTCATCCCCCTGTTAGTGTCTGAACGCATAGCACCGCCATCACGTCCCAACTTTACAAAAGTCCGTGAGCACCATCAAAGCTTCGCACAAGCCACCTCAGCAACGGCTGTGCTTCTGGCAAAACACGGCGGACAAAATGCTAACCGGGTTGCGCTTCAGATGATGATGTTTAACGTTGCCCGCGCGATCATCATCCGAATGTTTTTCGCTGATTTTGATAACGTTCACAAAAGCATGTTGAGCGAAGCACGTCGGCATAACCAAATGCAGCATGAAATGCTGAGCACTATCCGCCCTTCTTCGCATCATCTTCAAACCCTTATCCAGCGAAACGCCGATGCGCTCGGTGCCAGTCTGTCAGGCGTGATCAACCGCTCCGCAACGCCAGTAGATTCTACTGCGCAGCATATAGCAGAGGGCGCGGACAGTTGCGACGCGTTGACAAAAATTGTCAGTCAGGCACGTCAGTACACGAAAGTGCGTATGTTATTTCGCGCCCGATTGCTGTGCAAGGAAGCGGGTAAATTTGCTTTACGATCGCAACAGTACCCTGCCGGTTCTCTGGAAATACTGAAATCTGGCGACATTTTTGCAAATCCTGCCGAATTTATTTTAACGCTTTGAAAAAATTTGTGGATATTCATGCATTATGAGGCCACAACGGCTGAAATGTTCTCTACAACCATTACTCATCCCCTCTACAGCTTTTCGCGTATCCAGTCTGTTCTGCAGCCATATTAGATAGTTATTCACTTTTCCTGCAAAACAAGCCAAACCCCTTGAAAATAAAGGGCTTGCAGAGGTACGCAGGAAGACAAACGCGGCTGATAATGACATAATATTGACCAAATTTATTTTCTAATTGTGTTTCAGTATTGCGCAATTACGCGCCAGAAACGCCTGATAGAGAGGTAATGACCTATGAATGTAACTCGAGCAACGTTTGATGAAGTGATGGTTCCCAACTATAACCCGGCAGGTATGGTGCCGGTGCGCGGCGAGGGCTCTCGTGTCTGGGATCAGGACGGTGCGGAGTACATCGACTTTGCTGGCGGTATCGCGGTAAACGTGTTGGGTCACTGTCATCCTGAGCTGGTTAATGCATTAACCGAACAGGGCAACAAGTTATGGCACCTGAGTAATGTCTTTACCAACGAGCCAGCTTTACGCCTGGCATCTAAGCTAACCGCTGCCACCTTTGCGGATCGTGTTTATTTCGCTAACTCTGGTGCCGAAGCCAATGAGGCAGCGCTGAAGCTTGCGCGTCGCTGGGCGCTGGATAAGTTTGGCGAAGAGAAAAACCAGATTATTGCATTTAACAAGGGTTTCCATGGCCGTACCTTCTTCACGGTTACTGTAGGCGGTCAATCAGCTTACTCGGATGGTTTCGGTCCTAAACCGGGTGCGGTTGATCACTGCGAATACAATAATCTGGAAGCATTTGAAAAACTTATCTCTGATAAAACATGTGCAGTAATGATGGAGCCGCTACAGGGAGAAGGCGGTATCATCTCTCCTGATCCGGCGTTTGTAAAAGGCGTGCGCGAATTATGCGACAAGCACAATGCACTGCTGATCTTTGATGAGGTACAGTCTGGCGTAGGTCGTACTGGTCACCTTTATGCCTATATGGGGCTGGACGTCACACCTGACATTCTGACATCGGCCAAGTCACTGGGCGGCGGCTTCCCTATCGGCGCGATGCTGACAACAACGGCAATTGCTGAGCATCTGAAACCAGGTACGCACGGCAGTACGTACGGTGGTAACCCATTAGCCTGCGCCGTTGCTGAAAAAGCTTTGGATATTGTTAATACGCCAGAAGTACTAAGTGGTGTAGAAGCCAAAGAAGCATTGTATCGTGAGCTATTAGGCAAAATTAACGATAAGTACAATGTCTTTGAAGAAATCCGTGGCAAAGGCATGCTGTTAGGCTGCGCGCTTAACAAAGACTACGAAGGCCGTGCCCGTGACTTCCTGGTTGCGTCAGCCAACGAACACCTGATGGTGCTGGTAGCCGGTGCAAATGTTGTACGTTTCGCGCCGTCTCTGATCATTCCGGAAGAAGACATCCGTGAAGGTCTGGCGCGCTTTGAGCGTGCTGTTGCCGCTGTTGTTGAAGCCAAGTAAATAACCAGTTGAGTAAGCGAACATGAATATCATTCGCCCAATCAGACAAAGCGATTATTCGTCCTTGCACGAAATTGCCGTGGAATCTGGCATCGGCTTTACTTCATTGCCGGTCAATGAAGAGCTGCTGAAAAACAAAATTGAGCGCGCAGAAGCCGGCTTTACCAGCCAGGTCAGTCAACCTGGCTGCGAGTCGTATTTGTTTGTGATGGAAGACACCCAAACGGGTAAAGTCGTTGGCACCACGGGTATTGAAGCCGCGGTGGGCCTGGATGATGCGTTTTATCATTACCATCTGGGTAAGGTCGTTCACGCTTCACGGGAGCTGAATATTCACAATACCGTGGATATTCTTACCTTCTGTAACGACTACACCGGCGTGACAGAAATTTGCACGCTGTTCTTACGTGAATGCGCCCGTGGTGGCATCAATGGTCGCTTTCTGTCGAAAGTCAGATTTTTGTTCATGATGGAACATCGTGAGCGCTTTTCTGAAACCATCATCGCGGAGATGCGTGGTGTCAGTGATGAAGAAGGCCGTTCGCCGTTCTGGCAGTGGTTAGAAGAACATTTCTTCTCCA
The DNA here is from genome assembly GCA_964584105.1 of uncultured Alteromonas sp. GTDB lineage: Bacteria > Pseudomonadota > Gammaproteobacteria > Enterobacterales > Alteromonadaceae > Alteromonas. The sequence goes on from CAZOYR010000019.1 coordinate 12,969, forward strand.
TGGACTTCCCCACCGCGGATTATTTGTCAGGGATAGGCAATAAGGTCTTTATTGCTGAGCTTATGCCCAAATATCCTATTTATGTCAGCTTGCTGAGCCAGCGCGCGCAGGAAGTGATCGGGCAGGTTCACGAAAAGACGCGGCCGGCGCTTCAGCTTCTCCAAGAGGAAGGTTTTAGTTGCCGTGGCTATGTCGATATTTTCGATGGCGGCCCGACAGTTGAAGCAAATCTGACACATATTCGTACTGCGCAGGAAAGTCGCAAACTGCCTATCATCATTGATGACCAGACAGCGGCTCAGGGGCGTAGCTACTATATCATCAACACATCGGTCGATGATTTCAGAGCGGTTGCCACAGAGATGGTAGTCAGCGAAGAGCAGCAGGTTGCTGTAATTTCGCGTCAGGCAGCCGCCGCATTAAACATTAGTGCCGGTGAATACGTGCGCTTTGCGCCCGTACATTCAAAAAATTAATACAGGATAACTACATGCAAACGACACACTTTATCAATGGTGAATGGGTCGAAGGTGAAGGACACGATATTACGTCCACCGATCCGGCAAAGAACGCAGTTATCTGGGAAGGTAAATCCGCCACCGCCCAGCAGGTCGACAGTGCAATTTCAGCGGCGCGTCAGGCATCGCCACAATGGGCCAGAAAAACCGTTGACGAGCGGTTGGCCGTTATCAAAAAATTCGGTGAGTTATTAGAACAGAATAAAGACGCACTGGCTAAGGTCATCGCCAGAGAAACCGGCAAACCTGAGTGGGAAACGGCAACAGAAGTTGGCGCGATGATGGGTAAAATCGGCATCTCTGAAAAAGCCTATAATGAGCGTACCGGAACGGTTGAAAATGCAATGCCGGTAGGTAAAGCGTTTATTCGTCACAAGCCGCACGGTGTTGTCGCCGTTTTCGGCCCTTATAATTTCCCGGGTCATCTGCCCAACGGACACATTGTTCCGGCATTGCTGGCGGGTAACACCGTTATCTTTAAGCCAAGCGATCTGACGCCCATGGTAGCGCAGGAAACCATGAAATTGTGGGAACAGGCGGGCTTGCCTAAGGGTGTACTGAACCTGGTACAGGGTGAAGTTGAAACCGGTAAGGCGCTGGCTTCGCACGCCGGGATTGATGGCTTGTTTTTCACTGGCAGCTCGCGCACTGGTAAAATGCTGCACGAACAGTTTGCCGGTCATCCGGGTAAAATTCTGGCGCTTGAAATGGGTGGGAATAACCCGCTGATAGTCAAGGAAGTCGAAGATACTGAAGCAGCGGTGCACGATATTGTTCAATCTGCGTATATAACGTCAGGGCAACGCTGCACATGCGCCCGTCGCGTCTTCATTCCGGCAACCGAGCAAGGCGATGCCATTTTGTCCCGTTTGATTGAAGTGACAAAAGATATTCACGTTGATGAGTATGATGCGCAGGATCAACCGTTCATGGGTGCTATGATTTCCGCTCATGCCGCAAAACTGATGGTAGATGCGCAGGAGCAACTGGTTGAAATGGGCGCTAAGGTACTGCTTCCGCTGGAGCAGCGCGATCCTAACAAAGGTTTTGCCACACCAGGCATCATTGATGTGACGGACATGCTGGATAAATTACCGGATGAAGAGCACTTTGGTCCGTTGATCAAAGTCATTCGCTACACCGACTTTGACAGCGCCATTGAAGAAGCAAACAACACCAGCTTCGGGTTGTCAGCCGGCCTGATTAGTGACAGCGCAGATGATTGGCAATACTTTTTCGAGCGCATCCGTGCCGGTATTGTTAACTGGAACCGTCCTATCACAGGCGCCAGCAGTGCAGCACCCTTTGGCGGCGTAGGCGACAGTGGAAACCACCGCGCCAGCGCATTTTATGCTGCAGACTACTGCGCGTATCCGGTAGCGTCTGTAGAGCTTGAGAAGGTGACACTACCAGGCAAACTAAGTCCTGGCCTGACCATGTAAGAGGGAGTTTTTATGCATTCTAATGTCGATACCCTGTTTGAGAATTTGTGGGAAGACTATGTAGATATCACCCCATCTGCTTACAAGATTCATGAATTGTTGGCAGATAGTGAAAATGGCGATGAGATTGTCAATGATCACGTTGCGTTTCGTACCTTTAACTTGCCAAAAACGTCGCTGGATAAACTTGCGGCTCACTTTCTGGCGTTAGGTTACGAAGAAAAAGGTGAGTACGACTTTGAGGCTAAAAAGCTGGATGCCAGACATTTCGAACATCCTGACGAAACCAAACCTAAAGTCTTTATCAGCGAGCTTCGTGTTCAGGAATTGTCTGAAAAAGCACAGAAAATCATTCATCATCTTGTTGAACAGATGGATGACGACGCGGTAGAAGCGGATAACTTCTTGTATTCCGGCAAGCATTGGACTGTGTCTAAAGCGGAATACGATATGTTATTGGAAGAGTCCGAATATGCTGCCTGGCTGGCAGCGTGGGGTTTTCGGGCAAATCACTTTACCGTTAGCGTAAACTTTTTGAAAAAGACGCAGGAGCTGGCGGACGTTAACCAGATGCTTAAAGACGCCGGTTTTACCCTGAATGACTCAGGCGGTGAAATCAAAGGTGGTGAATCTGTCTATCTGGCGCAGTCGTCGACGATGGCTGATCATGCTTATGTAAAATTTGAAGCGGAATCTAAAATGATTCCCAGCTGCTTCTATGAGTTTGCTCAGCGCTATAAAATGCCTGATGGTAAATACTACACGGGGTTTGTCGCCGCTTCGGCCGATAAGATCTTTGAAAGTACCAATGCCAAATAGCAGATAATGCGAGCGAAAAAGCCTTAACAGTGATTGTTAAGGCTTTTTTTATGCCGATAGGAAATTTTCAGCTAACCGACAAGCTGAATTCATACGTGTGCGGCGTCGAGGTTTTAAATGTCTCTCGCTTAAGGGCATCACCAAAATGATCGGCGGCTGCATCCATCAACCCTTCAGCAAGAGCATACAAGTCTCTGGATGAGAAATAACGCAAGCGCATCGCCTTTTCAGTTCGCGATAGCACGGTGAATTGCGGCAGGTCAGCATCCGGATACAGCTTTTTTACCTGAACATGGATATCATCATCCAAAACCTCAAGTGCATCGAGCAGGCACTCTCGCCCCGCCATTACCTGACCGTGTGACTGGGCTAACCGGCCAAAAAGATAATAGCCAAAATCATGCTGTAGCTCTTCCTGGGTTTTACCGGTTTTTTGCTCCAGCACATTAAGGATTTTTACCAGCTCTGCAAACGGATAACGCCCTACTGCGGTATAAGCACCCTGGCTGTCCAGCCCCGCTTCGGTAATCACTTCGTCGGCAAACTCCGGGGACACCTTTTCCTCAAGCATTTCAATCAGCGACGTAAATACGATACCTAACATCAGACGATACTCAGACGATTAATTTGAAGAGTGTAGTTCAGTGATAGCAGAACCACCAGTGACTGCCACAAAGGGGAATGCTTACTCCGGCTCATCCGTCACGTCATTACTTTGAGCCGCGATGATTTGTATTTCATCGACCCGCTGTAATCCGCGAGGCAATTTGTTGCCCCGGCGCCCGCGTTCACCACGATAATGTTCCAGATCGGATGGCGTTAGCGTCATATTGCGTTTTCCGGCATGCACCTTCACGGATGCACCTTGTGGTACCACCGTGAGCACTTTGACAAATTCTTCGCGACTTTGCGCCTTGGCAGAAGGAATATTTATAATCTTATTTCCTTTACCCTTACCCAGGCTGGGCAGGTCCGTCAACGGAAACAGCAGCATTCTGCCTTCGTTAGAAATTGCCATACACAAGTCGGTTTCGGGTTGAGTAACTGTCACCGGCGCAAGAACTTTGGCGGCTTTAGGCAGACTGAGATAAGCTTTGCCCGCTTTATTTTTACTGACCATATCAGCAAACGTACCGACAAAACCGTATCCGGCATCCGACGCCATCAAAAAGCGCTGCTCATCCGCGCCCATCAGAACGTGGGTAAATTGCTCGCCGCCGACAATATTAAATCGTCCGGTCAGGGGCTCTCCCTGACTTCTGGCTGATGGCAGCGCATGTGCGTCGCACGCAAAGGTACGTCCGGAGGAATCTAAAAATACAGCAGGCTGATTGCTGCGCCCTTTCGCGCTGGCCTGATAGGCGTCGCCCGCCTTGTAATTTAGCCCTTCCACATCAACATCGTGGCCCTTGGCTGCTCGAGCCCAGCCTTTTTCAGATAAGACAACAGTGACCGCCTCACTGGGAATCAGCTCTTTTTCTGATAATGCTTTGGCTTCCACGCGCTCCACCAGCGGCGAACGGCGATCATCGCCGTAAGTCTCAGCATCAGCAAGAATCTCTTTTTTCACCAGTGTTTTCAGGCGTCGCTCTGAGCCCAGAATCAGCTCCAGTTTATCCCGCTCAGCTTCAAGCTCTGACTGTTCACCGCGGATTTTCATCTCTTCAAGTTTGGCAAGATGGCGAAGTTTCAGTTCCAGAATAGCTTCGGCCTGTTTGTCCGATAAAGAGAAACGCTGGATAAGCTCTGGTTTAGGCTTGTCGTAGGTCCGAATGATCTCAATTACTTCATCAATGTTTAAGAACGCAACCAGCAAACCTTCAAGGATGTGTAATCTTGCCAGCACCTTTTCCAGTCGATAGGAAAGACGACGCGTCACCGTATCTTTTCGGTATTCCAGCCACTCAGTCAAAATTGAGCGCAGATCTTTTACCTGAGGACGGCCATCCAGCCCGATCATGTTCAGGTTAACCCGGTAATTCTTTTCAAGATCGGTGGTTGCAAACAAGTGCTGCATTAATTGCTGAACATCAATCCGGTTGGACCGTGGTGTGATAACTAAGCGCGTCGGATTCTCGTGATCTGACTCATCACGCAAATCACTGACCATCGGCAGCTTTTTCGCCTGCATCTGGGCCGCGATTTGCTCCAGCACTTTGGCGCCGGAAGCCTGGTGTGGCAATGCTGTAATGATGATATCGCCCGCTTCCTCCCGGTACACAGCCCGCATCTTAATGCTGCCCCGGCCGGTTTCGTACAATTTGGTAATATCATCCCGCGGTGTAATTATTTCTGCCTCGGTAGGGTAATCAGGTCCCTGAACCAGCGTCAGAATTTCTTCCATGCTGGTTTTGCTGTTATCCAGCAGCGCCGCGCAAGCCTGGGCCAGTTCGCGCACATTATGTGGCGGAATGTCGGTGGCCATGCCCACCGCAATACCACTTACCCCGTTCAACAGAATATGCGGCAAACGCGCAGGCAATACTTTGGGCTCGTTAAGTGTTCCGTCAAAGTTAGGCATCCAGTCAACGGTACCCTGCCCCAGCTCGTTAAGCAGTACTTCGGAGAAACGCGACAGCCGGGCTTCGGTGTAACGCATTGCAGCAAAAGACTTGGGATCATCCGGCGCGCCCCAGTTGCCCTGACCATCCACCAGCGGGTAGCGATAAGAGAACGACTGCGCCATCAGTACCATGGCTTCATAACAGGCTGAGTCGCCATGGGGATGGAATTTACCCAACACATCCCCTACTGTTCTGGCCGATTTTTTATATTTCGCGGCGGCGTTAAGTCCTAAGTCGGACATCGCGTAGATGATGCGCCGCTGAACCGGCTTCAGGCCATCGGCAATATTGGGAAGTGCTCTGTCCATGATGACGTACATGGAATAATTAAGGTAAGCATCTTCTGTGAAACGGCGTAACGGGAGTTGTTCGACCCCGTCCTGGCTAATCGTGATCTGGTCGCTCATGGAATATATATCGTTATTGTTTAATACCACTGCATCTAGCGCCATTGTGGGGCAAACCCGGGGGTAACGCAACTGGCTGTGCACACCGTGCATTAATTCACTGCGCTTTGTGTACTGTTTATCTAAATTTTGATATCCACCCTGATGTGGTGTTTTAATAGGCGCTTTAACGTTTACTGATTCTGGCCCAATGCGCGTTGCACCTATTCTCTGGTTTTTATTCGTTTTTTTATCAGCGGTCCTGCCGGCGCAGGCTCAGACCACCATCCAATTATTTGATGAAGACGCCAGCGTAGACCTGTCAGGGAATTACGCGATTTACAGCGAAGCAGACACGCCACTGACCATTGGCGAGATTTTAGAAAAGAAAAAAGAATTTCAGTGGTATACCGAAAATAATCCCAACTTCGGCTTTCGTGAAAATGGCCTTTGGCTTTCAAACCGCATCAGCAATGTCAGCAACTTAGCCAACTGGGTTTTCAGTATTAACTTTAGCCAGTTAGACAAGGTAGATTTTTATCTGGTTGCTGATGATGAAGTCATCCTGCAAAGTCATCAGGGTAAGCTACAGGCGGAACAACGATTCAGGGTGCCCACATTACGGGCTGACTTGCCGGTAGCGACCCCGCTGGAGCTGTATATCCGGGTGCAGAGTCACTCCTCCAGCCTTATCGTTCCGCTGAGCGTTACGCCTGAACCCATACATAGTGCCCAGTGGCAGATCGACAGTACCATGTGGGGGCTGTTCTATGGTGGACTGTGTATTCTGGCTATTTACAATCTGGTGCTTTTTTTCCAGGTCAGAGAGACCAGCCTGCTTGCCTATGTGGGTTATATTATCGCGGTCATTATCTGGCAGCTCGTCTGGGGCGGCCACATTCAGGTTTTCACTGCCGGACCATCCCCGGCCTGGTTAGCCAGCCATACCGAATTAATTTTCACCATTATCGGTATGAGCTCGGGCATTTTTTCGGTGTTATTCCTCAACACCAAGAAGAATGCATCAACCGCGCACCCTATTGTGATTTCGCTGCTTGGGGCGCAGGCACTGGTTGCACTTATTTGTCTGTCAGGCGTACTACCCATAACCTGGAAGCATAACCTGGTCTACGGCGTAGGGATGGCTGCGATTTGCAGTTATATTTATGCTGGTTTTGAGGCCTTTTTTAACCGCTTTGAACCCGCCCGCTATTTTATTTTCGCGTGGACGATGCTGGCAGCAGGTGCTGTCACAGGAATGCTGAGTCTGGTGGGACTGTTACCTTCCAATCAATTCACTACCTACTGTTTTCAGGTGGGTGTATTTTTGGAATCGGCGCTGTTTTCGGTCGCACTGATGGAAAAAAGCCGCGGCCAGCTTGAATCAGAAGTGCAACAGGCAACCGATGATTTGCGCAATAATATGGAGCTGATTGAAGAACAAAATGCGCGTCTGGATATCGCCCGCAAAGATGCCATCAAAGCCAGCAACGTTAAGTCGCAGTTTCTGGCCAATATGAGCCACGAAATCCGAACGCCATTAAATGCCATCCTGGGCTTCAGCCGGGAGCTGGGTAATGCAACATTGCCGGCCGACCAGCAGGAACAGGTACGGATCGTTAATACTGCTGCTGATAACCTGCTTAGCATTGTTAATGACGTACTGGATTTTTCAAAAATAGAAGCCGGTAAGCTGCAAATCAATAACCAGCCTTTCTCACCGATTAAGGAGCTGGAAGAACTGGTTACTATCATGTCCAAGTCAGCCCACTCAAAAAGGCTGGAATTTGTCTTTGATATGGACCCGTTGCCGGAAAAACTGATCGGGGATTTGTTTAGAATCAAGCAGGTTCTTAATAACCTGTTAAGCAACGCCCTGAAATTTACCTCCACGGGTTCCGTAGCGCTGAGGGTCAAAAACAAAGCCCTTGCGCACGGGCTGCAAGAGATTGAGTTTATTATCGAAGACACCGGTATAGGCATCAGTCGTGAGGGGCGAAAAAAATTGTTCAGCGCCTTTTCCCAGCTCGATGACTCTACCAATCGCAGCTATCAGGGCACCGGGCTGGGGCTGGTAATTTGTCGTGAACTGGTCCGGCTTATGCGCGGTAATATGAATCTGCGCAGTGAGCCCGGATTAGGCAGTACCTTCACCATCACGCTGAAAATGAACCGGCTGAGTCATAAGTACTCTATGATGCCTAATAGCCGCTGGCAGGATAAACGTGTCGTGGTTTACGACCCGATACCGGAAACGCGACGGGCCACCACCGCCATGCTTTTCAATTTAGGCGCCCGGGTTACTAGTGCCGAAAGTCTGGATTTTCTTAAGTCTCTGTCCTTTACCCCTGAGTATCTGTTTGCCACCTTACCGGTCAGTAAGCTGGATTGTCGCGATGCTATGCTCGGTGAACTGGTTCAGATCCCGGCGATGCAGCGGGTTCTCTGGTATTCCGGTTCCGAGCCGTTTAATCAGTATCCCAGTCTGACTCAGTATTTTCACTCCCAGATTCGTATGCCGGTCACGCTGACCAAACTGGAAGATTTGCTTCACCATAAAACCATGCAGCATAAGAATCCGCTGCAATCGAAACTGGACAGCCTGCCAAGAGCCCGGGTGCTGGCCGTGGATGATATGGAGATGAATCTGAAGCTACTGCAAACCTGGCTTCGCAATAGCCCGCTTGAGCTTACGGTCTGTACCAGTGGCCTGGAGGCGGCTAATCGTTGTCAGTCAAACGAATACGATATCATTTTGATGGATGTGCAGATGCCGGGCATGGATGGCTTGCAGGCCACAAAGCGCATCCGTAAAACGGCGTTGAATATGGGCACTCCCATCATCGCGGTCACCGCCCACGCGTTCAAAGAGGAACAGGAGCGTCTGCTTGCATCAGGCATGGATGACTACCTGCCCAAACCGATTGACCAGTCTAGCCTGGTTGAGCTGATCCGGCGCTGGTGTCAGTCCAACGCACAACCGTGTAATAGTAAGCCTACGCTGGACTGGAACCTGGCAGTAGAGCGTACTGAGCGCGATGATGCCACCGCCCGGGAACTACTCAGCGACTTTATTCGCTTGCTGCCAGACTCAATAGAAACCATCAAGGCAGGCTGGGAGGATTCGGACTTTCTGGCAATGCAAAAAGAGGTACACAGGCTGCACGGCGCATGCTGTTACACCGGCGTACCGAAGCTTCAGCAAATCGCCAACGATCTGGAAAGTGCCCTTAAGCGCGATAAAAAAATGCTGGTAGCCGAACTGTTACCGGTCTTTCTGGAAGAGGCTGAAGATGTAGAGGTGGAAGCTTCAGAATGGCTGAGCAAATCCACCGGTCATTAAGATCAGGAGCCGACAGCGTCTGTGCGTGCCTGCTGGCAGTCCCGCATCAGGTAAACAAAGTCCATTGGCGGTCGATCAAGGTCTGACGCAGATACATAAATATCATAGCCAAGACGGCTGCGTAGCTGCGTCATTCGATTCGCCAGCATCGCTTTAATGCCGGTGAGCACTTCACCGGTCTCCAGCGTAAAGTGCTTATCGTCAAACAACTCCTGATTGAAGCAATCACCCGACGCGCAGCTTTTGTCAAAGTTATGTAATAACAATGGCCGCTGCTCCATCAGAAGATGTGTGGCCAGCCGGGGCGATACGGTACTCAGAAAGGGCGCGTACTGCTTCAGCCGGATACCAACGGCTTCAATATTGACATGATCTAATCCCTGTCTTACCCGTGGGCAGTCCACACGCTGCACATTATCCCAGTCGATAACCCAGTTTCCGCGGCGGTGATGATAAAGGATCTGCTCATGAGAAATTTCGATACTGTGGTCCGGCTCTCGCAGTTTGAACCATCCCACCAGCAGCGTCACCAGTGAAGCACTGGTAAAAAACACGCCAGCCAGGAATAACCAGTCAGGCGCAAAGGTCAGCCAAAGTGCAGAAATCATGAGCGCGACACCACCGATAAATAGCGTGGTGATACCATTGCGCTTTGAAGTGGCCCTTATCAGGATAGGGCCGGTATCATTCGAAGACATAAAAATAGACTACCAACATTAATATGGCCCACACGATATACAAACGTATCCGCCGACATTTTTCACACTCAGTATGCCACAGACTACCCGGCCAAGAGCGGGATTTGTTTTTCTTTTGCACCATTATGGCTATGTACGCTGGGTTAAATACTAAAGTTTAGCGTGTCCGGGGGCCGGAAACAAAATGAAGTGAATGTAATTCAGTGCCACAGCATCATCCCCGGCAATCCTCTACACATCGCTGACTTTTTGGTATTCTATCGGCGTTTTCGTTTAATGATGAGACTCTCAATGACAGCGTTTACCGGTAACCATATTCTTTCGGTCGATCAGTTTGACCGCGAGGCGATTGAGAAAGTGTTTGAGGTTGCTGCCACCATGCAGCCCTATGCCAAACGACAAAAGCGGACCACAGTGCTTGATGGTGCGATTCTGGGTAACTTGTTTTTTGAACCCAGCACACGTACCCGCGTGAGTTTTGGTACCGCATTTAACCTGCTGGGCGGCGAGGTTCGCGAGACCACCGGCATGTCCAGCTCAGCACTGGCAAAAGGTGAGTCGCTGTACGACACTGCCCGTGTACTAAGCGGCTATTCAGACATTATCGCCATGCGTCACCCTGCTGCCGGTTCAGTAGCCGAATTTGCCCAGGGCAGTCGTGTACCTGTCATAAACGGGGGTGATGGAGCCAATGAGCACCCTACCCAGGCGTTGCTTGACCTGTATACGATCCAGCGTGAAAGAGAATATCAGGGCAAAGGAATCGATGGCCTGCATATCGCTATGATTGGCGATTTGCGCTATGGACGGACTGTGCACTCATTATCGCGCTTACTGAGTCTGTTCAACAACATTCGTTTTACCCTGATATCGCCAAAAGAGCTGGCGATGCCTACGCCAATCATCGACGCAATTGAAAATGCCGGTCACCAGTTAACCATCACCGAGCAATTGGAAGGCAATATGGATGCAGATATCTGTTACCAGACACGCATTCAGGAGGAACGTTTTCCCTCACAGGATGAAGCCAATAAATACCGTGGAAAATTCCGGCTGAATCAGTCGATTTATACCCGTCATTTTCAGTCTAATACCGTCATTATGCATCCGCTTCCCCGCGACTCACGCGCCGAAGCCAATGAGCTGGATAACGATCTGAACTTAAATCCGAACCTCGCCATATTCAGACAAACTGATAATGGTGTCCTGGTCAGAATGGCGTTGTTCGCCCTGACACTGGGCATTGAAGACAAGGTCGCGCATTACGAGCGTGATGTGGTGTGGTTTAGCAACAAGAGTAGCGAATAATATGCAAAAATCCGAAGCCCTGTTTGCCCGCGCGCAAAAAACCATTCCCGGCGGTGTAAACTCGCCGGTCAGAGCGTTTAAAGCGGTGGGTGGAACACCACGCTTTATTACAAAAGCCGATGGCCCCTATATGTGGGATGCCGATGGCAAGCGCTACATTGATTATGTGTTGTCGTGGGGACCGATGGTACTTGGCCACAACAACGACAAAATTCGCGAAGCAGTCATTGAAGCCGCCGGCAGCGGATTAAGCTTTGGCGCCCCCACAGAAGCTGAAATTCTGATGGCAGAAAAAGTGACCGAAATGGTGCCATCAATGGAAATGGTACGTATGGTGAACTCCGGCACCGAGGCAACCATGTCGTCGATTCGCATTGCCCGGGGCTATACCGGTCGCAATAAAATCGTCAAGTTTGAGGGTTGTTACCACGGCCATGCTGATTCGCTTCTGGTGAAGGCGGGTTCTGGTGCGCTGACTATGGGTGTGCCCAGCTCTCCGGGCGTGCCGGCAGAAGTGGCTCAGCATACGCTCACCGTTGAGTTTAATAACCTTGAAAGCGTAGAGGCTGTATTTAGAGAGCACGGCGACGATATTGCCTGTATTATCGTTGAGCCTGTGGCCGGCAACATGAACTGCATTCCGCCCGCAGAAGGCTTTTTGGAGGGGCTACGCGCTATCTGCGATCATCATGGTACGGTACTGATATTTGATGAGGTCATGACCGGATTCAGAGTCTCTCGCGGTGGCGCGCAAGAGCGTTATGGCGTAACACCCGATATTACCTGCCTGGGCAAGGTTATCGGCGGCGGTATGCCAGTAGGTGCGTTCGGTGGCAAGCGCGACATCATTACGCATGTGTCCCCCACCGGACCGGTGTATCAGGCCGGTACATTATCGGGAAACCCTGTGGCGATGGCAGCAGGCATTGCAGCCCTGACACAATTACAGCAAGACGACTTGTACGACGGTATTTACCGCAGTACCGAACAATTGGTGGAAGGTATGCAGAAGCTGGCAGACAAACACGGCGTGCCTATGACAACCAACCACGCCGGCAGCATGTTTGGTCTGTTTTTCACCGATGTTGAAAAAGTTGTCAATTACCAGCAAGCTATAAACTGCAATACTGAACAATTTAAGCAGTTCTATCACGGCATGCTCGAACAAGGCGTTTATCTGGCACCGGCATCCTACGAAGCAGGGTTTGTCTCCAGCCAGCATGACAGCGCTGTGATTGAAGCAACACTGCACGCTGCTGATAAGGTACTGGCAGCACTATAAACTTGCAGTAAAACGAGAATGGATGTGACCAACGACACCCTGATGTTAACCATTGCAGTAACGATTCTAGCTATCTACGGTGTCGTTGTCACAATATTGCTGTATCGTCAGCGCTCAGCTTCCACCAGCAAGGCTCAGGTGCCACCCACTGGCCGTCAACGCCCGCTGGCTGCCAGTGAGCAGGATAAAGAGCGGCTTTTTGCCCAGCGCGCTGATGACGCACTGAAGCTGACCACAACCTTTCAAAAATTTATTCCCCGACAATTTGTTGACCACTTTGCCAAACATGGCAAAACAGAACTCGCCCTGGGTTATGCGGATGAAGATGAGGTCGCCATTCTGTTTTGCGATATCCGCGGCTTTACCGGGTTATCTGAAAAGATGGTGCCGCAACAGCTCATGAGTTTTCTGAACTCTTATTTTTTGCGGATGAACGAACCCATTCATCAGAATCGTGGTTTTATCGATAAATTTATCGGCGATGCGATTATGGCATTGTTTGATCATCCCGGAGGCAGTGCGTCGCAAAAAGCCACGGATGCCCTAAATGCCGCCCTGGATTTACGCAAAGCACTGGCGCTTTACAACGAACACCGTAAGAAAAGCGGTTACGAGCCGGTAGACATTGGCATCGGCATCCATTACGGGCCGGTCATTATTGGTACCGTTGGTTCAGAAGACAGAATGGATACCACGGTTATCGGCGATAGTGTCAATATTGCTTACCGGCTCGAAACCCTGTCCCCGATTTACCACGCCGATATTATTGTCAGTGCAACGACGCTGAATGTTATCGATAGTGCCCACTCGCGCACCACACGGCTGCTTGATTGGGTAAGAGTGAAGGGAAGGCAGGCGCCCATCGAAATTTATGAGGTACTGAATCATCTGCCTGAAGCGCAACAGCAGGAAAAGACAGCCGCCGATGCTGCCATTCGCGCAGGTATTGAAATGCGGTGTAAGCAGCAATGGCAGCAGGCTATCGACTTATTTGAGCAGGCCCGTATTCTGAGTCCGAATGATACGCTGGCATCGTTACACATTGATGCCATTCATCAGCTCAAAGAGACATCACTCGCGCCGGACTGGGATGGCGCAATCGTGGTAGAAACTACCCACCCACGCTGATTATTGCACACCCAGCTTGCGGATAAATGGTACCGAAGGTGCAAAATACGCCCCGCCTGTCTGCGCGCTGGTAAAATCAAGCCACCGATCATAATCGCCTTCGCTGTTACCGTATATCTGACTGTGTAACATTGCCTTGAAAGGTTGCGATGAGGCAGCGCAGCTGACAAACACCAGTCCCTGCTCATTCAAATCACCATAGGGCATTCCCTGCTTTACCAGCGAGGGTAAGTCGCTGTGCGGACCGATAGTGGAGGCACGCACACAGTGAGAAGACGCCGACTGCTCAGCGCTGGGCAGATTATGTTCCTGGGTCAGGCCCATGACCTGTTCCTTTTGTCGTGCAGAGAGTGTTTGCCACCGCCGCAGGTCGTGTCGGTATCGTTGGACGTGCAGATAGCTCCCGCCGGCAAACTCAGGCGCTTCATCTGACACTACCGCCACTTCCCGGCGTTTCATTCCCCGGGGATTATCAGCGCCATAAATATAGCCGTTCAGGTCTCTGCCATCCAGATAACGAAATCCTCTTACCTGCTCTACCAGCTCTACATGCAGATGAAGCAAATCCATGATCTCTATTCCAATGGCGTGACAGATATCAAGCCGGTCAGCGCGTATCTGAATAAACAGATCGGTAGAAGTATCCGGTGCAGAGCGATCCTCACACTGCATCTGTGGGAACGGTGTCAGAGCTTCGGGGATCAAGCCGGGATAAAGCTCCGTCCAGTACCCCGCACCGACAGCCACAACCCCTGTGACCATCGCCTCAAAGTGTTCGTTTTCGTAATGTTCAAATATGTCCAGCACCCGGGCCAGCTTTTCTCTGATTACGTCACTTTCGTCATCCACGACATTTAGTAACAAATACTGCGCATGCAGATTTGGCTCGGCGCATACCCCTTTTTGCGGTTGGCTCACGCGTTTTTCCTCGCCACCTTCAGGTGGTTGTTTTCGTTATAATTTAAGTGTGGCTAATAGCCAGCCGCTTGTCCATCTTTACGGCTTTCCGAGGCACCGGTATAAATCTTTCTTTTCTCATCCCACTGAATTGCCTGATACCCGCCATATAAACCGACAGCGGGTTGCAGAGTGTGACCCTTTTTCATCAGCTGGCGCTGGGTTTTCATCGAAAATCCTGATTCCAGATGGACCTGTCCGCCATCTGTCATGCGCTCGCCGGTAGGGCTGGATGAGCCGGTGTGCACAATGCGTGGCGCATCGCCGGCTTCTTGCAGGTTCATGCCAAAATCAATCAGGTTCATGATAATTTGCGCGTGCATCTGAGGCTGCGTTGCGCCGCCCATTACGCCAAAACTAAGCCAGGGCTTTGCGTTTCGCGTGACAAATGCGGGAATAATCGTATGAAAAGGACGTTTGCCCGGCGCGTACTCATTAAAATGCCCGGCTTGCAGGGTAAACAGCTCGCCACGATTCTGCAGGATAAAGCCCAGACCTGGCGGCGTCATGCCGGACCCCATACCGCGATAATTAGATTGGATGAGCGATACCATATTCCCTTTTTCATCGGCAACGGTAAGATAAATAGTGTCACCGTCGTTGAGCCCGGCATCAACGCGCTGTGCCGCCTGTTCCGGATCAATCTGCTGCTGCCGCTTTTTCGCGTAAGACTTGGAAATTAGTCGCTCTACCGGAATATCATTAAATTCAGGATCAGCGTAGAACTTTGCTCTGTCAGCGAATGCCAGCTTCTTTGCCTCAATAAAAGTATGCACATAGTCAGCTGAGCCAAACCCCATACCTTCTACATCAAACTGTTCCATGATATTGAGTATCTGCAGTGCCGCAATGCCCTGACCATTTGGAGGTAGCTCCCAGACATCGTAACCGCGATAATTGGTCGACACCGGCTCTACCCACGTTGATGTGTGGGCCGCAAGGTCGTCGTATGTCAGATAGCCGCCCTGTTCTTTCATGTAGGCGGCGATGGTGCGGGCGATATCCCCTTTATAAAAAGCATCGCGCCCACCCGTCGCGATTTTTTCGTACGTTGTTGCTAGTGCAGGGTTTTTAAAAATATCGCCTTTAGCCGGTGGCTTCCCACCGGGTAAGAATGTTTCAGCGAAGCCTTCATACTGGCCAATTCTCTTCGTGTTGACCTGCCAGTAATAAGCAATAAGTTCACTGACCGGAAAACCGTCTTTGGCATAGTTAATCGCGGGGGTCAGAATGTTTTGCATGGGAAGCGAGCCGAACTTTCCGTGTAGCTCAAACCAACCGTCTACTGCGCCGGGCACTGACACTGGCAGAGGACCGAATGAGGGGATGCGGGTCAGACCTTTTTGCGCAAAGACATCTTTGGTTAAGGATTGCGGCGAGCGCCCCGAAGCATTTAGTCCGTAAAGTTGTTGCGTCTCAGCATCCCAGACAATGGCAAACAGGTCACCACCAATACCAGATCCAGTCGGCTCTACCAGGCCCAGCACAGCATTTGCTGCAATGGCAGCATCCACGGCATTGCCCCCTTGCTTAAGAATATCCAGCGCTGCCTGTGTCGCCAGTGGCTGACTGGTTGCGGCCATACCGTGCTGTGACAGTACTTCAGAGCGACTTGCAAAAGGCTCGCCGGTGACCCTGTCGTAGGCCATCGCCGATACAGATATCGTTATACTGATTAATCCTGTAAGCACGCGTTTGAGCGTCATGATCTCTCCTCATCCGGGTAATCGGTTCTACATTTTACTGATTAAATACTGTCCAGCTACGCATATAGTTTTACTGTAATTCTTACGACAATACGCGCAACCATTCTCACATACTTACCGCAAAAACCCTATTATCAGCAACTTACTTATGTCTATAGCTGGCGCTGTTTTTGCTGTATCTATCAAAGCCGGTTTTTCTAAGGTTAAGGACGAACACCATGAATTCTGCTAACGCGATGATTCTGTTCTGGCGCGTGCGAACAGGTCTTCTACACTGTGTGATATCCAACGATATATCGAATGACATAGCATGCTTATGAATAAACAATTCAGTATCGTTACGATTGTAAAGAACAGAGTGCGACAACTGACAAATCTTATCCGCAGTATTGAGCAGTCCTCTGTGCTGCCACAGGAACTGGTTGTTGTGTGGATGGGTGCGCCTTGTAGTGAGTCACTGATTAAGAGCGACGCTTTTCATATTCAGCATCGTTTTGCGGTTGATGAGACACTGCCCATCCCACAGGCCCGTAACAAGGGGTTTGGTAGTTGCTCACAGGATGTCATCTTCTATTTAGACGTTGACTGTATCTGCTCAAAGGATCTCTTTGCACAGTTTTTACAGGTCGTACGACCGGGTGTGGTAGTCACCTCAGCGATTAAGTATTTACCTGATACACCTGACATTGCCGACTTCAGTGCGCTGGAGTCTCACGCGCTGCCTGATACAGATGAAAGCGTGCCCTATAGCTCACAAAGGTTGGATATGATTCGGGACTTTACGACAACGCTGTTTGGTATCTGCAGGCAGGATTATGACACCGTTCATGGGTTTGATGAGCATTATTCAGGTTATGGTGTCGGTGACATCGATTTTGCTACCCGCTGTCACCAGCATGGATTCCTGTTAGAGCAGGTGCCTGCCGCCGTGCTTCATCAGTACCATCCCTATTGCGATCCGCCCATCAATCATTTATTCGATATCGTATCCAACGCCACACGATACAAAGAAAAATGGGGTAGCTATCCACTTAAACACTTTCTGGAGCAGTTCGCCGAAGAAGGGCTGATACATCCGGATTATCAGACATCAGGCTTACGGGTAAGGCGCTTACCTACTGACGAGGAAATTAAGTCGCATATTAAACTGCAACCTTCCTGATAGTGCGCGAACGTTACTTGTTTCAGGTGCTATAAAAAAACACCCGCGACTTAGCGTCAGCGGGTGTTTTCTATAACCGCAATGTCAGACTATTCATCATCCATCGGGGTATCTTCGGTCACCGGAACTGCGTTTACATCCGTATCCAGCGCTTCTACCGCTTTACGAACCCCTGCAGCATAGTCAGGGTGTACTTTTTCAAGTACAGCGTACCAGCGTTCTTTCACGCCATCTGAGCACGGCCCCATAGCAGCAGCGTAGTTCTTATACAGACGATCTTTCTGATCATCAGAGAACATCTCGTACAGTTTGCGCGGCTGTTTATAATCAATATCGGATTCTTCCTGATAATAGCGATCGGCATCACCGTCAATACGTAAAGGCGGCTCTTTGACCGTTTCATCTGCTACAGGTCCGTCATACTGGTTAGGCTCGTAATAGGCATCAGGGTTGCCAAAATCATTGGTAAAGAATCGCATGGCGCCATCTTTATGATAATGATTAACTTTGGCGTTTTTCGGCGCGTTAGCTGGCAACGCTTCATAATGTGTTCCCAAACGATACCGGTGCGCGTCAGCATAGGAGAATACGCGTGACTGCAACATCTTATCAGGGCTGAACCCAATACCCGGCACTACATTAGATGGACTGTATGCCGCATTTTCAATCATCTGGAAGTAGTTTTCCGGTACTTTGTTCATTTCCAGCTCACCCACCTCAATCAGCGGATAATCGTCATGTGGCCAGACTTTCGTAATATCAAACGGATTGTATTCCTGCTGACCCGCCTCTTGTTCCGGCATAACCTGGATATACAGCGTCCATTTGGGGAATTTACCCTCTTCCACCGCATTAATCAGATCTTCCTGGTAAGACTCACGGGTCTTGCCAATCAGCTTCTCCGCTTCTTCATTAGTATAATGTTCATGGCCTTGCTGAGTTTTAAAGTGAAACTTCACCCAAAAACGTTCGCCGCTGGCATTCCACATGCTAAACGTGTGCGAGCCATAACCATTCATGTACATCGGGTTTTTAGGAATACCCCGGTCAGACATTAAAATAGTTACCTGATGCACTGATTCAGGCTGCGCCGCCCAGAAGTCGAACATTGCCTCAGGACTACGCAGATTAGTTTTAGGATGACGTTTCTGCGTACGAATAAAGTCAGGGAATTTGTAGCCATCGCGAATGAAGAATATGGGGGTATTGTTGCCCACCATGTCCCAGTTGCCCTGCTCGGTATAAAACTTCAGGCTAAATCCACGCACATCACGCTCGGCATCGGCTGCGCCAGACTCACCGGCGACCGTAGACCAGCGGCTCAGTACGTCAGTCTTCTTACCAATTTCTGAGAACAAATCTGCACAGGTGTACTTAGTGATATCGTGTGTAACAGTAAACGTACCTTCGAGTCCCCAGCCTTTGGCGTGAACTGTGCGCTCTGGAATACGCTCTCTGTTTTGATGAGCCAGCTTTTCGATCAGTTGATAATCGTCAAGGAGCAGTGGACCACGGGGACCGGCGGTTTTTGAAGTTTCGTTAGTAGGTACCGGCGTGCCCGCCGAAGTGGTAAGCGTTGGCTTTTTCATGATGCCTCCAGCATGTTTAGAATTAATATCCTTACCCTGCTCAAGGCTATTTCGATTAATCGTTTTTCTATGCGTAGTGCTTTTAAAAATCAGATTAGCCGTCCAGCGCGTGATACCAATACACCTGAAGCGCTGTGCTTGTCTGATTTTAAGTATAAAAAAGCCCCGCAGAGCGGGGCTAACAGAAATGACCTGGGCTTTTAATTATTTTTATCTTGCCCGGACAATTATCTTTTGTGCTATTTGCGGCTGCCTACAAAATCCGGATAGGCTTCCAGGCCGCATTCACTGGCATCAACGCCATCAAACTCTTCTTCAGGTGACACCCGGATCCCCATAACCGCCTTGATGATTAACCACGCGATAAGGCTGGTAACAAATACCCAGATGAAAATCGTTAATGCACCTAATAGCTGACCGCCAATACTGGCCCCGTCATTAGTCAGGGGTACCAACAGAAGACCAAGTAAACCAACCACGCCGTGCACGGAGATGGCACCAACAGGATCGTCAATCTTCATTTTATCCAGTGTAACGATACTAAATACAACCAGCAGGCCGCCAATGGCACCGAAAACGGTTGCAATTAAAGGAGTAGGCGTGGAAGGTTCAGCGGTAATGGCAACCAGTCCGGCCAGCGCACCGTTCAGTGCCATGGTCAGGTCCGCTTTACCAAACATTACCCGCGCCAGTAACAAAGCAGCGATAGTACCACCAGCGGCAGCAGCATTTGTATTCATAAATACCACAGCAACAGAGTTTGCACTTTCCACTGTCGCGGTAGCCAGTACAGAACCACCGTTAAAACCAAACCAGCCCATCCACAGAATGAATGTACCTAATGTCGCCAGCGGCAGATTAGCGCCAGGAATAGCGTTAATTTTTCCATCGGCGGTGTACTTGCCTTTACGCGGACCAAGAATCAACACACCCGCCAGGGCCGCTGCGGCACCCGCCATGTGGACGATACCTGAACCGGCAAAATCAGAAAAACCATTGTCGCCAAGACTGTACAGGCCGAATACCGATTCGCCGCCCCATGTCCAGGCACCTTCCATCGGATAAATAAAGCCCGTCATTACGACAGAAAATGTTAAGAACGCCCATAGTTTCATACGCTCAGCAACCGCACCTGAAACAATCGACATTGCGGTTGCAACAAAAACAACCTGGAAGAAAAAGTCAGCTGATGGTGCATAGGTCGCCGCGTCGCCTACCACGTCAGTGGCGCCATCGCCCATGATGCCGCTTAAAAACCAGCGAAAGTCGTCGCCGCCATACATAATGCCGTAGCCGCAAACCATGTACATGGTACAGGCAATGGCAAACAGTGAAATGTTTTTGGTCAGAATTTCTGTCGTGTTTTTTGCCCGAACCAGACCGGCTTCAAGCATGGCAAAGCCGGCTGCCATCCACATGACCAGCGCACCACAGATTAAGAAATAAAAGGTATCTAGTGCATACCCAAGCTCAAAGGTGATTTCCATTATACTCTCTCCGCAATTTTTATAGTGGCTTACAACGCGTCAACATCTGACTCGCCGGTCCGTATCCGAACGGCTTGCTCGAGATTGTAAACAAAGACTTTACCGTCACCGATTTTGCCAGTTTTCGCTGCATCAACGATGACTTCAACAAGGCGATCCACCTGATCATCCATCACCGCGATTTCCAATTTTACTTTGGGCAGAAAGTCGACCTGATATTCTGCGCCCCGATACAGCTCGGTGTGTCCTTTTTGACGTCCGAAACCTTTTACCTCGGTCACGGTCAAACCTTCTATGCCGATTTCCGATATGGCTTCGCGAACATCATCAAGCTTAAATGGCTTGATAATCGCTGTGACTAGTTTCATGTGCAGCTCCAATTTTCGATGAGGATGTTATTGCACGTTGCGTGCGTTTTACTGCAACAATACAAAAGCCAAGCCATAAATTATTATTCATATAAATCAGCTATTTATTCAATTAGGAATAATTTGAAATGCCGTTTTTTGCACAATTATGGTGCATGGCAATTTCGGTGCGTTATTTTTGTGCATTCCTATCAGAGTGGCGAAGATTGCGTTTAAAGGAATTAAAAATCATATGGAAATTCAGTGGGACCGCATCGATATTCCGGAAGACGCGGATCATAGAAAAGCAGGCAATACTGCCTGGCTAGCGACTCGTGATCGCCTGTTTACCTTTGCCGTGGCCGCCGTGCTTCATGCCGTTATTGTGATTAGCGTCGCCCTGTTTGTTACCGTTCCGACCAGCGACAAAAAACAGCCTGTCTCTCGACCGTTGCAAGCCCGTCTTGTCGTGGCGCCACCGGCTGTGCAGCATAGCGTACAGCCAGAGCCGATGAAGATTGACCCTATAACACCTGCCGAAAAGGTAGTCGCCGAGAAAGACAAGACACCGAAATCGGTTAAGCGCTCGGACAATGCCTCTGACGCGGACAACCTTCCTGAAAAGACGTTGTCCAAACCCGAGCCCACAACGTTGCCATCTTCCCCAACGTCATCTGTTAGCACGAACACTGTTCACAAGCGTGGCAAATCGGTCAGTTCAGCTGCTGCACTGAATAACTATTTTTCCCAACATAACGAATCACAGATATCTGAGCTGGGAAAAACTGATTCGAGACAGGCCCGACACCAACAACGACATCCTTCGCTGACCGATCCCCGCAAGGGAGCGCCTGAGCTGGACAAATCAGCCCCGAAAATTAAACGGCTACGGTGTGACAGAGTGGCTGGCGAGGTGATTGCCACTCTTAGCGCTATCGCCGGAGGGACGTTACGCTGCTCGTCTGAAGCGCAGCTTGCACCACACATCAATAAGCGGCTGGAAGAGGCCGGCGCAAAGCGCTGAACAATAGGCTGCTTTACAATACCTACATTTACCGCGAATCATTTTGACCATGTCCGAACTATTAATGTGATCGCGAGGTATTACTTAACGATATAGTCATAACGGTTATTCAAACGTCTATTGTCAACTTACCTGAGTCGGCGATATGCTAATTAAAATAAGTATTTGAGGACTTGCTTTGGCTGCTGCAAATTTACTGGCCCTAATCGATGATATTGCGACACTGCTCGATGATGTCTCTGTCATGTCTAAAGTGGCTGCGAAAAAAACAGCCGGTGTGCTGGGTGATGACCTGGCCCTGAATGCTGACCAGGTACGCGGCGTAAAGCCTGAACGTGAATTGCCGGTAGTGTGGGCGGTTGCTAAAGGTTCGCTGCTCAATAAAGTGATTCTGGTGCCGGCAGCCTTATTAATCAGCGCTTTTGTGCCGGTGCTGATTGCGGTTTTACTGGTTATCGGCGGGCTTTATCTGTGCTTTGAAGGGGCCGAAAAGGTGTTGCACCGATTTTATCCCCATCATAACGCTGAAGAACGCGACGCACGACTTGCTCAACTGGCAGATGCCAATGTTGACCTGGTGGCCATGGAAAAAGAGAAAATAAAAGGGGCCATTCGCACTGACTTTATTCTCTCAGCAGAAATAATCGTCATCGCACTGGGCAGCATAGCCGGTGCAGACTTCATTACTCAGGTTGGTGTGCTTGTGGCGTTAAGTCTGGCAATTACTGCAGGCGTGTATGGCCTGGTCGCTGCCATTGTCAAAATGGATGATCTGGGTTTGTATCTGCTGCGCAAATCGCTGACCGGTAATTTTAATCGCTTTCAGAAAGTCACCGGCAGAGGATTGCTGATTACCGCGCCCCTACTGATGAAATTTCTGGCCATTGTCGGCACCATCGCAATGTTTCTGGTCGGCGGTGGGATACTTACCCATAATATCGGTTTTATTCATCACGCCGCTGAAGTAGTGATTCATGCTATCCCCCTTCCCGAACTGCTGGTCAGTATAATTGTAGACGGCATAGCGGGTTTCATTGCAGGTGCGCTTATTGTCGCACTGATGTCTGTCGTCAGTCGTTTGCGCAAATAATATTCTCTCTTTGCGCTGTCCGGCAGGCTGTTTTGGTACAACCTGCCCGGGCGACACGCATAAACCTTCATATCACAGATACTTTTCTGCCAGTCCTTTCGCCCTTCTCTGATACACGCATCGGCTTAATACCAATGACCACCTTTTCAGTTTCGACAGCTATTCAATTCGCCGTTAATTTTTTGTTGGTGTAATTGACCATTACCAATGTGAAAAACACAACTTTTTAGTCTCTCTTTTTCCCACGTAACTTTCCCTCAGAGGTTATAAGAATAATTAATTCATATAATTCAATAACTTAAAAATTATTTTTGCGTTGGCATAACTATCGCTATAGCTATTGCGACTTATCAATAACTGGCTGCCAGACGTGCCGAGCAGTGTTTAACATGAATTAAGGAATGAAGATGAAAACTGTTTTTAAAATCAGCTGTATGGTCGCTTTTGCAATGGGTGTTGGTAGTGCACAGGCTTGTGAGAAAAATACAATCGAACTGGAAGCTGATCAAATGATCGCCAGCAGTGCACAACAGACGAAGACGGAAATACGCCACGCTATCCGTCAGGATTTGAGTCAGGAATGGTTATTGGCCCCTGCGCCACAGCAACGCAAAGAAGTCTTAACAGCCAAAACAAATAACGCCAGCGACAACGACGCTTAAGTGAGCTTGTTATGATTATCAGTCACACTGCCGTATTTTTTGCTGCGATGGCACCGCTTGCTGCTTATATTGCAAGCGCCGTCATCTTCTCAGGTTTACGTAAACTGTTCGCGCCCCGTTAACGAATTTACCCTGGATGATCCTCCCGCTTTCGGATCCCCCTGACGGAAATTGTGTTGAGTATTGAAGCTTTGCCTGTTTGCTAAAATTCTTCCCGACACAATTTTCCTTCAGGGCTTTTTTTTAAAACCAGCGTTCCCACCAGCTTTTATCTTCGTCATTCTCTGCATCGCGCTCGACCGGTTTACCCGCACAGTCATTTCGTGGCGGCGGCAGCACTTCCAGTATTGCAGGCACGCTAAGAGAATAAGGGCAGCCAGGTACGGTGACCGCACCAGTTGTAGCATTGAAATGCGCTATCCCAAGTCCGTCGGGGAAGCGGCGCGACAGCGACTTGGGGCTTTGCAACCGCTGGTAATTAATAAATACCGGTAGCGCCCCGCTGGCCCCTGTCAGATTAATCGTTTGATTATCGTCATTGCCGACCCACACCGTGCTAACATTATTGCGGTCAAATCCACTGAACCAGGCATCACGGTAGTCGTCCGTTGTGCCCGTTTTACCGGCCATGTTTATATTAGGAAACACAACACCAAGGCGCTTTGCTGTGCCTTCGCGGGTGACTTTAAATAACCCGTAGTTAAGCAGATACGTCGCCGCTTCATCAGCGCGCTGCGAGTAAAAGTCAGCATGTTTCCACAGCAGGTTATTTTTTGCCGACATAACGGCAGTAACCGTATGCAGAGGAACATAGCGACCATTATTAGAAATGGTCTGGTACATCTGGTTCGTTTGCGCCGGCGTCATGCTCAGTGCGCCCAATGTCATTGCCGGAACTTCCTTGATGCGTGTTTCCACGCCCAGACGCTTGACCGTATTTGCTACCTTGTCCAGTCCCAGCGCCATGCCGAGGTTCACCGTTGGTACATTTAACGACTCCACCAGGCCGGTAATAAGCGGCACACGGTCTCTGAATTCTTTATCATAGTTTCGCGGCGACCACAGTTCACCGTCGGTACTTTTCAGGGTGATGGGCTTGTCGTCTAAGGGTGTTGCAAGATTATACTCTGTAGGATCTTCCAGCGCAGTAAGATATACCGCAGGCTTAACCAGCGAGCCTATTTGGCGTTTGGCATCGAGCGCGCGGTTGAAGCCACTGTAACCGGCGTCTTTTGAACCCACGATAGCGCGAATTCCGCCTGTTTTAATATCCGACACCACCATCGCGCCTTCAAGTTCCGCTTCGCGGTTCTTCTGTAAGCTGGCCAGTGTGGAAGTTAGTGCCTTTTCGGCTCTGCGCTGGGCGTAGATATCCAGTGTTGTAAATACCTTTACACCCGAATCGCGCAAGCTGGGGTCTGCCAGAATATCTTTAAGCTCAGCCCGTACCCTTTGCATATACGCCGGGTGCTTACCACTTGCCAGGCTGGCACCTGAGGCCAGATCCAATGGCGCATTAAGATACTGCTCGTATTGTTTAGCAGTTATTTCGTTAGCTTCAAATAACAGGCGCAGGATAAGATTTCTGCGCTCGGTCACACGTTCAGGATAGCGGCGAGGATTATAGTAAGACGGGCCCTTGATCATCGCCACCAGCGTGGCAATTTCAGGGACATTCAATTCGGTGGCAGGCCGGTCAAAGAAATAATAGCTGGCCAGGCCAAACCCGTGCACAGCCATGTCTCCATCCTGGGCCAGAAACACCTCATTCATGTACGCCTGCAAGATTTCGGTCTTGCTGTAACGTGCATCAATAATAATTGCCATCATGGCTTCTTTGGCTTTTCTGATAATCGACTTTTCGCGGGTCAGATACAGATTTTTAACCAGCTGCTGCGTTAACGTGCTGCCGCCCTGCACGGTACGTCCCGCCTTCAGGTTGGCAATTAACGCTCTTAAAATAGATAAAGGGGCGACGCCATGGTGATCATAAAAATCTCTGTCTTCGACAAGGGTCAGTGTTTTAGGCAGCATGTCAGGTACAGAGTCCAGGGTTACCAACATGCGATCTTCACGGGAGCTGCTGACCAGCCTTGTCACCAGCCACGGTTCAAGACGAATACTGTTTATCTGCCGGCCCGCACTATCATCGGTGATAGAGGCAATTCGGTCACCATTCCAGGTTACTGTGATTCTGCGTAATGGCTCAGGACCATTTGCAAACTGAAAGGCCCGCCGCATGACAATCAGTTTTCGATTCCAGTAAGTATATTCACCACTGCTGTCGGGCGTGGAAACTTTGCGATACCCTAATAATTCGAGTTCATCCAGCACTTCCTGTGGCGTTATTTCCAAACGTTCATTAAGAGTCAGCGGGCGCGCGAATATTTGTGCAGGCACTTCCCATTTATTGCCCGAAAAAGTATGTTTAATTTGCGCGTCCAGATAAATCGTATACCCGGCAACCACAATGAATGCGACGAGTATCAGCTTGAAGAAAAAGCCGTAGAAACCTTTACGATTTTTTTTCGCTTTAGTTTGTTTTTTAGCCACTTATCATGCCATGATGAGAAAACACTGCGTGAATTCTGCGTGTTTCACACCGCAATTTCCAGTGTATTGACTGTCAGATTGGCTACGGTAGTGTCAGCGAGTTGTATGCACTTGCTTAACCGTCTGATCAATAGACATTTTATTCGTGAGGAACGAATCATGAAGATTTCCATTGATGTGGATGTTTCCCCCCAGGAGGCCCGCGAACTTTTCGGCTGGCCAGATTTAAGCCAGCTACATGAAACCACCCTCTCAGCGCTTAATGAGCAGTTGGCAAATGGTAATCAGGAAGCGTTGATGGCAATGCTCAAGCCCTATTTAGCAAGTATCAAAAGTTTTTTGAAAACATGGCCACCCAGAGCCAGAAAAAATAAGTATCAGGACGTATTATGCAACAGCAAGATTACAGTGACGTAATGGCGATGCTGAATCAGTACGCCACCCAATTCAACACCATGGTGCATGATATTCTGGCAAAACGTGACGCGACCAGTGGCGCGCCGGGTGTGTTCGATCCAGAGCACTTTTCGTCGCTACTCAGCGATAAGGTGCAAGTGGATACAGCCAGTCTGATGCAGCACCATATGGATTTCATGCGCGAACAGAACGCACTGTGGCAACAGGCCACCAAAGCGATGATGGGTGAAAAAATGCAGCCGGTTGTCCAGGAAGACAGCAGCGACAAGCGGTTTGGTCATCCTGACTGGCAGGAAAATCCGGTTTTCAGTTATCTCAGACAGTCTTACCTGATCAATGCCAAAATGTTTCAGGGTATGCTTGATTCCATGCACTTCACGGATCCTAAAGCTGCCGAGCAGGTAAAATTTTATACCCGTCAGTACATAAACTCTGTGTGCCCGACAAATTATTTACTCTCTAACCCGGAAGTGTGCGAGGAAATCCTCAAAACGAAAGGCGAGAACCTGGCAAACGGCATAAAAAACTTTCTTCGGGATTTGGAGCATAGCCCCCTGGAGGCGTTTAAAATTACGCAAACGCCGGCTGATGCATTTACAATTGGTGAAGATCTTGCGACGACGCCCGGCAAAGTTATTTATCAGAATGAGTTAATACAGCTTATTCACTACACGCCCACACAGGAAAAACAATACGCCCGACCGGTGTTGTTTGTCCCGCCGTTTATCAACAAATACTATATTCTGGATCTCAACGAGAAAAAGTCTGCGGTCAAAGGGCTGTTAGATGAAGGCTTCTCCGTTTACATGATTTCCTGGGTTAATCCTGATGCAACCCTGGCAAACCAGGACTTTGCTGACTACATGCACAAAGGGCCCATTGCCGCTATGGATGTGGTGAGCAATGTGTCAGGGCAGAAAAAAATCAATATGGTGGGATTTTGCGTCGGCGGCACGCTGCTAAGTATGACTGCCGCTTATTTGCGCGCCAAAAAGGACACCCGGATTGGTTCGCTTACGCTACTCACTACCCTGCTGGATTTTACCGAGCAGGGTGAAATTGGCAATTATCTGACCGAAAGCACTCTGCCAGTGATGGAGCAAAATGCAGACATCAAGGGGGTGTACGATGGCAGAATCCTCGGTCTGAGCTTCTCGTTACTCAGAGAGAATAATCTTTTCTGGTCCTATTTCATCAATAACTATCTTAAAGGCCAGGATCCTGCTCCGTTCGATATTCTGTATTGGAACAGTGATGCCACGAATATCACCGCGTCCTGCTTCAAACAATACGTGAGAACGACCTACTGGGAGAATAAATTAAAAGAACCCGGCGGTGTGAACATAGATGGTATAGACATCGACCTGGGTAAAATTGACATGCCCGTGTATTTTCTTGCCACCATGGCTGATCACATTGTTTTGTGGCAGGGAGCGTATCGGGGTACACAATTGGTGAAAGGAAAAACCCGTTTTGTGCTGGCCGGCTCCGGTCATCTGGCGGGAGTAATTAACCCTGTAAAAGGTGGAAAATATCCTCATTGGCTGAACGAAACATTGCCACCCACTGCTGAACAGTGGTTTGAAGAGGCTGAAAAAGTTGAGGGCTCATGGTGGCCGGACTGGTATCAGTGGATGCAGGGACAAAATAAGCAAAAGGTGGCTGCCATTGTACCAGGGGAGCATAAGGATTATCCGGCTATTGAAGATGCGCCCGGTAGTTATGTAAAAAAGCGACTTTAATCGCTCACAGACAATAAAAAAGGCAGCCATCTGGCTGCCTTTTTTAATTCAGGTAAATGCTAATCAGCTGTTTTCCTGTTGTTTTTCACGCGCGATGGTCAATACGCGCTCGCGCAATGTTTCATCGGTTTGAACACGCTGCGCAATCGTGGTGTACTTTTCAACAGTCAGACCGGTTTTTTCAATCTCATCAACCATTTCAGCCTGCGCCTGCTTTTGAATTTTCTGCGCTTTTTCCGGGCTCTCTACTTCTTTGAACTTCGGATCGTATTTGTTCGCGACATTACTTACCGCTTCCATCGCCATTGTAAACTTAAGCAGCGTTGCGTCATCGTATTTAGCCATTTGCTGCTGTTCAGAAGACTGTTGCATAGACTGCGAGGATGCTTCCTGAGCTTGCGCAGTGAAAGAGGCACATGCAATAACAGCGCTTGCGGCGAATGTTTTAACAAATTTATTCATACTTTGACTCCAGGTCAGTGTAAATTTGCCCCCTTCAGAGGGCGCGCACTAAAGGTAGAAGCCAGAACCATACCAACTTCCTTTTAGGTGCTGTGAATCATAGGGTTACCTTTTCATCGCACGCTAACATAGAGAAACGCCGCTACGAAAGGGGGCAATTGTGTTGCTTCACGGACACACTTTTTAACCAGTTTGGGCGCTTATTGTGGTACTTCTTGCCCTTGCAGACGGTATTAGCTACTCTGATCACTGCTCTTTTTCTGTTCATGGTGCAAAATGATAACCATAAAAAAGTATCCTAACCGCCGTCTCTACGACACTTCACAAAGTCAGTATGTGAATCTGGATTATATTAAGCACCTGATCGATGAGCGCACCGAGTTCACAGTTATCGATTCAAAATCAGAAGAAGACATTACCAAAACCATCTTGCTTCAGATAATCAGTGAATCAGAGACCAATGAAAACCAGTCACTGTTGACCAACACGCTGCTTAAACAGCTCATCCGCTATTACGATACCGACATGGAAGTATTTGTCAGGCAATATCTTGAGCAAAGCCTGGTTC
>CAZOYR010000020.1:0-9725 GCA_964584105.1 uncultured Alteromonas sp.
TCAAACTAACAAAAACTGCATCCCGGCGCGCTCTGCCGCGATGCGGTCGTAATCGAAGTCTCCCACGTACAAACAGCGGCTGGGATGCAGTCCCCAGTTCGCTGCAATCTGTAGCAATGCTGTGGGATCTGGTTTCGCCGGTGCATCTTCTCGCGTAATCACCGTAGTTATAGGTATCTGGTTAGTTTCAATTTTTATTGCTGTGGCACTTCGGCTATTGCGGGTAACAATGGCCATGGGCACACCCTGCGCCTGAGAGGCTTCCACCAGCGCCTTACCTTTCGTTAGCCACCGCGCGCCATGCGCGTCGGCTAACTCCTGCTCCACGATAAATGCTGCTGCAGCTTTCTTTTGCGCACAATCCTTAATATCGTCAACAAAGGTCAGAATATCTACCTCTTTCGGACACCCAAGTTTTTCTCTGATAGTCTGAAAGTTAAGCCCAGACTCGACCAGGGTGCCATCCAAATCAAAAATAACACCTTCGATATCATCAAAATCAATCATTAACCTTACCTGCTCAACACGAGATTTTAGGAATGTGCTGCCAGTTTGTCGTAAACTGAGGCGACAGAAAGTTTCGCTTCATCGACCACTTCACATTTACCCCCTTGGCTGCTATGCCTAATGTATTCTTACCGTATCTTTGATTGATCAGGTCCATGCACTGCATTAATTCTGGTTTAGATTTGGTCTCATCAAAGAGGTCAGGTTGCGTTTGCGCAGCCGGACAAAGGGCGATCGCGCCCACACCACTTTTATGAAATTTCACTCCGGGCTTGTAAATCTCTGTCGCTGCTTTAGACACCACCCGAACTAAACTACTTACATCGCTCACCGGAAATGCGAAGGTATGCTGAACAGACCGGTGATAGTGTCCGCTGCTGGCAAACGGATTGGCGTGTGCAAATACAGTGAGTATCTGGATTGCACTGTGCTGTCGCCGTACTTTCTCGGCTACGCGTTCAGCGTGCCAGGCTAATGATTGTCGCAAAAACGTAAAGTCTGTCACCGGAGCACCAAACGCGCGGGTTGAGAACGTTTGTTTTTTTTCTGTAGGAAGTGCCTCCCAGTCAAAACAAAAGGTGCCGTTAAGCTCACGTACGGTGCGCTCGATCTCTACTGAAAACTGCTTTCGCATAGCTTTGGGACACGCATCAGCCAGCGTCAGGGCAGAGTCAACGTTCATAGCGGTTAATCGCGCAGCAATGCGCTTCCCGACTCCCCAAATATCACCGACCTGCATTTGCGCTAATACCCGACGCCGAACCTCATCATTCGTCAGCACAGCCGTCCCCTTATTTAGTTTGCGTTTTTTAGCTACAAAACTGGCCACTTTGGCCAGTGTAGGGGTAGCGGCTATTCCCACACTTACTGGTAAGCGAAGTTCACGGGCCACTGTTTCTCTAATCATCAGTGCATAATCCGCCCAGCCCTCTTTAGGGGCCCATTGTCCGAAGTCCAGAAAACATTCGTCAATACTATAAACATGCTGGCGAGGCGCGAATCGTCCAAGTACTTCCATCATTTTATTGGACAGATCGTCGTACAATTCATAGTTCGATGAGCGAATTACGGCCCCACGGTCGCGCAACATATCCTGCACTTTATAATATGGCCCGAACTTCTTTACACCTAACTGCTTAGCCTGATCGCAGAGCGCGCAGATACACCCGTCGTTGTTAGTCAGCACAACCACCGGGCGCTGCCGTATTGAGGGGTCAAAAATCTTCTCAGCGGACGCGTAAAAG
This sequence comes from uncultured Alteromonas sp., assembly GCA_964584105.1. Classification (GTDB taxonomy): domain Bacteria; phylum Pseudomonadota; class Gammaproteobacteria; order Enterobacterales; family Alteromonadaceae; genus Alteromonas. The sequence continues at coordinate 1,752 of CAZOYR010000020.1, forward strand.
CTGTTAACATCGACTAGCGCAAACATTGTGACAGCTGCCTTGCGTAGCGATGCAGTCTGACCGAGCGAATGACTATTCCCTCTTCTTCAAAGATATCCCCTTCGCGTAACTGATGTCCTTGCTGATCACTACCAGGCGATAACAACAGGCTCGCTTTGCGGTCAAATAGCTTACACACAAAACTGCCGTTTAAATTTGCTACTACAACATCTAATGATGAGGCGTTTGCCGCGCGATCAACAATAAGCAGATCGCCGTCGAAAATGCCTACACCAGTCATTGAGTCGCCTTTCGCCTGCCCAATAAATGTCGCGGTGGGGTGTTCAATCAACAGCTCGTCTAAGTCCAGCGTTAACTGCCGGTATTCCGCCGCGGGTGATTGAAAGCCGCTTATCCCCGCCTGCGCAAAAACAGGAATTACTTTTAACATACTGCATATCTCTGGTTGCAATTTATACTGTTTATATATACAGTATTTGCAGTTGTCTCGTTAAAGTCAAATTACAAATCGGAGTGAATCATGGCGATTATCGTACAATATGTCGTAACACATAAAGGGGTTGAAAAGCTTGTGACCACGGACAAAAAAGCCGCAGATCAATACGATAAAATGCTGGATACTGCAGATAACCTTGCTGGCTTCATGTCTGCCATGGGTGTAAAAATGGAAGATGCACAAATGGAAGAGCTTTCCATTATGCTGGCGAAAAATAAAGATAAAGTGAACAAGCTGCTGAAAGGCACTGCTTTAGATAGCGTATTGGAAGATAGCAGCGCAGAAGTGGTAAAGCTTAAAGCTGGCAATGAGAATTAACAGACAATAACAGTGGCGACTTTTTTTCTCAGGTCAGAGTTGTTATAACAACGCCATCGGGAGCATGACCTAAGAACTAATGTCGCATCAATCTAAATCACACCCAGCGGCGGAGCTGGCCGTAGACATCAACGACCTGGTGTACGCATACAGCGAGTCTGCGCCACCCGTTATTGCTGTTAAAGCGTGGCAGCTACCTAAGTGCGAACATGTATTTGTTTCTGGTGCGTCAGGCTCTGGCAAAAGTACGTTACTCAACTTACTGACCGGCACACTGCAACCGGACTCGGGGTCAATTACACTGTTCAACACGGATTTTGGTGCGCTCTCGGCGCGCCAAAAAGATGCGTTCCGGGCGCAGCATATTGGTGTGGTGTTTCAGCAATTCAATTTGATCGACTATTTAACGGTGTTGGAGAACCTTACCGCGGCGGTCTATTTTGCGAAAAATAAGTCATTGGATGTTGAAGCACGTGCCAGAGAATTATTGGAAAAGTTAAAGTTACCTTCTTCGGTACTTAACCAACGAGCAGACACGCTCAGTGTCGGGCAACAACAACGTGTAGCAATTGCCCGGGCACTTATCAATGCCCCTCATTTGGTCATCGTTGACGAACCAACATCAGCGCTTGATGCCGATGCCCGAGACAAGTTTATGCAACTGCTGATTGAAGCAACGTCAGACAGCGCCGTCATTTTTGTCAGTCACGATAAGAGCCTGGCCCGGTATTTCGACACTCAGATCGATATGGCATCGCTCAATCAGCCAGTTGGGGGCGAGCTATGATTGCGAAGATTGCGCTGGCCAGTCTCAAAAACCGACGCACCTCAGTAGCATTAACATTACTATCCATCATTATCAGTGTCAGCCTGCTATTAGGCGTAGAGTTTGTACGCGGTCAGATAAAGCAAAGTTTCACCCGCACTGTGTCAGGCGTGGATTTAATTGTTGGTGCGCCAACCGGCAACCTCAATTTGCTCCTTTATTCGGTATTTCGAATTGGCAATGCAACCAACGGCATCAGTTGGGAGCAGGTCGAGAAACTTGATAACCACGCGCTGGTTGACTGGGTCATTCCGGTCTCTTTGGGCGATAGTCATAAAGGCTTCAGGGTTGTGGGCACGGACAACCGGTACTTCACCCACTACCAGTACGGCAATCAACAATCACTTAAGCTCGCCTCAGGGACGCCTTTTACCGGCGATATGTCGGCGGTAGTTGGCAGTGAAGTGGCAAAGTCTCTGGGTTACACGGTTGGCGATAACCTGGTGATTTCCCATGGCCTTGGAAATGTCAGCTTTAAGCAGCATGAACAGCATCCGTTTATTATAACCGGGGTACTGGCAGCAACCGGTACGCCTATTGATAAAGCCGTGCATGTGACGTTACATGGTGTAGAAGCCATGCATGAAAAGACTTCATCGGCTTCATCAATGCGCAGTTTACGGATTCGTAAACCAGACGTTCAGGAGGAGGCCGCATCTTCAGGAACTGAGGATAATCATGATGAACACCAGCACGAGCCTGAGCAGGTTACAGCCATCTTTGTTGGCCTGACCAGTCGGGCGGCGGCATTGCAATTGCAGTATCAGCTCAATCAAAAAAATGATGAGCCGGTGCTGGCAATTCTGCCGGGAATGGCGTTATCACAATTATGGCAGTTAATGGGCGGTATAGAAAAACTATTGCTTGGTATCTCTGTGCTGATTCTGGTCGCCTCGCTTATCGGTTTAATTACCATGTTGCTGGCGACTATGCGAGAACGGCGTCATGAAATAGCTGTTTTGCGGGCAATGGGGGCCGGCCCCCTGGCGATTTTGTGGATGATTCAAACCGAAGCGCTGCTCGTGGCATTGGTTGGGTGTATTGCAGCGCTTGGGCTCGACTCAGCGCTGTTTATATCACTGGCACCTTTACTAAGTGAGCAGTTCGGCTTATTTATCAGTGGCACCCTGTTTACTGTAAATAGCGCAGTGATAGTAGGCAGCGTATTAGCGGCTACATGGTTGTGTAGCTTTGTGCCTGCGCTGGCTGCCTACAGACAGGCACTGCATGCCGGGCTCAATCAGCGTTAATCGCCGACCCTGCCGGTAACAGAAAAGCGAGTGATCACTGAGTTTACCTGCGTAACCATGTTTCGCAGTTCCTGGCTCGAATGAAGCGATGACTCCGATGCTTTTTCTGTTTCTTTCGCACCATCAGCAATTTCAACAATCTGCTGATTGATATGCTCTGCGACACTGCTTTGTTCTTCGACGGCTGAGGACATCTCGATGGTTTGGTCAGCAATAACACTCACAGCCTGGTTAATTTCAGATAAGGTGGCACGCGTTTCTTCCACCGTATCAGTGCCGCGGGTAGCAGCTTCCAACCCGGCATCAGACACCTTTACAGCACGTTCTGAGCGCTCCGCCAGAATTTGAATAATGTTGTGAATTTTATCCGTAGACTCACGGGTTTTTGATGCCAACGACCGTACTTCATCGGCCACAACCGCAAAACCTCGTCCCTGCTCGCCTGCACGGGCTGCCTCAATAGCGGCGTTCAATGCCAGCAAATTGGTCTGCTCAGCAATGGTTGAAATGATGCTGGCGGCCTCGCCAATATCAGAGGTGGACTGCGCCAACTCCTGAACCGTAGTAGATATAGATTGCACCGCTTCTTTGAGTTCGCGGATAGACTCTAATGCCATATCTGCCTTGCGATTACCGTCTTCTACATTCTTTGACGCTGTTCGGGCGCTGCTGGCATTCATTTCAACCCGTTCGGCAACTTCATTGATTGCCTGCGACATCTGCGTGACGGCAGAGGCGATCTGCTGAGTCGCCTGGTTTTGCTGACTCACTACACTGCTGGCACTGACCGCTTGTCCGTGTGTGAGATCAGCAATTTGGTCAAGCCCTTTTGCAGCATCTTCAATGCGAGTCAGCGCTGTACGTGAACGCGCCAGCTCGCATCCCAGGACCAGCTTCGCACGGGCTTTTAATCCGGTATCGTCAAAATAAGTTTGTGCTACCACTTCATCGCTAAAACTTTCAGGACTAAGTGCAATCAGGCTTTCCCAGTCGCGACGCTGAGCAATACGACTCCAAATACCAGCCACTGCAAAACCGGCAGCGGCCGCGATAGCCGGCATAGCGCCACCAAAAGCTGCGCAAATTGCCGTTGTTGCAACGCCGGGTATAACCACTGGCAGGCTGGCTGACATCCAGCCGCGGCTACTGCGCATCGCACTAACCGCAGATTTGCCCTGGCGAAGTCGCAAATACGTATTTTCAGCGCGCTGAATTTCTTCGGGCATCGCTGGCACACGTACTGACTCAAACCCGATAATGTTCCCTTTTTCATATACCGGTGTGACGAATGCTGACACCCAGTAATGATCACCGGATTTACGGCGATTTTTAACCAGACCCAGCCAAATATTTCCTGACTCCAGGGTTTGCCACATTTGTTTGAAGACCGCAGGCGGCATGTCAGGATGACGAACCAGGTTATGGTTTTTACCAATTAGCTCATCTTCGTCGAAACCGCTCACCTCAATAAATTGCTGGTTACAATGTGTTATCACCCCGCGCCTGTCGGTCGAGGAAATCAGGCGGTAGTCCGACGGAAATTTATATTCCTTATTAGTGACAGGCTGGTTGTTGCGCATAAAAAATGGTCTCCGGCATTCCCTTGGAATCGCAAATCGCTTCACTGATGGTTAAAAAAGGGGGAAAAATTAACCCTGTCGGCCTGTAAAGCAGCAGGTATCATGATGATAATTATCGGCTTGCGGCGTAACAGCTAAAGTATTTTTTAGAATACGTTTTGCGCCGAAATCATACTTATCAAACAGATTTTTAGTCACGCAAGTATAGGTAATTATTGATATTTTTAAAGTGTTTGAGAGAGGTAAACAGTACGAAAGGATGTAAAAAAAGCGGGCGTACTGATTACGCCCGCGACAGATGTGGTAAATTAACGCGCTGCTTCGTTAGCCAGACGGTCGAGTAACACCATGGTTTCCTGACTGGCTTTTTCCATATCCTGTAACAAGCGATACGCCTGCTCTTTATGGTTATTATGGAATGCCGACACTGCCTCAGTACCTGCGCGGTGAACTTTAGCATGCGGTGCTTCTAATCGCGCAAAGGCATCGGTTTGTGCCAGTGCTGTACCGGATTGTTGCTGATACCACTGTCCTAACCGGCACGAGCGGTGATCGACAAGCTCGTCAATTCGTTTGTGACTGCCACCATTCATCATGGCGTATACTTCACTCTTCCATGCCACGTGGTCCAGCTTAACCGTTTGAATAAATGTTTGGTGCGCAGCCAGCGTGATAGTTTCCTTCATGCTTGAGCAATGGGAGACGACCTGATCGTAGTCCTGACTAAGATCATTGACACCGGAAGTCAGGTGGGTGTTATTTTCCTGTAATTCAGACACGGCACCCACCGCCGCCTTCGTGGACTGAATAATACCTTTTACCAGTTCCGCCACTTCACTGGCCGACTTGTTCGTCTCGTTAGCCAGCGCACGCACCTCATCAGCCACAACGCTGAAGCCTCGACCAGCGTCACCGGCCCGGGCCGCTTCAATCGCTGCGTTAAGCGCCAGTAAGTTTGTTTGATCAGATATACTGGTGATAGTGCTGACAAATTTGTTGATGTTATCGGCAGTATCAGACAGTCCGGCAATGCGCTCACTCATCTGCCCCATCCGGGCATTTAATGCTTCCATGGCCTGACCAATACTCTGCAACGATGCCGAGCTGGAAGAGAACAAACTATCAATATTGCTCAGGTTACTGCTTTCATTGCTAATCAGTTCGTAAGAATGGGCCACCGTTTCACGAATGCCTGCGACGTGATTCAGTGAGTCAAGCAGTGACTGCTTCAGTACATCCGCAGTGCCCGCGTCCACCTGGTTTTGCAATACATTATTGCGACTACGCTCTTCGTCAAGCGCTGACTCAAGCTGATAGACTTTATCCTGCAGCGCTGCTTTTTCTTGTTCCAGGCGCGCAATTTCCTGTTGTTTTTCGTCAAGGGAAGATCGGAAGACGAGCATAACCGCCTCTTAAGTAAATAAATGCCAGCCAATACTGACACACTTATTAAAAAAGCCTATTGGCCATTAGTCCAAATTGGGGGCTGGGAAAAACAGGCCATAGGGTACGTCCTGTTATCGACCCGACGCGCCAAAAACTTTACACCTTTTCAGGCGTGTTCATAATTTTTGTCCGCAAAACCAGCCTCGCAGAGTGCAAGGCTGGCATCAGTACGTAATTGAGAAACATAGTTATGTGTAGCAATAATAAGTAGTTTTGACTTTGCCACGTCATTAAACAGGTGTGCGAGGGTTTTGCAGGTAAACATATCCAGCCCCTCAAACGGCTCATCAATCAGCAACACATCCTTATCTGCCAGTAACGCTCTGGCAATGGCAATGCGTTTTTGCTCTCCGCCTGACATCGCTCTGCCACCTGCCCCCAGCCATTCATTCAGGTTCGTCATGTAGCTCATCCCAAGTCTCGCCAGTATATGCAGGATGGCTTCATCACTTACCGCTCCGGTTGGCGAAAGGTTGTCACGAAGCGTGGCCTGCAATATAACCGGGGTTTGTTCCAGGTACATCCAGTTTCTGATAAGTCCCGGCTGTAGCGCTTTGGTCCCGCAGTGTTTATCGCCACGGTATGGGATTTCACCGGCAATCGCTTGCAATAAAGAAGACTTACCCGCGCCCGATGCTCCACTGATAGTCACAATGCCATGTGCGGGAAAGCTTGCCGAAACTGGCTCGACATATCTGCCCGCAGCGCAGAATTGTGTCAGGCGAATACACCCTGACGCCTCCGGCTGCAGATTCACCTTGCGCAAAGTCAGTGTGGTCATGGCATCCTGCGCATTTTGATACTGCGCTGCAAATGTAGTGGTTGAGAGCGCCCGCCCCAGCCATTCCGGTGCTGCAAATAATACCAGCGGCACAATCATGGCCATCGGGTTTGCATAGACTTGTTCCCCTGCAAACCCGATAAAAAAGCCTGTCAGCACAAAACACAGTCCCTGTAACAGCCAGACAGCGTGATGCGACAGCATATGAAGGCGGGCATCCAGCGACCATAAGGCATGTGCAGACGGCTGCTCATGCTGGTGTTGTGCAAATAAATGCCATAATGAACTACACCGCAGGTACGCTTCGCTTTGTTCGGTTAGCGCGTGCTGTGCTGCGACTTGCTCTGCAGCAATAGCCAGACTTTTTAACACCAGCCATCCGCTGATAATCAACCAGCCTATGCTCAGTACTGCAAGCCATACTTTGCCGGGCAAGGCTATCAGTGCGCCGGCAATAAGCAGTCCCGGCAGCAATACCAGTGCGGTAGCAAGTTGAGAAATGCAGGCTATCCAGACCGACGCGAGGGTTTCAGTATGTGCGCTGAGGGCATCGGCAAGTGGCGCTTTGCGCTGAATTCGATGATCAACCAATCGGCGGAAAAGCTGGAGCCTAAGTCCTGCTGTTCGTGTGAGTAAATCACGATGGCCTGTCCACATGTGTCCGTAACCTGATGCAATGCGCAATAAGGCCAGCGCTCTTATCACCACGGCAGGTAACATGTAATTAAACCCGACCGGTGCTATCGCACAGGCGGCGATAAACCAGGCCGAGATAACAAGCAGAAAAAGTCCGGTTGCACCGTGCACGACGGCAAGTAATAAGGTTATCCAGGGCGTTTTCATTCTGCCTCATCCTGGTATTGTTCAATCTGATGGTTTGCTATCTTCCAGTGCGCAGAAAACCAGGTTTGCTCCAATGGCTTATGCGAAACCCAGATAACGGTTTTGTCGCTGCAACAGCGATGAATCAACTCACACAGTGCGTGATGCTGCGATGCCGGCAAATGTGCCGTGGGTTCATCCAACAGCCACACATCGGCACTTCTTAACAGCAGTCTTGCCAGCGCCAGACGCTGTAACTGACCGCCTGACAGCGCTGGCTGATCACCCATCTTTGTATCAAGTCCCTCAGGCAGAGCGTTAATCTCAGCCAGCATTTCAACGTCCTGCAAAACAGTCGCTAACTGGTGCTCTGAAAACGAGACACCTAAACACAAATTTTCGCGTAGCGAGCCAGGTAAAAACACCGGTTGCTGCGTAAGCATAACGCAGTCACA
>CAZOYR010000020.1:9825-19520 GCA_964584105.1 uncultured Alteromonas sp.
TCAGAGGCTGCTGTCGCCTGTGCTTTTTGATGATAAAACTGACCCAGCTTTTTAAGCTGACTGAGTAACAGCGGTGCCGATAGCAGGATCCATAACCCGGAAAAAAAGGTCACCTGCGGGCCCACCTGTAATTCGCCGAGCAGGCTAAAACCAATATAAACGGCAATGAGGGCAACGGTCAGCGTAGAGAAAAAATCCAGCACAGTGGTGGATAAAAATGCTACCGACACCACCTTCATCGTGCGTGAATTGAGTGCCTGACTGGCTTGCTCCATCTGCTGCTGTTGACGCTGATGGGCCCCAAGGGTGCTGAGCAGCGGCAAGGCCATCAGCCGGTCAGTAAAAATAGTTCCCAGTCTGGTCAGCGCGGTGAACTCACGCTTATGCAGACTGGCAGCGCCTTTGCCTACGATGATCATAAACAGCGGAACGACCGGTAAGGTGATAAGCAGCATCAGGCCGACAAAATAATTTAGATACGCAATTATCACCAGTACAACCAACGGCACAATGACCGCGATGTATTGCTGTACACAATAATCTGTTCGCCAGTTAACCAGCGCAGGCAGGTGTTTTTGCCACACCAATTGCCAGTGATACACTGGTTTAGTGCGAACAAGCGCATGCTGTCGCGCTTTGAACTGCTCACTCAGGCGCGTTTCAAGTAGCGTCAGCTGACGCAATCGCAGGGTATGACTAAGTCGTATATTAATACCCTGAAGCAGCCAACTGATAAACAGCGCTGCGCCCAGCGCCATCAGTAAGAAAAATGAGGCAGGCTGGCCATCAACCATCCACAGTTGTGCAATGGCGGCAAACGCCCCGAAAGCCGCGATTAGCGCCAGCTCTCTGCAAACGCCAGTGGCAATCAATGGCGTTAGCGCAGGCAACGTGTCGCTGCCAACCTCAGTGGATAACCAGATGTTTAATGGGTCCTGCCTCATACTGCTTTTCCTATGGCTGAGTGTCAGAGCGATCCATATCTTCGGTTGATTCGAGCCACATGGCATTGATGATGCCAAATGCACAAGCCAGAAGAACCCCCAAAATCCAAGTGAAATACCACATAATGCCTCCTAATAAATGGCGTGAGATTTATCCAGATCGTCTGATTTGAGACGCCCTCGCATCACATAAAAACCGTAGGCGGTGTAACTGAGCACAATGGGCACAAAGATACAGGCCACAGCAAACATTATTTTCAGCGTTATCAGGCTTGACGTAGCATCCCACATAGTAAGGCTGGCTTCAGGCATGGTTGTGCTAGGCATAAGAAATGGAAACATAGAGCAGCCAGCGGTCAGTATGATGCCAGCCATCATCACGCTGCTACCGACAAAGGCCCAGCCTGGACGATGAAGTTTAGAAAACACCGCGCAAAGGATGCCACCGCCGATACCTGCTACAGGTGCAGCAATCATCCAGGGATACTGAATATAATTTCTCATCCAGCCGCCTGGCTCTATAGCAACGGTTTTCAGCAGTGGGTTTGAGGTACCCAGCGTGTTTATCTGCGAGGTAACGATAAAACCATCGAGACCAAATGCCACCCAAATGCCGGCGATAATAAACAGGACAACGGTCACCACAGATAAAATCACCGAGGTGGCACGCGCGCGTACCTCCACAAATCCGTCGGTTTTCATCTGCAGCCATGCTGCGCCGTGATTTAACAGCATAGCGACTGACACAAGGCCAGTTAGCAGAGCAAAAGGCGACAACAATCCCCAAAAACTGCCGGTATAGGTTGCTTTTAGCGTGTCATCCAGCTCAAACGGAACGCCGAGCAATAAATTACCGAAGGCAACACCAAAAATGAGAGCCGGGATCAGACCACCGGCAAACAGTGCCCAGTCCCAGGCATTGCGCCATTTTGCGTCAGGCAGTTTACTGCGATAGTCAAATCCTATCGGACGCATCCACAGGGCAATAAGCGTTAACGCCAGCGCCAGGTAGAAACCCGAAAATGCCGTTGCATAAATCATCGGCCATGCAGCAAAAATGGCGCCGCCAGCAGTGATAAACCAGACCTGATTTCCGTCCCAGTGTGGGCCGATAGTGTTTATCATTACACGCCGCTCTTTATCGTTATGGCCGATGATAGTAAGCAGCGCGCCTACTCCTAAATCAAATCCGTCAGTCACTGCAAATCCAATCAGCAGTACCCCTATCAGACACCACCAGATTACTCGCAACACTTCATAATCAATCATGCTCTTACTCCTTCATCCGTTGTCAGACCGATGGTTTCATCGACATCATTATCATCAGCAGGCGGCACCGGGCCTTTTCGGGCAAATTTTTTCATCAGGAAGAACGCCACAATAAACATGACGGTATAAAACGCGCTGTATAACACCAATGTGGTGACAACATCGGACACGCTCAGGTTCGAGACGGAGGTATGCACAGGCAACACTTCAGCGATTGACCAGGGCTGTCTGCCATATTCAGCAACAAACCAGCCTGCTTCACACGCAATCCAGGGCAGTGGCAAACTATAAAGCGCGGCTTTAAGCAACCAGCGCGGCTGGGTGATGCGGTGTTTCGTGCTGTAGTAAAATGCCGCAACAAATAACGCCAGCATCAAAAACCCACACACCACCATCAGCCTGAAAGACCAGAACAGCGGCGCGACAGCAGGAATACTGTAATCAACAGCCTTTGCAAGCGCAGCGTCGGTAGGACGGGTGATATCCTGGGTAAAAGGCTCAAGTAGCATGGCATAGCCCAGGTTTTCTTTGTGCTGGTTAAACAGAGCCAGCGCCTGTTCACTGGCCTCACCGGCTCGTACGCTATCAAGGTGCTCGTAGGCAATCACCCCTGAAAGGATCTTTTCACGATGGATGGCTTTCAAATCGTTAAGACCTGTTACCTCTTCATCCAGTGAGCGTGTTGCAATTAAACCCATTAACCATGGCACCTGAACGGCATACTCTGTCTGCGATTTTTCATCATTGGGCAGCCCGAACAGCGTAAATGCAGCTGGCGCTGGATGGGTCTCATATTCTGCCTCAACGGCCGCCAGCTTCACTTTCTGGACATCGCCCAACTCATAGCCGCTTTCATCGCCCAATACGATGACAGAAAGTACCGATGCCAGCCCAAAGCTTGCTGCGATAGCGAAGGATCGACGGGCAAAGGCAATGTGCTTATGATTCAGCAGATAGTAGCTGGAGATAGCCAGCACGAAGATAGCACCGGTGACATAGCCGGCTGACGCGGTATGAACAAATTTCACCTGCGCCACCGGGTTGAAAATCACCTCGGCGAAGCTGGTCATTTCCATACGCATGGATTCAAAATTGAATTCTGCGCCTACCGGATATTGCATCCAGCCATTCGCAATAAGGATCCAAAGCGCCGAAAAATTCGAGCCAAGAGCAACCAGCCAGGTGGTCATCAAGTGCTTCACTTTCGACATTTTGTCCCAGCCGAAAAAGAAGAGTCCGACAAACGTCGATTCCAGGAAAAAGGCCATTAAGCCTTCAATTGCCAGCGGTGCGCCAAAAATATCGCCGACATAATGGGAGTAATAGGACCAGTTCATTCCGAACTGAAACTCCATGGTCAGGCCGGTGGCAACGCCGATGGCAAAGTTAATACCAAACAGCTTGCCCCAGAACTTCGTCATTTCCCGGTAAACTTCTTTACCGGTCATCACATATACCGACTCCATAATCGCCAGCAAAAAGCTAAGCCCCAGTGTCAGTGGCACAAAAATAAAGTGGAACATAGCAGTCAGTGCAAACTGCCAGCGCGATAGTTCAACCAACGTATCGCTCATGATGTGTCTCCTTAGTACTTATCTTCGAGTCATCAAACGGGCATGAAAACTCTGTGGGCTAAGTGAATCACATCGCAAACAAGTAAGATTTGATCTATCGCAAGGGATTATCGAAAGCGTCAGGAAAGCAGAATAATGATGGCATCGTAAAAAAGACGAATAGCAAGCAGTGTGACTATCCACTTAAAGGCAGTTTTGAAATGATGGGTGGGAAGCCGCACCAGCATTTTAAGACCCAGCCACGTACCCGCCGCTCCACTGATAATCATCAGCGCAATCAGGGGTAGCCATTGATATACCGCAAAGCCGATAAAACTGAAAACAATCGCTTTGAGCGCATGCTGCACCGTCATACAGGCCGCGAATGTCGCAGTCAGTGTAAATTTATCATCGTACTTTCTTTGAATGAACGCTGCTACCAACGGCCCGGCTGCACCCACAAACATCGCGATGAGAGTGGTTACTGCGCCGGTAACAATATTTCCACCATAGGAGGTGCGTCTGGGCGTGGGTTTGGGCTTAGGCTTGGGACCCCAGACAATTAGCAGGATAAACGCTGCAACAGCAAGCTGAATAACGATTATCGGTAGCTGTACAACGATAAAGGAGGCCATTATGGCGCCCAGGATTGCGCCGCCCACAAAATAGAAAAAGACCGGCTTATCCAGGTGGCGCAGCGTCATCAGTGCTCGATTTCCGTTAGTACCGAACTGCACCAGTCCATGCAGCGGAATTAATACATGAACCGGCACCACCGACGCCATAACAGCAAGTAGTAACACGCCCCCGCCAACACCCAGTGTCGCGGTGAAAAGGGCTGTGATAAATGCTGTTGCGACAAGCAGCAAAACCGACAGTTGTGATATTTCACCTGCCGCCGTAAGCCATTCCATCATCGTTTGTTGTTCGCCCTGTCCTTAGTAATGTTCGGGGGATTGCCGTTCAGGCGTCTGACAAGATACCTGTGTGTAAAAAAATGTACCTGCTACCACCGGGAATCACAACTACACTGTCGCATTATTAGCCGTTTCACCAGGTTTGCTATGACTGACAACTTTACCTTATCCTCCTTTGTACTGCTGGTTGATGACGAAAATGAAGCCAGTGAATTTTACAGATCTAAACTTGGGTTTTCACTTGTTGCTGACACCCTAAGGCCGGATGGCTCCAGGTGGCTGACACTTGCGCCCAGCGACTCCAGTCCGGTGCGGTTAGTGCTTAAACGCGCGGTAAGTCGCGACCAGCAAGCCTTGGTCGGCCAGCAAGCCGGAGATGGTACGGTAGGATCGTTATCGGCAAGTGATATTTCTCAAATGCGAACGACTCTGGAAGAAAGAGGGCTCACCATATTGCCATCACCGTATCAGCCGGATAGTCGCCGCGCATTCATGATAGCGGATCTCTATGGCAATCAGTGGGAAATTGTACAATCATCCCACGTTGTGGCTTTTGATGTGGCTAAGCCCAATACAGTGTCGCGGGTAAGCGCGTAACAGCGACGCACACACATTTTATACTTTGGTCTAATTGTCCGAACAATGCATACTCGATAAATTTCAGGGCTCAGATATCTTCAGACGACCCTGATAGTATTGGGTGATTTTTAACGGGCTCCTTAAATCAAAGGACAAAAAAGTGAATGCCAAACGTTCAGCTAAACTTTACCGCTGCTCGGATTGTCGCTATGTTTTTTCTGTCGACACCTCTCACTTCTTTTCCATTTATGATAATTGCCCGCAATGTCAATCCACTGCGCCTAAGCGGTGCTTAGAGCCTGAAGCTATTGCACTGACACACCGGGCCCGGGAGTCACATCCTGTTATTAAAACCAGAGTAATCGCTTTTGCGGGAAACCAGGGCTTTAATAAGGCCACCTTTTCAGTATCGCACCCTTTTATAACAACCTTGCCGACCAGTGATTTTCTGAGGAAGAAAAATCCGGTAGTGAGTGGTGAGATCTGGCTTGAAACCAGCACACTGCACGCCCGCTCCTGGGATGTGGCCTATGACAGCCCGACCAATCCCGGCGCCCACCTGTTCGATAGTTTCCGGGTACTGGGAGATGCTAAAAACAGCGGCACACTGTACGGTCATTATCTGATTGAAACGGAACAGATGCGCAGGCTGCGCGAAATCACCTTTCAGTGTGGCGCATGCTTTCGCACCACACAAAACAACACCATTTTTTGCCAGAGTTGCCTGCAAACCACTAACTTGTCGACACGCCAGCTTTCCAACACCGTTTTGTTACCGTTGACGCAAAGCCAGTCGCGCATGCAAGCTGATCCCCAATTGTTAAACGAGGCGATAAAACGTTATACCGAAAAGCAGTTAAACCTGAGCAAAAAAGAGCAGCGATCTCAGCTAGAGGCGCTCATTTTTTCTCCGCAGCATCGCTCACCTGAAGATTATCATGGCAAGCGGTGGTTGGTGGAAAATGGCATCAATATTACCCACTGTCGCTATGATGCTGATAAGGATACCTTTGAGCTCAGACCGCCATTACCCGGCATACCTGAGTTCAATGCCGTGCTACGACAGCGATTGCAGCACTTCCCGTACGAATACAAAATCATTAGCCACTAGCTCAGGCGCTGACTGAACTGGCCAACGGCATCGACCACCTCTTTCGCCCCACTTTGAATTTTAACGATGACGTTGCCGGCGTCATCGGCCAGAGCCGCGCCACGTTCTGCCTGTTCCTTACCTGCATTGACGCGTGCCACCGCATCTGAGGTAAGTGACTGATTACGCTGGACTACACCGACAATTTCTTCAGTTGCCGCCGTTGTACGAGAGGCCAGCTGCCGCACTTCATCAGCCACTACGGCAAAGCCCCGCCCCTGATCGCCGGCCCGCGCGGCTTCAATCGCTGCATTCAATGCCAGCAAGTTCGTTTGCTCTGCAATACCGCTGATGCTGTTGATAATGGTGGCAATTTGCTGGGATTGCTCATCCAGCTCCACAATTCCCTCACTGGCCTCTACCATTCTGTCTGCCAGCGAATTCATAACTGAGACAAGCTCTTTAATCACGTCACTGCCCTGGGTGGCACTATTATCCGTTTGTTTTGATGTGCTAAATGCAATTTCCGCCGCTGCAGAGATGGCTTGCTCACGCTCTACCTGTTCAGTCACCACCGACGCAAACTTAACGACTTTATACAGCCTTCCGTGTGGGTCCATCACCGGGTTATAGGAGGCCTCCAGCCATAACACGTTACCGTTAGAATCGATCCGTTTAAAACGTCCGGAATGAAATTGGCCTTTATTGAGGTACTGCCAGAACTGACGGTACTCATCACTGTCGGCCAGCGAAGATTCGCAAAAAATCTTATGGTGCTTGCCGCGGATCTCCTCCAGCCGATAACCGGTTGCCCGCAGAAAAGGCGTGTTCGCCGTAATAATTGTGCCGTCAGGTTCGAACTCAATCACCGCCGTAGAGCGTTGCAGCGCATCCACCAAATTCTCATGCTCTTTTGACTGACTGATAGTGCGGGTCAGGTCGCTGCTGTGCAGTGTAAAATGAAGCAATTCACCGGAAAGGTTTTTCACCGGTTGCATGATTGTGCGCAACCAGCCTTCAGTACCATCGGCTTTAGTAAAATTCACTACCCCAACATAATGCGACTGCTGCTGAAACGCGCTTTTAAACTTTTCATGATGCGGCGTGCGTTGTGCAACCTCAGGAATGAAAGAGAAAAAATCGTTGTTTAAGACATCCTCCTGTCTGTAACCCAATTCTTCGCAAAATACACTGTTTACGTACTCTAGGTGACCGGTCTGACTCAGGCGGCAGTACAACATTTCATCATCTAAGCGATTACGGGTTTGACGCAAATGATGCAGTTCTTCCTGCATGCGTGATAATTCCGATTTCAGACGATTATTGAACATAAGGGCTCCGAAGTAGTAACTGCTTAAGTACAGTCAGAGAAAATTAACCATAATAAATGGTAAAAAAGCGTCCAGTAGACTTTGGGATAAAATGTATGTAAGAACCGACACCGTGTTGGTAATTTGTTCACTCTTTCTTATCGGCTGGTCAGGCAGGATCTTCAGTTTTTACGAATAGCCTATATATATTAACAACTTAAGATAGAAAATATAAGCTGGCACATATCTCGCTTTGTGATAAACAAGTTTAATCCTTAACCAGTCAGATGATGGGTAAATGTGTGAAACGGACAATTCTCATTGGTTTAGTTGCTATAGCCAGTATAACCACATCGTTTTCAACGCTGGCTGACGAACAGTCGAACGACTGGAAAGCAACGGCGAACGACGCATGGATTGACGGTAAGGTAGAAGCCACATTGTTGTTTAATGGTCAGCTTAATACCTTTGATATAAACACCGATGTGAGTAATGGCAAAGTCATCCTGACCGGAAAGGTTGGCAGTGACGTTGACAAGCGTCTTGCTACAGAACTGGCAGAATCTATTGATGGTGTCAGCGAGGTGGATAATCGTTTGTCAGTGGTTACGCCACAGGATTATGAAGGTAAGTGGGATACATTTACCAGTGATATGAAGGATGCCAAGATAGCGACCGTTATTAAAACGCGGTTGTTGTTAGAATCCGAACTCTCTGGAACAGACATCGACGTAGATGTCAGCCAGGGCGTAGTTAGATTAAGTGGTACAGTGAGAAACTCAAGCGAACGAGACCTTGCTGTTGCCATTGCAAAGAACACTGCTGACGTAAGCGACGTCAAAAGTGAACTGTCAACTGACAGTTAATCTCCCCTCGGGCCGACCCCGGCCCAATTATACCTCTGATTTCTCCCGCCATATGGCGGGAGCTTTTTTTAACCGCCCGGTGATTCCACCGAGCATGATACAATAATGCGCTCTCGCTAAATGCACTTCTTCTTGCGGTAGTTGAATGACCTATCTGATTTTATTTTGCGCGCTGCTGGCGACAGCGGTAGGGCAGAGTGTTTTTCTGACAGTACTCCCATCATTGGGCCGTGAAGCCGGTCTGACCGAATGGCAGGTAGCCGTCATGATGTCTTCATCAGCATTTGTATTTGCCATCGGTGCGAATTGCTGGAGCCGGGTGACGGGTAAATATGGTCATAAGCGATTACTGATGGTTGGTCTGTCGGGTTATACCCTGGGCACATTTATATTTGCATCGCTGTGGTGGGCAGGCCTGTCAGGCATGATGGCAGGCACAACACTGTTTGTCGTTTTGCTTCTGGCCCGTAGCATGCAATCCTCAGTAATGTCTGCGACGCCACCCTCGGCAGTGGGCTATGTGGTTACCATGAGTGAGCAACGTCACCGCGCATCAGCAATAAGTAAGGTCACCTCTGCCAATAATCTGGGGCAGGTGTTAGGTCCGCCGGTGGCCGGTGTTCTGGTCACCTTTGGTTTACTGGCGCCGCTTTACAGTATTCTGGTGCTTACGATCATTGCACTGATTCTGGTATGGCAAAAATTGCCTGCCTTTGAGCCGCAGGTTAAGCCACAAGTCGATACCTCATCCCCCGACACAGGACCGGTTTCCAGCTCTGTGAAACTGTTTATCATCGGTTGCGCCTGTCTGTTTTTATGTATGGCTATGATGCAGCAAAGCCTTGCATTTTTTCTGATGGACGAGAACGGCGCAGATACTGTTTATGCTGCACAGCTCACCGGTACTGCTATGATGGTAAGTGCGATATTTTCACTAATCGTTCAATTTGGCATTGTTCAGCGCCACCTGATGCGACCAGAAACCCTGATATGTCTGGCTATACCTCTGTTGGCCATTGCTTATCTGATTATTGCTGCACATCAGAATACCGCTGCACTTTATTTGGCTATGGGACTGTTGGGGTTAGGCATGGGCGCGGCCTACCCGTCACTTGCTGCGCTGGCAACGATGCGCTGTATGCCCGAGCGTCAAAGCCGGGTAACCGG
>CAZOYR010000020.1:19620-41615 GCA_964584105.1 uncultured Alteromonas sp.
TGTACATTTATCGTTCTTTTCGCGATAAGTGATGCTATCAACGTCCAGGGTATCTGCAAGGTCGAGCAACGCTTCGTTTTTGGATGAATCAGGCTCTATCACCAGCTTACTCGCATTACTGTCTTCACCAATTTCACACGCGACCGCGGCAATCATAGCAAATGTTGCCTGATTGTCTTCAAAATGGGTTTGCATATGCTCATAGCTGGGACGCTGCGAGCAGCCGGAAAGCAGGAGTGACAAACAAATACAGAATAAAAATCTAACCATAAAATTGATAGCTTGGGCGTGGGCCGTTAGTCTGACTATAGCGGCCTACCTTATCAATACTGGTTATAATTGTAAAAAACCGACACAGTAAATGCGTCGGTCTTTTGAAAATGGAAGATCAATTGAGGTTTTATGCAATCAGGTCAGGATAACTGGTCAAAACCAACCGGTCTTGAAAAATACCACCCCTGAAAGAATCTGACGCCGAGTTGTTCCAGTGCGCGATATTCCTCTATGGTTTCAATACCTTCTGCCACAACCTCACAGTTAAAGCTATTAGCGAACGCCAGTAATCCTGTTACCAATGCCTGTCGCTTTGTATCCTGATGGATATTACTGGCAAGACTCAGATCCAGTTTGATGACATCCGGTTCAATCTCCAGAATATGTTTTAAACTGGCAAACCCTGCCCCAACATCGTCAATACAAATTTTAAACCCTTTATCACTGAGTGGTTTCAGGAAGGTCCGGAACGCCTCGTAGTTTGTAATACGAACATGTTCGGTTAACTCAATTCGCAGCTGATCGCTATCCACATCACGCAACAAGTCAGGTAGCAGCCCACTTTCCATCATCCTTGGACTGACATTAATCGCGACCTTAAGGCCAAGGCCATTCACGTTGGCCTGTTTAAGACGCTGGGCGACCTTGTTAACGATGGCACTTTCCACCTCAAGCCCCAGATCGACCAAATCAGCATCATGTAGCCATTCGTTAGGCGGACGGTAAGGCTCTGTATTGAATCGGGCCAGCACTTCGTAATATTCGTAGTGCTGACTTTGCTGGCCGTAGATAGGCTGAAAGACCACGTCAATTTGTCCGTTGTCGATCACAGAGCGGACTTGCCTGCGTATGGTTTCCTGCCTTTTTTTACTATTGAAGCTTCTGCCCAACACCTGGCCAATATAGGACGCAATGATATGTAACAGCTCAACGTCGCGCTCACCCAGTGTGTCGTTCGACGACTTATCGTAGCAACATAGCGTGCCGTACACCTCGCCTTCACCAAATGGAATGGGTACCCCGATATATGAGCCGATATTAAGCTGCGTTGTCACCGGCATCTTGTTGGTAATAGGGTCGGCGCTGGTGTCACTGATAATATTATTAAGCTGACCTTCTACAATTTTGAAGCAAAAAGAGTCCTCAAGTGGGTCGGAAGCGCCCGACTGCAGATCACACCATCCGGCAGCACTTTCGTCTTTTCTAACCAATTCTACTAATCGTTCGGTTTCTGTGAAGCGTGAGGTGAACGCCACATCCATATTTAAGTATCGACGAATCGCTTCAAGAAGCATCGATAAGTCAGCGACACTTCCTAATTTGGCAGGATCGCCACCTGCCAGAAACGCTTCAAAACTTTGCTGCGACATAGAACATTCTCTACTTTCCTGGTACAACTCTTCACCCCGGGAGGGCAATCCTTTTATAAACCTGTTGTGAACCCTAGAATTCAGTCTTTGATACAACGCCGGATGATCAACTGCAGCGCCGCTCTACATGGTGCAACTGCTGCGTCGGCAACATACTTTATTGACGTTATCAGGTTTGACTCAATATGGCTGACTATAGCCAGGTACTGCTCAGTTCACATTCATACCACATCATATCAGGTGTAGTATTTACACCACAAAGCTAATCATCCTGCCTGGAAAACAACATGGCTTGAAGCAGGGTGGATTAATACCAGATTTGCCATTCGGATAACGTATCAGGGTAAATACTTATATATGAATTTTCAGAGCGATGGCTGCCCCTTGCGCTGCTATAGTCTTTTCATCGGTTCGGTATCCCATCTCTAGCCGTAGCGATAACCATGTGTATTCCAATTTATTAACCGAGGTCCTCCAAGCCTCGGTTTTTTTATGCCTGTTGTTCAGGCACCTCCCCCCTCATCTGATGTGGTCAATAAGCGACACATCTTAGAAATCTGGTGAACCCCCGCTATTTCTTAAAAACGTCACGCTTTGCTAACACCCGCGTGTTCTGTCAGTTAGCGACCGTTTTGTCATGAAGCGATGATGTGGTGCGTTTTTGGCATGAGTAATTTATCAGCATGATCTGTCTGGCCGCTGTGACCGCGAGCACCGACCTTTCAGGACGATGCTTTTTAATTCGTACTCAATGTGAAGGAAGCGCTGGCCCGTTATGATACTGACGATTCGACCAGAACAGCCTGCAGATATTTCGCCGATACGCGAGATAGTCAAACAGGCATTTCACCACGCAGAGCATACTAATCAGCGTGAACACGCCATTGTAGATGCGCTGCGTGAAACTGATGAGCTGTATTTGTCCCGTGTAGCTGAACGAGACGGTCACTTGATCGGTCATATTGCTGTTTGCCGCATTCAGATTTCGCACGGGCATAAAGGCTGGTTCGGGATTGGGCCGGTTTCGGTGATACCTGAATACCAGGGCAAGGGCGGTGGCTCACGGTTAATTCAAAGTACGCTTGATCAACTTGAAGAAAGTGGTGCGAAAGGATGTGTCTTGGTT
Source organism: uncultured Alteromonas sp. (assembly GCA_964584105.1). Taxonomy (GTDB): domain Bacteria; phylum Pseudomonadota; class Gammaproteobacteria; order Enterobacterales; family Alteromonadaceae; genus Alteromonas. The sequence continues at coordinate 22,390 of CAZOYR010000020.1, forward strand.
GGCGATCCAGCTTATTACACGCGCTTCGGATTTGAGCAGGTTAATAGTTTAACGTTTTCAGGAATTCCTCAGGGCTACTTTCTGGCACGCTCATTCGGTAAAAGCTTTCCCAAGGGCGAAGTTTCATACCCGGCAGCGTTTGGTAGCGCTGATAAAGCGGTATAAATCATAAAAGATGCGTTCCCTGGCATCTTTTATATATTTTCAACGACGTAAAGCAACTTTGCGAACAGGCTTCCTGGGCTGACCAGGGATCATAAAGGATGGGGGCGCAACAGGTTTTTCTTTTTGCTCTGACTCAAGATAATCACTGACGTAATTTACTCCAGCCAAATTGTGACAGGCATCTTTGGGAACCGCTCCAAGATGAGGGTTATGTCGATTAAACCAGCCAATCATTTGCTCAGTATCACCATCTGACATAGCGTAGAGTAAATGATACATACGGATAAATGCGATTTGTATCTCGCTTTCGTCAGAGGTGCTTTCAAAGCCTACTAACGATGTCTCTCTTAACGCGTTTTCGCTCACACCCAAAAGCTGCGCAGCTTCCAGGGTGGTTAACCGTAACTCTTCATATGCCCAGGTAAACGCCTTCATTACTACAGCGGGTGGATTATTTGCCATCTTCATGACCGTACTCCTTCTGTTGCTGGTAACTTACTCATGCCCGAATTGCATTGTTCAGGTTCACTGTGCAATTTCTAATCCACAATGAATAGCCAATGCCCGATGACGCGCCGCTACCCACGTAGCGGCACGCTTGCTATTAAGCCTCTGTCTATATCAGGCAGCAAGAATGCGGGATAATTCAGCGAAGGTGGCTGGTTTAGCAATATCCACGTGCAGGTTAAGTAATTCAGCGATGTCCCGCGCACAGATAAGCCCGCGTATTTCATGGTTTTTCTGGTCGGTAACAAGACATTGCTGCTGTCCGGATGCGCGCAATGTTTCCAGCACATCCTTTACTTTTGCCCGCTGAATTTCCTCAAACGACACACTGTGAAGGCTATCCCGCGGTTGCATGCAGTCAGCGGCAACAATATCTTCGCGCGGCGTACCCCCAGCCACTAATTGCAACAATCTTGCTTCACTGACGTCATCGCGGGTAATCAGGCCGCAAAAACGCTCATTACTGTCTGTAACCAGCGCCGCATTCACATGAGACTGTTTTAACAGCGACAATATACTTATCGCTGGTGTTGCAGCACTGAGCCGGTAAGGCGCATGCTCGGCAAAATCTGCTACGACATTAGCCGCTGGTGAATCGAGCGATAAATGCTCATTAGCGTGTGGCCATGCCAGCGTGTCCGAAGGTTCGGTTTTAAAAAGGGATAAAGTATGCATAGGAAAATCCTCATAAATTTCATTTAACAACGTAATGAGTCGGCATTTAGCCGGTGCTAATCAAATGTTATGAGGCGGGGCGCGTATGGGGGGCGTGATACGCCGAACTTGCGCAGCTGCAGCAATATGGCTGTCTGGCACTGCAAAAGAGTGACGCGATAATGTCAGCGAAAGCGACGATAATAACCCGTCGCTATCAGTATCTTCCTGCTGATGATTATTCTCATTCAGCAGATCATTGAAACAACTGTCAGCAGAGGCAACGCGCTGAAGATCCAGGCGGCTGTCAGACATACCCTGCCCGTTACCCTGAACGGGCAACAGGAGCAGTAAACTAACAACCAGTAACCAGTGCTTCATACTACGCTAACAGTGCAAGATTCGTGTTTCATACTAATGAGTATAAGGTCGATGATGCATTTTTCAGCAGCCGCTGGTCCGAATAATTGTCCCATTAGACGCGTCGATGCGGGATTTTTTATAGGTCGGGGGCATACCGCTTGCCCCTTCCCTTGTTGAGGCTATTAATGCAGTTTGAATTTGGGTCTCACAATATTGCTGACCTTGCGGCTAAGTAATGTCATCAGGCCTTTCAGCCAGCCGTGAACGGTAAACTGGTGATTGTTATACAGCGACACATATACCAGTTTTGCCAGCCTTCCCTCAATAAACATACTGCTATTAGAAAGCGCGCCCATCAGACTGCCCACGGTACTGTATCGACTCAGGTGCACCAGCGAGCCATAGTCTTTATACGTAAAGGTTTCCAACGATTTATTCTTAAACATATTGATGATGTTTTTGCCTGCAGTGCTGGCCATCTGATGAGCAGATTGCGCACGAGGTGGTACCCATGAACCATCATCCTGCTCGAAACCAGCGCAATCCCCGATAACAAAAATATGGTCATCAACGGTGCTTTGCAGGTATTTGTTGACCAGTATCTGATTGGCTTTATTGGTTTCAAAAACATTCATCTCCACCAGAAAATCAGGGGCTTTGACACCGGCCGACCATACCATCAAATCCGATTTTATCAGCTCATCGTCGCTGGTGATAAACCCCTCTTCGGTGGCTTCGGACACCATGGTGCCCTCACGCAGAGTAATTCCCAGCTTTGTCAGTGCCTGTTTCGCAGAGCCGGCGATTTTCTCCGGCAACGCCGGCAAAATTCGCTGACCCGCCTCGATAATCGTGACATTCAGTCGCTCCGATGACATGTCTGGCATTCCATAGGCTTTGGCCAGGTTAGCAATATGATGAAGCTGAGCAGCAAGCTCGGTTCCTGTTGCGCCTGCACCAACGATTCCCACCTGAAGGGTGGTCTTGTCGACTTCAGACTGATTGATGCGCAACAGCTGGTTCAGTAGCGCTCTGTGAAATTGTTCAGCCTGATCCAATGAGTCCAGCGTAAAGCAATAATCTTTCACACCCGGTGTACCGAAGTCATTGCAAACACTGCCCATCGCCAATACCAGATAATCGTAATTTATATGACGCTCGGGTAATATTTCGTGGCCTTTTTCATCCTTGAGCGTATTAAGCACGATATGCTTGTCATCGCGGTTGATGTGGGTAAGTTCACCCAGCTCAAAACGGTAATGATGTTTTACAGCGTGCATACGGTAATCAACACCGTCAGAGCTTTTATCAATAACACCAGCGGCGACCTCGTGCAGCAATGGCTTCCACACATGCGTACGAGAGCGATCGACCAGAATGATTTCGGCTTTTTCTGCTTTGCCTAATGATTTGCTTAGCCGGGTGACGAGCTCCAGTCCTCCGGCGCCACCGCCTACTACAACTATACGTTTCATAATTAAACCTGTTTGTAATCGTTCCACCCATACACACTCAGCGAATATGTATGGCTGGGGCGACACTCAGGCTGGCAGTCGCGCTAAGACCCTGTTGTATGTACGACAGGATACATTGATCAGTCTTTTTGATTTTTCCTTATATTGACCTAAAACACAGCCGGGTGCGAATAAACCCTTATCGAATTGAAAATACGAAGGATTCCTGTGTGGCACAACCTTGCGCTATGCCCTCGCGCGCATGCGGATTTCAGAGATTTACGCCAGTCCCGGGAGCTGACTTTAAAAAAGGCCGGACACTTGCATTGGGCGGCAGCAACGTTTGTAAACAAAGGACATTGAATTGTGGATACATTAATTCCCAGTCTGTCACAGCTGATTGAGTTTTCTGTTGCACCTGTTTTTTTGCTAACCGGTATTGCCGGATTTTTAAGTGTTATGTCTGGCCGTCTGGGACGAATTTCTGATCGCGTCAGAATCGCAGAGCGCCAGATTCAGACACTGGCAGACCCGCAGCTCGTTGAGCGCTCTAAGCAGGAAATCATAGTGTTGTGGAGCCGGGTCAGAGCCGCTAACTGGGCGATTGGTTTTTGTGTTGCGTCCGGGCTGATGATATGTCTGGTGATCGGCTTGTTATTCGCCGGTTCGCTGCTGGTCATTGATTTAAAAATGCCAATCATCGTGCTGTTTGTGCTGGCTATGCTATTACTGATTTGTGCACTGGTTCTGTTTCTTGTGGAAGTAAGGTTGGCCACGCATTCTATCAATATTGTCAGAACCATCCACAAACCCGACCGACGACGCCCGGGTACATCATTTTAACACCAGGCAGGCGCCTGATTGAATCAGGCGCTCCGATCGCTCCCGGCCAGCTAACCGGGGCGCGGCATAATGCGCTTGCCCGCTTCATCAATGGTGAAGTAGTCGCCGGTGCCGCCACCGCGTAGCACCGGCTGTCCGGCAACAGTCTGATAAATGCCGTCTTTTATCATCGCTTTGTTGATGTGTACCGCAACAACTTCACCAAATACCATCCAGGTATCAACATCATTCTGCGCTTTATCTTTTAACCGGACAATCTGCGTTTTCTTACACTCCATTATCACCGGACTTTCAGCAACATGTGGCACAGCAATACAGCGTGAAGGCGCTTTTTTAAGTTTCCCGACACTGAATTCATCTACATCCGGCTCTACAGAGGCGCTGGTTTCATTCATTTTTTCCATCAACGGCTCGCTCACCAGGTTCCAGCAAAACTCACCGGTTTGTTCGATATTTCTGACAGAGTCCTTATAACCGACACTGGCAAATCCGATTATCGGCGGCACATAATTAAAGGCATTAAAAAAGCTGTATGGCGCCAGATTCACCTGGCCCGCATTATCCTGACTGGCTATCCAGCCAATCGGACGGGGAGCGATAATAGCATTGAACGGGTCGTGAGCCAGACCATGACCCTGGGTGGGTTCATAAAAATGATAGTTGTCGGACATTGAATCCTCTTCGAAGCAGACATTATTGTTGGTTGGTACGCACCGATGCGCCAGTGCGGATTGCTAACAGGCCGATTTCACTATTAATTTTGCGCTGTTCTGCGCATTTATTTGTCTGACAAAATGAACCTCGGATTATGGTTTTGGTATAAATGGATTATAAGATCGCCCAGGGAAAGAAAATGAAAGCATGGTATATCGGGCTGTTTAGCCTCTTATTCATAATGCCTGCTCAGGCACAAAAGCAAGATGATGCAAGCGCTTACGAACAATTAAAGTATGATGCCCAGCTAACGGGGATGCCTTATCCTTTTGAGGTCAGTGAGTTTTCGCTGAGTTCTCAGGGCAGCGACCTGACCATGGCCTATATGTATCTCCCACCTGAAGATGATTTCCCGGTGGTTACGCTTTTTCACGGCAAAAACTTCAATGGCGCGTACTGGCAGAAAACAGCCAGTTGGTTACACGACCAGGGTTACGGTGTGTTGATGCCTGATCAGATAGGTTTTGGCAAATCATCCAAACCCACCGATTATCAATATAGTTTTGCCGCCCTAGCCAATAACACCAAAGCGCTGATGGAAAAATTGAACATCAACAAAACGGTGGTAGTCGGTCATTCCATGGGCGGCATGCTGGCGACCCGGTTTTCTCTTATGTTTGGTAAAACGGCCCAGCGACTCATTCTGGTTAACCCTATCGGACTGGAAAACTACCTGGTGTATGAAGAATATCGCGATGTAAACAGCTTCTATCGCAGTGAGCTTAAAAAAATGCCCGAAGATATTATCAACTATCAGAAAAAAAATTATTACGATGGGCGCTGGAATGATCGCTATGCTGAGCATGCAGAGTTTCTGATTGGCTGGGTGCAGGGACCTGACTGGCCGATACTGGCAAAAGTCAGTGCGCTGACATACGATATGTTGCTCACGCAGCCAGTGATTGAAGATGTGAAATATCTTGATATGCCGGTTACACTAATCCTTGGTACCCGTGACCGAACAGCGCCGGGCAGAGACCTGAAAAAACCGGGCGTGAGCCGGGAGTTAGGGCGTTACGATAAACTGGGCGCAGAAGTGAAAAAAAGAAACCCTGATATTACTGTAATCGAGTTAGACGATCTGGGACACCTGCCACATATTGAAGATTTCGACCGTTTTAAAGCACCGTTTTTAGAAGCGGTTGTGAGAAAGTCGCGAGGCACTGATCCGGCAGATTCCTCGTCAGATAAATAATTGCATCAGGCGTTTATTCCTGCCCTGGCCTGCACCAGTGTTTAGTGGGGGCGTTTAACCTGCTTTTTAACGGGTTTTCTTACCACTGGCGATGTTCTGGTGCCCCGGGGACGGTAATGATAACGCTTTGCTGCCTTTAGCACTTGCGCTTCATCGTCTGCTTCAATTGGCTCACGCTTTTGAGATTTACTTAACGAATAACGAAAACACATAACTACCTCTACCCATGGCTTCAGCTTTCGCCGCTAACGGTGCGTAAGCTGATAAAACTACCGATCCTGATGTCCCTTGATGCATCGAGCAGACCGGTTAAACGCTCAATGCCGATGAAAAATATAAGTGTCTCGGATCAGTTAATTATCCGACTATTTTTAACATACGCTACATCTATACATTACTTATATGCAGTACTTATGCCACGGTAACTCGCACGGTGCTGGCTGGATTTTTCAGCCGCTATAGTAGATGATAGTCTGATTTAAAGAATCAGGCTGGAAATTTACACGCATTCCGGGCAATTTTTCTTCAAACTTAGCCTCAAAGGGTCATTTTATATGTATAAACTGGTACTTATCCGCCATGGTGAAAGCCAATGGAACCTCGAAAACCGCTTCACTGGCTGGCACGACGTCAACCTGACTGACACCGGTATCGCGCAGGCGACTAACGCAGGTAAATTGTTAAAAGAGGCAGGATTTGAATTCGATCTGGCTTATACATCTGTGCTGCTTCGAGCCATTAAAACGTTGAACCTTGCCCTTGAAGAAATGGGTCAGCATTATCTGCCGGTTGAGCGCCACTGGCGTCTGAACGAGCGTCACTACGGGGCGCTGACGGGTTTGAACAAAGCGGAAACGGCAGAAAAACACGGTGATGAGCAGGTTAAAATGTGGCGTCGTAGTTTCGATGTGCCGCCGCCGTCCGTGGACACTGACAGCGAACATTTCCCAGCCCACGATCGTCGCTACAGCAATGTCGACCCTGAGATTTTGCCGCGGGCGGAAAGTCTGAAATTAACTATCGAACGCGTTCTGCCGTATTGGCACGATGTTATTCGTCCAAGCATTCAGGACGGCAAGCGTATAATCATTGCTGCTCATGGGAACAGTTTACGCGCGCTGGTGAAATATCTGGATGGTATGAGCGAAGAAGAAATACTGGAGCTGAATATCCCTACTGGTGTGCCACTGGTGTATGAGCTGGACAAAGATATGAAACCTATCTCTAAAGAATACCTGGGCGATCCGGAAGAAATTAAAAAGATGGTAAATTCTGTCGCTAATCAGGGTAAATCAAACTAACGATTTGTTGATGAGCAACTAAAAAGCCGCGCATTAGCGCGGCTTTTTTCGTTCGGTCGTATCAAACCTTATTGTAATCCCATTGAGGAGATATCGAAGGGCACTGTATCCAGCTTTTCCAGCGTGCGGATATCGCGAGTAATATCTGTCGGATAAGGTCCATAATACTCAACAAAAACTGGTTTAAAATCGTGAACATGCATCAGAGTAATATCTTTTTCATTTTGCTTAAGCAATTCCCATGTTCGTTGATGATAAAGTACGCAGCTTTCTGACTCGATAAAGCAGGTTTGTGAGGGGCTCAGATCATCGCTGTCATAAAAGCGGGTAATGACCAATTTACCTTCTGCGTTGACAGACCAGGCGCCGCTGTAAACCAAAACTTCATCTTCCTGAAGGACGCCATCTTCGTTGTCATCGTTAGAAGAAACGGTAAATGCATGCCCGTTCTCCTTTAATTCAAACCAGAAACGATCCAGTTCAGACTCCCCGAGCACAGTGTCATAGCCGTAAATGCCCGGTACACTATCTGCGCTCCATGACTCGTCCTCAGATTTGAAAACAGCCAGCACACCAGCATCATGTCGATATACAGATTTTCCCGTTTCATCCAGAACTTCCAGCGCAAGAACATCACCGTTACGTCTTTCAGAAAATTTTCTGAGTACCAGTGTGCTGCCTTCAAGCGCTTCTGCTTCACTGACTAGCGCTTTACTTGAGAAACCTTCGATTGTTAGAACGCCATTATCAAGGGACCAAGACACTTGCTGATCTGTTAGCAGCGCCGTAGCCGAACCATCAGCGTTCAGGTCGAATTGCTCGTAGTACGTTTGATCATATGACGTGTCGTCATCCTGCAGGACTATCGATTCTGGTAAAGTCAGATACAGGCGGGTTGGCGCCGTAATCTCAATGGGTGATATAGTCTTTTTAACAGTCAGAAGCTCTGTCCATTCGGAGCGTTCCGCTTCGAACTCAGGATTGTCCGGGTAGCGCATTTCGCTCACGTATGTCATGAGAAAGTCTTGCGTATTACCATTATCGGAAATAAGCGTGTAGGTTCTGCTGACCGGGATATTTTCCTGATAGACCTGGTAAGAATCTCCGGCATCATTTGTTTTAGACGGGTAACTGACAAACCTCACACCGCCATCATAAGTGAGCAGCAGCTTTGCGCCATCTGGCTGCCAGGTAAAGCTTACACCGGCATCAGTGCCAGTGCGGTCAGAAAAAAACCGTAAAATTGAGGAGTAATTTTGAAGATCTGAGGCAGGAAGCGTATAAAAGACAAACTCATCGTCAAACGTCGCGTCGGTTGCTAATAACGTCGGATCATCAAATATTTCCTGTTGCGCCTCTTCAAATTGTGGCGTCTGAACCACTGTTTCGACATATTCGTTCGTCTGCTCCTCGCTTTCTATTAGCGCTAGAGTGTCTGAAACACCTTCAGGCAGCTGCGTTTCAGCAGTCGTAGCTTTATCAATGGCCACCTTTATCGCTGTAGCCAGCTTCATAACCAGCTGAGGGTCGACCTCTTCGCTCATCTCTTCCACGGTTTGCTCAGAAAAAATATCTTTATCCTTCGCTGCCCGCTTCATCAGAGCGTATTTTGCTGTAGTAATATTCGATACGGTAGTGCCCGGGTTATCTTCTACATCCAGTACACCATCGCCCTGACTATCCTCAACCAGACTGCTGACATTGGATAGCAGCGAAATCAGACCAGCAGCGGCCTGGTCACCGGTCCCTTTGGCCTTTATCGCCACAAACGCATTACCCTCTGACTCATCCACTTCCAGCGTAAATGAATAATTGCCGCTGGCATCAGTAACGATCCCGTCCATATACGCTTCGCCATTCAGTAACACGGTGATTTCCGCGTTATCTAACGGCGCATCGGTGGCCAGTCCGTTGATGGTCAGCGAAGACGTGATGCGCTTGATCTCTACGGACGTAGAGCCGGTAGCCGTATCACCATCGTCATCGGTAACGGTAAGTTCAAACGTTGCTGTAGCATCGTTATCAAGCTCTGGTAATGTTAGCTGTAAAGAGTCTGTATCAGTACCACTAAGCTGGGCTTCTGGTCCGGATGTCTGTGTCCACTGATAGGAAGCGATACTGCCGTGATCAAGATTCACATCGCTGGTAATGGTCACACCTGTCTTTTCCTCTGCAGTATAGATTTCCTGCATGGAGACTGATGGCTCTACCTGGTTGACGGTAATGGTGGTACTTTGCTGACTGCTGTCGCCGGCATCATCGGTGGCCGTTAGCTGAAGCGTGACTGTCGCATCGGACTCTACGGCAGGTAGTTTAATCACTGCTGTGTCAGTCTGACCGCCAGAGATAATTTCAGCATCCCCTTCAGTGACTACCCACTGCATGGTACTGACTGAGCCATCTGGATCGGATACCGATGCCACTACTGTAACCTGTTTATTCTCAGGGCTGCTGCTGGTGCTCTGCAGCTCAATCACAGGCGGCGCGTTATTAACAACCTCTTCTTTGTCATCACTGCCACCACATCCGGTCAGAATCAGTGCGCCTGAAGCACACAATAACGATAATCGTTTCAAATTTTGTTCTCCCTCTTTCCGGCATGCGATAGTCGCCGCTGGCATCCATGCCGGTAAAAAATTATCACTACGTATGATCTTTTTAATTCATATTTAGTAGCCACGCGGTACGGTATAGCAGAACCCCTTACGCACTTCCACTTTTTTGGCGAAATAAGCACCGTTTTATCCTCTGGTTCGTAATGGCTTAACAATGTTAACGGGAGGGTTACGATATGAAGATTGCGGTGGTATTTCACAGTGGTTATGGCCATACAAAACGTTTGGCAAATGCATTTTTTGAAGAACTGGAGCAGCATGATGCTGCCCAGAATACGTTAATTGAAATTGACGAAAATGGCGATATCACCGACGGTCAGTGGTCGGTGCTGGATGATGCTGATGCCATTATTTTCGGTTCGCCCACCTATATGGGGATGGCGTCTTGGCAATTTAAGAAATTTGCCGATGAGTCCAGTAAACGTTGGTTCGAAGATAAGTGGCGTAATAAAGTGGCTGGCGGCTTTACCAACTCAGGTTCAATGAATGGCGATAAACATTCAACGCTTCATTATTTTGTTACGCTGGCCGGCCAGCATGGCATGATGTGGGCGAACATGGGTATGAAGCCGGCCAATACCAAAGATGCTGATCGTAATGATGTCAATTACGTGGGCGGATTCATTGGGTTAATGGCACAGTCACCGGTAGATGCCGATGCGGATGAAGCGCCCTGCCAGGGCGACTTAGATACCGCCAAAGCTTACGCTAAACGTGTGCTTGAAGTGACTGAGAAATGGATTAGTTAAGCATAAAGCCCGGCATAATGGCGTGCCGGGCGACATCGTCTCAACCATCAATATTTGGTATACTTGCACGCTCACCAGTACAGGAGTCAGCGCGGTATGGCCAAGCACAAACCCACGGTTGAAATAGTCAGTTACGGCATTTACAAACACTGGGATGCTAAGTCCAAATCCTTACCGAAAATTGACAGGTTTACTACCCACATCCCCTGCGAGCTGGATATTGAATTTGGCTACATCGTTAATATTAAGCGGGCAAAAAACGCCAAACTCAGGTATTGCATTTACCACCCGGATATTCCTGATGAAGACGGTGACCCCATGCCCCCTTTCGACGGCACAGAGTATGTCGGCAACAATGACTGGGATTTTTATCTGGGTGATACGCTGTGGGAGCCAGTATCTAATAAAACGGGTCCCTGGCGGATGACGCTGGAGCTGGATGGCCGAATTATCGCTGACAAAACGTTTGAAGTAGAAGATGAAGCGCCCTACGAAGGCGCCTCATTCTGGAAACGGGGAAAGCTGCGTCCCCGCGGCTATTAAGCAAACCAATGGCGGGTGCGATTCGCAAACCAGACCAGCGATAACATCACAGGCACTTCCACCAGCACACCCACAACGGTTGCCAGCGCAGCCCCTGAATGCAGGCCGAACAGTGAAATAGCGACCGCAACAGCCAGTTCGAAAAAGTTAGATGTGCCAATCATGCAGGCAGGTGCTGCCACGTTGTGCGGTAACTTCAGCCGTTTCGCCAGATAGTACGCAATAGCAAAGATTCCGTACGTCTGTATCAATAGCGGTATCGCAATAAGCACGATACTTTGAGGCTTTTCAATAATCGTATTCGCCTGAAAGCTGAACAGCAGTATCAGCGTTGCCAGTAAGCCTACGATTGAAAGCGGCTTGAGCTTATCCACCAGCGAAATAACCGCCTTTTCTCCGCGCTTAAGCAGCAGGGTGCGGGTAATAAACCCTGCCACCAGCGGTAATATCACGTAAAGCAGCACTGATAATAGTAATGTATCCCACGGCACAGTGATATCTGACACGCCCAGCAACAGACCGGCCAGAGGCGCAAACGCAAAAATCATAATGACATCGTTTACTGACACCTGAACCAGCGTGTAGTTAGCATCCCCCCGGGTCAGATGGCTCCATACGAACACCATCGCCGTACAAGGCGCCACACCCAGTAAAATCATACCGGCGATATACTCACTGGCGGTTTGCGGGTCGACCCACTGGGCAAACAGCCCTTTAAAAAACAGCCACCCCAGCAATGCCATGGTAAACGGCTTAATCAACCAGTTTATTATCAAAGTCAGCATGAGTCCTTTTGGCTTCTTACCGACATCCTTAAGCGCGGCAAAATCGACCTGAATCATGATGGGATAAATCATTAGCCAGATAAGTACCGCCACCACCAGATTGACATGAGCAACCTCAAACTGTGAGACTGCCGCGAAAAAATCGGGGGCCACAGTGCCTGCCACCACGCCAGTTACAATACAAAGAGCTACCCATAACGACAAATAGCGCTCGAAAAAACCCATTTACTGCTCCTGTTATTTTGCGCCTAGTTTATTCAGGGCAACACGTAATGCATCGCCTTCCAAATCCGCCCGGGCAATCGCTTTTAAATCGCGGGCACGTGTTTCGATTTCACTGATGACAGCTTCAAATGCGCGCTGTTTCTGCTCATCAGAACAGGTGACCTTTGACGGATCGGGCAGTCCCCAGTGCACTTTGAGTGCGCGGGAAAAGTACATCGGGCATGACTCACCCGCAGCTGCGTCACAAACCGTAATAACGACACGAGGCTGAAAATCTTCAAAGTCATCCCAGGACTGACTCTTTAAGCCATCGGTGGCATAGCCGGCCTCCTGCAAATACTTAATTGTGAGCGGATGCACTTCACCGGCAGGCTCACTGCCCGCGCTTTTAGCAACGATCTCACCATCGGCGATTTTGTTTACAATGGCTTCGCTAAGCACACTTCGACAGCGATTGTGTGTGCAGATAAATAGAATTTTCATGATGGTGTATCCTGACAGTTGTTCGACATGGCATGCTCCAATCGCTCATAAGCGTCTTGCATGTATTCCTGATTGGCTTGTTCTGTGGTTTTTAATACCTGTTGCGACCATTCTGGCAGCGCAGTATGGAGTTGATAATACATCCACTTCCCTCGCCGCTGCGCCTCAACAACATTGCATTTTCTGAGATCCGCCAGATGGCGCGAAATTTTTGGCTGGCTGAGCGACAGCGCATCAATAAGATCGCATACGCACAGTGATTTGTGCGTGACCAGTAACAACAGAATCTTCAGGCGTGTATCATCTGCCAGGCATTTATAAAAAGATAATGGAGACATAAAACAAATACGAAAAAACAGATATATGGAATATCATATTTTTCATGCGCAGCACTGTCTACCTACAGTGTTAACCTTGGCTGTATGAAGTCTAAAAATGCACTGATGCGCGACGATACAGCGCTGTTTTTATAAAATACCGCATTGACCGACTCGCGGCGGTTAGGGCTGGCTATTTGCGCGGGCAGCACTTCTGTTAGTCGGTGCTGGTTAATATCATCACGACACATAAAGTTGGACAGCAGCGCAATGCCCTGACCGTTTAAACACAGCTGACGCACTGTCTCACCGCTGCTCGCCCATATCGCGAATGATAAGTGAACAGGCTTTTTCAACGGCCAGTCGTTAAGCGCCGGCGCCTGGGTAAAGCCTATCAGTCGGTGAGCCTTCAAATCGTCAGACGTATTTAGCAGTCCGGCATTTTGTAAATAGTCGGGAGACGCCACCAGATGCAATGAACTTGTGCCTAAGCGACGCGCGTGCAAGTTAGAATCTTCCAGATCGCCGATGCGAATGGCAAGGTCCGCTTTATATTCCAGTAAATCGATAATATTTTCATGCGACGTTAAATCCAGCGTGATGTCCGGATAAGCGCGGGTAAAGGCACCGATATGCGGCGCAAGCTGGTGAATCACAAAGGGGCTGGCAGCATCTACCCGCAATCTGCCAGCCGGCTGGCCTTTAAGCAGGTGCAATTGCGCTTCGCCTTTGGCCAGCGTATTTAACCCATCCTTTACATAGCGCAGGTAGACCTGGCCTTCGTCGGTGAGCGCTACGCGACGCGTTGTACGGTTTAACAGCGTAGCGTCCAGCACCTTTTCCAGTCTGGCTACGGAACGGGAGATTCGCGCAACCTGAATATCCAGCTCGCGGGCGGCAGCTGAAAAGCTGCCGGTATCAGCCACCGTGGTAAAAGCAACCAAATCTTCTGTTTTCACTTTCAAGTGCTTCACCTTTGCAATATCAACAAAAGAATTTTCATATTATTGCTGTTTTTGAGCAAAAAAGTAACAGGCAGAATACGCTCACTTTTTAGTTAATGAGGTTTATATTATGCCTGTTGCATTACTTGCACTTACGCTCAGTGCCTTTGCTATTGGCACTACAGAGTTCGTCATTGTCGGGCTTGTGCCTACGATCGCCGCCGATTTGGGCGTTTCGCTTCCCTCGGCAGGGTTGTTGGTCAGCCTGTATGCTGTGGGAGTTGCCGTCGGCGCCCCTGTGCTAACGGCGTTAACCGGCCGGTGGAACAGGAAACATGTGCTGCTTGCCCTGATGACGTTGTTTGTCGCGGGGAACCTGCTCGCCTGGCAATCTCCGGGCTACACCACGCTTATCGCGGCCAGGCTGTTGACGGGTCTGGCGCACGGTGTGTTCTTTTCAATTGGGTCGACCATAGCCACTTCCCTGGTGCCCAAAAACAAAGAGGCCAGCGCAATAGCAATCATGTTCACCGGGTTAACGGTAGCGCTGGTGACCGGTGTCCCGCTGGGCACCTGGATTGGTCAGCTCTATGGCTGGCGCGCGACATTTCTGGTGGTATCGGTGCTAGGCCTCATAGCCCTTATCGGAAGCGCAATATTAGTGCCCGCGAACCTGAAGCAATCGCAGCCATCTACGCTAAGAGAACAACTTCATGTGTTAGTTCAGCCACGCCTGCTATTGGTTTATCTGATTACGGCACTAGGCTATGGCGGTACATTTACTGCGTTTACGTATCTGGCACCCATTTTAGAGCAGGAAACCGGTTTTGCTGCATCAGCCACAGCTATCATTATGCTTATTTACGGTGTGTCGGTTGCTATCGGCAACATCTGGGGTGGCAAGCAGGCAGATAAGCTCGGCCCAATAACAGCGCTGAGCCGAATCTTTGGTGGACTAACGCTGGTACTGCTGGTGTTCACGTTTACGATGTCTGTCAAAATCGCCGCTGTTGCCACCGTGTTGATATGGGGTGCATTTGCCTTTGGTAATGTGCCACCGCTACAGGTTTACGTGGTGCAACTGGCACAGCGCTTCACGCCCAACGCGGTAGATGTGGCATCAGGGCTTAATATCGCTGCTTTTAATATCGGCATTGCCATCGGCTCTGTCACTGGCGGCGCAATTGTTGAGCAGCTGTCGTTATCAGATACCACCTGGATTGGCGCGCTCATCACGTTCAGCGCGTTGCTGTTAACGCGGTTTTCCGGAAATCTTGATAAACGCGCAGCTGGCAGTACCGTGCCAGCCAAAGCCTGAACCTTAAAAAGTATTTACGTTCAGGATAAACCGACCGGGCAATGTCGTGCGTTTAAGTAACAGATATCGTCAACACCAACATACAGCGGCACTGCGCTATTAACCGTGTCGCTGTCAGGAATACTAATATGACTGTTACAACGAATAAGGCCTGGCATTTTGATCGGGCAGGACGCGCGCTTTATCAGGAAGACACGACACTGCCCGACCTTGCGCCGGATGAAATCCTTATCAAGAACAAAGCCAGTGGGATTAATCCGGTAGACTGGAAATTTATTGAAGATGACCCGCTGAACTGGCCTAAAGGACGCATTCCCGGTGTCGACGGTGCCGGCGAAGTGGTGGCAACTGGCGCTACTATTGATGAGGCGATGATCGGTCAGCAGGTCACCTACCATCAGTCCTTGCAACATGATGGCAGTTTTGCAGCATACACCATTGTTAAGGCAAACCGAGTAATGCAGTTGCCACGCAATATGTCGTTTGAGTTTGCAGCGGCCCTCCCCTGCCCCATGCTGACCGCATGGCAGGCAGTAAGCAAGCTGCCACCAAGCCCGGGCGCAAAAGTGCTGGTAGCCGGCATGGGCGCGGTGAACAAGCTCACGGTTCAGTTTTTAAAGCGCGCCGATTACGAGGTGCACGCCTTATCAGGAAGCCTGGAAGAGAGTGAGGCGAATGCGCTGGGTATTACATCGGTCTTTCGCGATGCCGAAGATTTACCACAGCAATATTTTGCCGTGATTGATGCGGTAAGCGCCGACAACGCGACAAAGCTCGTATCGCGGCTTCAGGCGAACGGTCATATTGTGTGTATCCAGGGAAGAATTGAAAAACCTGTCGACCCGGCATTCACACGTACGATTTCTTACCATGAGGTAGCGCTTGGTGCGCTTCACCAGTATGGCGACGAAGCTGCCTGGACAGCGCTGATGAAAGATGGTGAGTCATTGCTTGAAGATATTCAGGCAGGCCTTATAGTCGTGGATGACCCGGTCCTTTTCCCCTTCAGTGAAATGAATCATGCCCTCTCGCACAGCAAACAAACCAAGGAAAAAACGGTGCTGGACACTGACGGATAAGGGCGAATTTTTACACGGTATCTTCGGTAAATTATTCTGTTTACTGTGCAGTTATTGCAGTATGACTAACGGCACACCTCCGCGCTGAGCACGCCGTAACCTGAAACTAAAGCAATTTCCCCTCATTTCATCAGTGGCACCACAATTGCTGAGCAAATCCACGCCGACCTGTGGCGTATTATTTGGAGAACAATCATGTCTGCGTTTGATGGACAACTCGGCGTTATCCCTGTTGAAAATGGTTATCAGTTTTCAGTATGGGCCCCCAATGCAAACGCTGTCGCTCTGACAGGCACATTTAATGACTGGGAAGACCAGCCGATGGAACCTGCTGAGGGCGGGATTTGGTGGTGCGTCAGCGACGCCGCCCGCAATGGTCATGAATATAAGTTTGTTATTGAAGACAGCGCAGGCAATAAGAGTCAGAAAAACGATCCCAGGGCCCGGCATCTGACCAACAGCGTCGGCAACAGTATTATTTATGATGATGATTACCAGTGGCAGACCCGGGAATTTCAGCCACCGGCCCTTCATCAGCATGTTATTTATGAAATGCACATCGGCACCTTTGGTAAAAACGGTGATACCTTCGGCACATTCGACTCGGTTATCAGCCGCCTGGATGCATTGAAAAAGCTTGGTATTACAATGATTGAACTGATGCCAGTCAATGAATTTGCCGGCGATCAAAGTTGGGGATACAACCCTGCCTACCCCTTTGCGGTAGAAGAAGCCTATGGCGGCCCGGACGGACTCAAACGCTTCATTGATGCTGCCCATCAGCGTGGTATCGGCGTGATTCTCGATGTGGTGTATAACCACCTTGGCCCCAGCGATCTGGATCTTTGGCAGTTTGATGGCTGGAGTGAAAATGATAAAGGCGGTATATACTTCTACAATGACGAGCGCAGCAGTACACCGTGGGGTGACACCCGGCCGGATTACGGACGTGAGGAAGTACGTCGCTACTTTATCGATAATGCGCGCATGTGGTTAAGTGAATTCAGAGCTGATGGCCTGCGTATGGATATGGTGCCCTATATGCGCAGTGTGTCAGGTATTGATGATGGCAGTGACGACATTCCTGAAGCCTACGTTATGATTAAAGAAATCAATCAGATGGTCGCTGATGAGTTTGATCATAAAGTAACGATTGCCGAAGACCTGCACAGTCATCACTTTATTACCGACCCGCCGCCGGATGGTTGCGGCTACACCGCGCAGTGGGATGCTGGCTTTGTGCACCCGATAAGGGAGGCACTTATCGCCACCGATGACAGCGCAATTGATGTTAATGCGGTAGTGACGGCTATCTCACATACTTACAGCCAACGCCCGTTTTCCAGAGTGGTCTACACGGAATCGCACGATGAAGTAGCCAACGGGCGCGCGCGGGTAGTTGAAGAAGTGGCGCCTGGTAATGTCGACGATGATTTTTTTGCACACAACAAGGCGGTGGTCGCTGCTGCGCTTGTGCTTACAACCTGTGGCATTCCCATGCTGTTTCAGGGGCAGGAGTTTAAGCAGCACGGCTGGTTCAGCGATGATCATGATATTGACTGGGAACGCCGCGAGCAGTTTGATGATATCGTTGCCGCATTTACCGCACTGATAAACCTGCGTACCAACAAAAATGGAATCAGCGCCGGATTAACCGGTGCATTCACTGAAATCGTGCATCAGGACAATGAAAACAAAGTTGTGGGCTTTATGCGTACTGATGAGCATAACGCTCAACCGGTATGGGTATATATTTCTTTGGCTAACCGCGAACTGGACAATTATTCATTATCCGGTTTACCCGAAAAACCACAATGTCTGTTCGCCTGGCAACATCAGGATGTGACCGACACACTGGCTGTCGAAGAAGGTAATACCACCTTGCTGCCCTACAGCATTCTGGTCTTCGGCCAGCAGTAAAAATCACTAATTTAAAATTTTTGTTGACCCTGGAGTTTACTCCAGGGTTTATACTTGCCACCATGAATACTGTGGCAACGTTAAAAATTGGCGAATTGGCCCGGCAGGCAAACGTCTCGGTGGATACTATTCGCTTTTATGAAAGCAAAGGGCTGATTAACGCAACCATGCGATCAGCCAGCGGATATCGCCTGTTTAGTGACGAGGATAAAGCGCGCCTGTTATTTATCCAGCGTGCCAAACAGCTCGGTTTCACCTTAGATGAAATTGGCGAATTACTCGCTTTAAAACTTCACCCTTATGATCATACCTGTGAAGAAGTGAAGCAGCGTACTGCGCAGAAACTTCAGACAGTCAGTGAAAAAATCGCTGAGCTTGAACGCATTCAGCGCTCACTAAAAACCCTCTATGCCGCCTGTGGCGGTGGCGCGCAAAGCGCTCAACATTGCTCAATTCTGCAGTTACTGGAATCGGATAACCCGTTATGAACGATCTGTATTTGTTAGCTCAAAATTTTATTGCGCTATTTATGGAATCAGCCCCGTGGCTGCTGCTTGGCTTGCTGGTAGCAGCCATCATGCACGAGTTAGTACCGGTATCGCTGTTACAGCGCCATATGGGCAGTAATAGCGTGAGCGCAGTTGCCAAAGCGGCTGTCATTGGCGCGCCGCTGCCACTGTGTTCCTGCGGAGTTATTCCGGCAGCGGTGGGGCTGCGTCGAAGTGGTGCTTCAAAACCGGCGACCGTGTCGTTTCTCGTCTCTACGCCGGAAACCGGTGTCGATTCCGTGTCGGTTTCTTATGCCCTGCTTGGCCCGCTATACGCCATCGTGCGCCCGTTTGCCGCCATTTTCAGTGCGATTTATGCCGGCTTATTAGTGAAGTTTTTCGCGCCTGCCGATAAGCCAGTGACACCCGCGGCAGCATCAGCCAACACATCTTCATGTTGTAGCAGTGCGGCGTCTGAGCCAGCGGTCACAACAGCCAGCTGCTGTGAAACCGAACAAGCATCATCCACTTCGTGCAGCAGCGGTCATCCAACGCTAAGACAAA
>CAZOYR010000021.1:0-3740 GCA_964584105.1 uncultured Alteromonas sp.
ACCAGTGAGGTCGTTTCCACGCTTAAGCACTGCCTGGAAACACCAGGCGTTCATCTCATCGACTGCCCTGTGGATTACAGTCTCAATGATGAAACGCTCAATCGTACAATCAAAGAATTAAGCGCAAAGCTTTAAGGAGCCCCGGTAATGTTGAAAGACAGTTATCCCTACTATCTGGCGAATGAGCCGGTATACGCAAACGAAGATTTAGAAGTTACCAATAAATTTACGCAAAAAGTGGCAACAAAGGTAGCCAAGGCAGGGGCTGACGTTATTGATCAGGCTATTGCAGCCGCTGAGAAAGCACAGCCTGCAATGACTAAACTCACCCCCTTTGAACGGAAAGCCGTTCTGGATCATTGTGTAAAACGCTTCGAGGAGCGTGAAGATGAGCTGGCGAAAGCCTTATGCATAGAAGCCGGTAAGCCGATTAAGGACGCCCGGGGGGAGGTCACCCGACTTATCGATACCTTCCGGATTGCCTCGGAAGAAAGCGTCCGTATAAATGGTGAAGTCATAAACCTGGAAATATCCGAGCGTGCGCGTGGTTATCAGGGGATGACAAAAAAGGTGCCGATAGGCCCCTGTTCGTTTATCTCGCCGTTTAACTTTCCCTTAAATCTTACCGCGCATAAAGTTGCACCAGCCATTGCTGCAGGTTGTACCTTTGTGTTGAAACCTGCCTCAAGAACGCCAATTGGCGCACTGATAATAGGTGAAATACTGGCAGAGACAGACTTACCCAAGGGCGCTTTTTCGATTCTGCCCTGCAGTCGTGACGGTGCAGACCTGTTTACCACTGATGAGCGCCTCAAATTATTAAGCTTCACCGGTTCACCGGATGTGGGCTGGGAGCTTAAAGCGAAGGCCGGGAAGAAACCGGTTGTCCTGGAACTGGGCGGTAACGCTGCTTGCGTGGTGGATGAAGACGCTGATATTGATGATGCTATCGACCGCATTATCATCGGTGCCTATTACCAGTCCGGGCAAAGTTGTATCAGTGTTCAGCGCTTACTTATTCATGACAGCCTGTACGATACCTTCAAGCAAAAATATGTAGAGCGTGTGGCCGGTTTAGTATCAGGCGATCCCATGGACGAGGATACCTTTATCGGGCCGATGATAGCAGAGTCTGAGGCTGAACGATTGCATAACTGGATCAATCATGCCAAAGAGCAGGGCGCGACGATTCTGGCGGGCGGCGGCAGAGACGGTGCCATGCTGGAAGCCACTGTCATGGAAAATGTTCCAAAAGATTGTGATGTTAGTCAGGAAGAGGCGTTTGGCCCGGTGTCGGTGCTGTATAAGTTCAGCAGTTACGACGAGGCATTAAAAGAGGTGAATAACAGTCGGTATGGATTACAGGCTGGCATCTTTACCCGTGACATTTATAAAATCCAGCAAGCCTGGGATGAGTTGGATGTTGGCGGGGTGATCATTGGCGACGTGCCCAGCTGGCGTGTAGACAATATGCCCTACGGTGGCGTGAAAGATTCTGGCCTGGGGCGCGAGGGTATTCGCTATGCCATTGAGGATATGACTGAAACCCGCTTATTGGTTATTCGTCGACCCTGATAAGCATCAAAAAAATTAAGCCGCTGGCTCTGTCGCGTACGCTTCTAATAACGATAGCGGCACGATATCCAGCGCTTTTTTGTTGGTGGCCGATAATACCACTTTCGGTGCGACACCCGCCTGGTGTGCTTCCAACCATCGTGATGCACACAGGCACCATCTGTCACCAGCGCTTAAGCCCGGAAATGACAGTTCAGGTTTCGGAGATGATAAATCGTTACCCCGACGTTTTGAAAATGTCAGAAAGGGCTCATCAACAATTGCACAGATGCTGTGATTACCACGATCTGCCGCAGGAACTGAGCAAAATCCCTCACGGGTAAACCCTGAATTTCCGCAACAAAGCATCAGCGGTTTGCCAAAAACATTCTTTTCATTAGCCATAATTTATCCCTGTCTAATCAATTCCCTGGCTTTGAGAGTATAAAATTGCATCAGTTATAGCAACAGTTACGACCTATTCATTAGAGGGACTTTTATGCTGGATAAAAGTAAAAAGGGCACGCCTCGGGAAAAGCAGAATTATTCTGACGAGGAAATCGCCCGTTTTGACGAGCTGGCAGAATCCTGGTGGGACCCTGAGGGTGAATATAAAACCGCGCTGGAGTTCAACCGCGCCCGAACAACAATCATGATCCATGAGATTTGTCACCACTTTGGACGCTCACCGGGCATGCCTAATCCGTTTCATGATCTGAAAATTCTGGATGTGGGATGCGGCGGGGGCCTGATCAGCGAAGCCATGGCAAAAGAAGGGGCAGAAGTTACCGGAATTGATGCCAGCGCTGTCAGTATAGAGGTGGCTAAACGTCATGCGCAGCAGTCCGGCCTGACGATTGATTACCGACACTGCCTGGTCGAAGAACTCGGCGATGACACACATTACGATGTGGTGATAAATGCCGAGGTGGTGGAGCATGTGCCTGACCAAAAAGCATTGATAAAAGATTCAACGCGACTGGTGCGCCCCGGCGGGATGCTGATACTGGCAACGCTTAACCGCACACTCGCCAGTTACCTTATTGCAATTCTGGGCGCTGAATACGTTATGGGTTATCTGCCAAAAGGCACGCATTCATGGCGTAAATTTGTCAAACCACGACAATTGGATAAGTGGGTGGGCAGGGACTTCTACAAAACCTTCAAGTGTGGCCTTGCGATGAATCCGTTCAATCAGAAATGGCGGCGCAGTCGGGGCATGCGGGTTAACTATATGCAGTGTTATCACTATTCAGAAAAATGATAGACATCGCTTTGCCAGGATAATTTGACTATCTTTTGTGCATCGTTAATCTGATTTGAAACGGTTAGCTGGAGAGCGCTGATGAAAATTTATGAAACCCGAACCGCCCCGAATCCTCGTCGCGTCAGAATATTTTTGGCTGAAAAAGGCGTAGACATGGAATATGTGCAGCTTGATCTGCAAAAAGGTGAGAATCTGACGGCGGAAATGCGGGCCAAAAATCCGTTAGGTAAGGTGCCGATTCTGGAGCTTGATGATGGAACCTGCATTGCTGAATCTGATGCCATTTGTACTTACTTTGAAAATACCGTTCCCGAGCCAGCTTTGATGGGGACGGATGCAAAAAGCAAAGCGATAATTTCAATGTGGCAGCGACAGGTAGAGATGGCACTGTTGCTTCAGGTGGGAATGTGTTTTCAGCATTCCACGGGGTATTTCAAAGACAGAATGGTGCCGGTTGCAGAATATGGTAAACAGGCCGGTATCAACGCGGCGAAATATCTGAATATTCTTGAGCGGCGACTGGAGCTCAACACCTATATTGCCGGAGAAGATTTTTCAATTGCCGACATCACAGCGCTCTGTGCCATAGATTTTGCCCGGGTGGTGGATATTCGCCTGTCTGACGAGCATACCAATATTCGCCGTTGGTACGATTTAGTCAGTCAGCGCCCCAGTGCTAAAGCCTGATGATATCGTTGTATACGGCGCCTACGCCTAATGGGTGGAAGGCCTCAGTGGCACTGGAAGAGATGCAGCTGGAATATAAGGCCCATACTGTTGATTTGCGTAACGGTGAACAAAAGCAGAGCTGGTTTACCGCGCTTAATCCGAATGCGCGCATCCCGGTTATTACCGACCACGATAACGCGGATCTGACGCTCTTTGAGTCTGGCGCGATTATGCTCTATCTGGCTGAGAA
>CAZOYR010000021.1:3840-38539 GCA_964584105.1 uncultured Alteromonas sp.
ATGATTACAGTATCGCCGATATGGCAAACTGGTGCTGGGTACGCACTTATAAATGGTCAGGTGTATCTATAGAGGGCCTGACACATTTGCGGCGATGGAAAAACAGCATAGAAGCGCGCCCGCTTGCCAGAAAAGGCGTGGAAGTACCGCACAAAATTGTTCCCGAAGCGATAGAAAAAGCGGGCAAAACGTTAATCTAGCTAATGCGCGGCTGTCCCTTGCTGACTATTTTTCAATGAGCTGCTTAACCGCTGATAAGGTATCAGCTTCGTTAGCAGGCTTATCCCAGCGAATACGGTGAAAACGCGGAAAGCGCAAGGCAATGCCTGATTTATGGCGCGACGAGGGGTGGGCAGCGTCAAACGCAACTTCAACCACCAATGACTTTTTTACTTCTCTGACCGGGCCAAAGCGGCCTACGGTATTACGTCGCACCCAGTTGTCGAGCTTTTTCAGCTCTTCATCGGTGAACCCCGAATAGGCCTTGCCGATGGGCAGTAATAAGTCCTCTTCCCACGCACCAAAGGTAAAATCTGAATAAAAACTGGACCGTTTGCCATGACCGCGCTGGGCATACATCACCACTGCATCCACCAGCTTGGGTTCGCGTTTCCACTTATACCACTGACCCTTCGGCCGGCCTGGAATATAGTGACTATCCAGTCGCTTGAGCATCAGACCTTCTACTGCGGTATCGTCGCTTGCCTGTTTATACAATGTTTCAAGCGCTTCTTTAGAGGATACATCCAGCACAGGAGAAAGATGCAGGCGCGGACTTTCTGTCTGGCGAACAAAGGTATCCAATACCTTTCTGCGCTCTAACAACGGCTTATTGTGATAATCGTCATCGCCAATACTTAGCACGTCGTACGCCATGAGCCCGGCCGGCAGGCTATCCATCAACTTTTTGGCAGGCTTCTTCTTATTAAGGCGCTGCTGCAACTGGTTAAACGTATCTACTTTGCTGCCGTGCATCACCAGCAGCTCTCCGTCCAACACGCAGTGCGACGCGATGGTGTCGAGCAAATCGGGAAAGGCGTGACTGATATCATCGCCGGTCCGGCTAAATAAGGCCTTCCCGTTTTTTGTACAGACCAGTTGCACCCGTATTCCGTCATATTTGTATTCAGTTTGCCATTGCGACGGCTCGATCGTCGCCAAATCACTCTCATCGATTGGGTGGGATAACATAACAGGGTGGAAGGTCACCTGATCAGAGATATCGGGTTTGTCACTATGGCCTTCCAGCCACGACAATAGCTCGGTATAAGGTGGGTTTACGCCATGCCAGAGTGCTTCAATCTCTTCTACGCGGGTATCCCCGAATCGCGCCAGGATCTGCTTCATCGAACGGGCCGACACGCCGATGCGCAATCCACGGGTGCCGAGTTTAATCAGCGCCCAGCGCTGTGATGCTGTCATTCTGTCAAGATAATCTGCCAGTAATGGTTTTACCTCTGTGCGCTTCACGCTCATAAATTCATCAACAATTTCACCCAGCCCCGGAAGCGGCGCATCAGTTTCCTCAGAAGAAGTAGGCCAGAGATGGGCAACGGTTTCACTCATCTCACCCACATAGTCGTAACTAAGTTCAAACAGCACCGGGTCAATGCGCTCCAGCATTAGTTGCTTCACCGCGTTTCGCTTAAAAAAATCAAACCGCAGAGTGCCTGCCATGGCTGCAATCGCCCAGCCCCTGTCAGGATCCGGCGTATGTTTTAGATATTCGATGATGAGCGCAGCTTTGGCATTGGTGCCGGGCGTAAAATAAAGTTGCTCAAGTAAATCGGCAAATGCATCCATTATCCGGTTTCCTCATCGTCTTCATAACCAATAAGCGACAATGCTTTTGCCTTAAAGCCCATCTGCGAAGCCTGATGAACCAGTGCATCTTCTCTGCCGTGCGTTACCCACACTTCATCAGGCTGGACTTCTTCAATGGTCTGAATCAGTTCGGGCCAGTCACAGTGATCGGAGATAATCAGCGGCAGTTCCACCTGTTTTTGTCTGGCCCTGGCGCGGATTTGCATCCAGCCTGAAGCCACTATCGGGCGAACATCGGGGAGTGATCTTGACCACCGGTCTGCAAGTGCTGACGGGGGAGCAATAACGATTTCACCGGCCAGGGTGGTCCTGTCCTCCACATCATTTACCGCAATCAATTCACCTAAATCAACACCCTGTTCCTGGTACAAGGTGCACAGGCGTATGAGTGCGCCGTGCAGATAGATAGGTTTGATATAACCTGCTTGCCTTAGCGCCAGAATGACCCGTTGGCATTTGCCTAATGCGTAGGCGCCCACTAAATGACATCGATGAGGGAAGACCTGTAACGACGTCATCAGCTTATCAATTTCTGCTTCTATGGGAGGGTGAGTGAATACCGGTAAGCCAAATGTTGCTTCAGTAATAAAGACATCACAGGGCACCACCTCAAAAGGGGGGCAGGTTGGATCGTGACGGCGTTTGTAGTCACCGGATACCACTAAGCGACTGCCGCGATATTCAAATAATACCTGGCTGGAGCCTAAAATATGGCCGGCTGGGAAAAGTGTCATTTTAACCGGGTCGTCAGCCTCACCCAGTACGACGGTTTCGTGATATGGCATGCTATGGGTGGTCTTTGCCATATCTTCGCCATAGCGTGTGGTCATAATCTTTAATGTCTGGGGGGTGGCATACACGATATCGTGCCCGCTTCTGGCATGGTCTGCGTGCCCATGAGTCACAATCGCATTTTTCACCGGCAGCATCGGGTCAACGTAAATATCTGCCGTTCGACAGTACAAGCCAGCTTCTTCAACACTTACCCAGTCTTGTGGATGCAAGTATCACCTCCCATTCAGTTTCAAAAATATACGGTGTGCGCTGACAGAAGGTTGAATGAAATAAACTTAAGGGCGTATCCGGGCGTAAATACTGCCGGAGTGTGACTTACACAGAGCGGGTGACTTTTATTCTTCCGGATTCCTTTAAACAATGGTTTGAGCGACGTGGATGGTCGCTGCGTGCTTATCAGAAAAAAATGCTGCGCGAGGTACCACACCATGATGCCACGCTGCTCATCGCCCCCACTGGGGCAGGGAAAACCTTATCCGGTTTTTTGCCATCGCTGGTGGAATTGCATAACGCGCCCCGGGAAGGGCTGCATACGCTTTATATCTCGCCGCTTAAAGCCTTAACCCAGGATATTCACCGAAACCTGCTTGAGCCCGTTGAGGAGATGGGGCTGGATATCAGTATTGAGACCCGCACCGGTGATACCCCTTCCCATAAACGGCAACGACAGCGCAGAAAGCCGCCCAATATATTACTTACCACGCCAGAGTCGCTGATGCTGCTCTTGTCCTACGCCGATGCAGACAAGATTTTTGGCATGCTTAGTACCGTGATCATCGATGAGGCGCACAGTCTGGTTGCCAACAAACGTGGCGATTTCACCACCCTGGCGCTGGCGCGATTACAGTCGCTGTCACCCGCGCTGCGACGAATCGGGCTTTCTGCCACGGTAGCCGACCCTTTTGCCATGGCCGGGTGGTTAGGGAAAACCGGGGAGCCTGCACACGTAATGCAGGTGAAAGCGCCGGTCAAACCAAAAGTCAGAATGCTTAAATCCCGTGCAAGAATGCCTTTTGGCGGTTTTATGGCGCGCTATGCCATGGACGATATTTATACGCAAATCTGTCAGGCAGGTACCACGCTGGTCTTTGTGAATACCCGCGCCCAGTCTGAGCTTATCTTTCAGATGTTGTGGGAGAAAAATACCCAGGCATTACCTATTGCGCTCTACCATGGCTCACTGAGTAAAGAGCAGCGGCGCAAAACGGAAAATATGATGTCGCAAGGGATGCTCAGAGCAATCGTGTGTACTTCTGCCCTTGAGCTGGGTATAGACTGGGGCAATGTCGATTTGGTGATTCAGGTGGGCGCGCCTAAAGGCGTGAGCCGGTTATTACAGCGTATTGGCAGAGCCAATCACCGACTTGATGAACCCAGTAAAGCGTTGCTGGTACCGGCAAATCGTTTTGAGGCGCTGGAGTGTCAGGCTGCTATGGATGCTATCAGGCAAGGACAACTGGACGGTGAAGCGCCCATGCCGGGGGCCATGGATATTCTGCCCCAGTTTATTTTGAATTGTGCCTGTAGCGAACCCATCACACCTGACACCATTTACGCGCAGGTGCTCGATGCTGCGCCCTATCAGGGCGTAGAGCGTGACGAGTTTGACAAGCTTTGGCAATACACTGTGGATGGTGGCTACGCGCTGCGTGTGTATGATCGCTACCAACGTTTATCGCAGGATGAGAATGACTGCTGGACGCCGGCATCCAAGCGGGTCATCCAGCGTCACCGGCAGAATATCGGCACTATTGTGGAGGCTGGACGTCTCAAGGTTAAACGCATCCGGCGCGGTAACCAGGGCAAGATCATCGGAGAAGTAGAGGAGTATTTCGCACAGCAGCTGGTTGCTGGCGATACATTCTTGTTCGCCGGCGAAGTACTGAAGTATGAAGCAATACGCGATATGCAACTACATGCCCGGCCTGCCAAAGGTGGCGAGCCCAAAATACCCAGTTATTCCGGTGGCCAGATGCCGTTGTCTACCTTTCTTGCCGAGGGCGTCAGAGAACTTTTACAAACGCCTTCACGCTGGAAAGCCCTGCCTGCCCAGGTGAGACAGTGGCTGGATCTACAGCAAAAGTTTTCGCAGATACCTGACAATAAAACAGTACTGGTAGAGCAATTCGAGTACCGCAAAACCAATGTTGCACTTTATTACACCTTTGAAGGGCGCAAAGCCAACCAGACACTGGGCATGTTATTAACCAAGCGGATGGAAAAGATGCGGCTCAAACCGCTGTCGTTCAGTGTCACAGATTACGGGCTGTCGGTGTGGTCGCTTAAGTCAGTCACTCAGCAACAGGTTGAGCAACTGTTTTCGCCGGATATATTAGGTGATGAACTGGAAGACTGGATGTTGCAGGCACCAATGCTCAAACGCTCTTTTCGCCGCGTAGCTATTGTCAGCGGGTTAACTGAACAGCGTTTTCACAGCAGCCAGAAAACCATGAAGCAAGTCACATTTTCTACCGATTTGATTTATGACACTTTGCGCGAATATGATCCTGACCATATTCTGCTTGCCGTGACTCGGGCAGATGCAGAGCGAGAGTTGCTGGATTTAAAGCGGCTTGCTGATATGCTCATCCGGTTTGTAGGCAAAATCCGCCTAGTCAACCTTGAAAAGGCATCGCCGATGTCCATTCCTATTGTGCTGGATGTGCGCGCCGAACAGGTAAAAGGGGCGGGCGCCCATGCACTGATGGAGCAGGCAGATCTGTATGCCGAAGCTGAGTCTATGCTGGATGAGGTGAAAGCGCTGCTAAGCGGACGGAATGCGTCATAAACGGTGAGAGCAGGAGTGTTGTGGTAAGAAGTAATGATTGGCTGGAACAACGGGTCGCCCACAATCAGGTCGTGCCGGCAAAATTTGGTGGCGTAACATGGCTGTTTGATGCCAGAGGGGTTGCATGGCTTCCTGCACAGGATATGTTGGTTGTCTCTGATCTTCACCTTGAGAAGGGGAGTTATCTGGGAAGTTTTGGCCACCCCTTACCCCATATCGACAGCCGGGCCACGCTTGACCGTCTCAGTGCGATTATCGATGACTATCAGCCGCGTTGTTTACTGTGTCTTGGCGACAGCTTTCATGATGTTCACGCCGTTTCGCGTATGGACAGCGCTGATAAATCATATCTGGCCAGTCTCATCAGGCGGGTAGATGACTGGGTGTGGGTGCTGGGCAATCATGATCCGGCTATTCCAAAAGAAATCGCAGGGGTGCGTGAGCACCGGCTGCAGGTTGATAATATTGGCTTTTGTCATGAGCCAGAACCTGACTGGCCGCAATGCTCACATCAGGTTATCGGTCACTTTCATCCCAAAATGCGGGTGTCAGCAGGGCGGCAGCGTATCCGGGGGCGTTGTTTTGTCATAAGTGACGCATTGCTCGTTATGCCGGCTTTTGGCCAGTATACGGGCGGCTTATGGGTAGATGACCCGGTAATGAAAGATGTACTCAACGGTGCGCCTGAACAGCAATTTCTGCTCAGTGAACAGCAAATATTTGTTATAAAACCATCAGGCAATAAAAAAGGCAGATAAACTGCCTTTTTGTTGAGATATCAGTCTCTCCAACGTTTAGTCAGATCGCCGTAAGCATCAATGCGGCGGTCTCTGAAATAAGGCCATATGCGCTTGACCTGCTCAGTACGGGCTAAATCGAGCTCGACCATCAGCACTTGTTCCCCATCGGCATCGGCCTGTGCCAGTAATTCGCCCTGCGGGCCGGCAATAAAACTTTGCCCCCAAAACTGAATTCCCGGATCGTTTTCTACCGGCGAGGCTTCAAAACCGGTGCGGTTAGCCACCACTACAGGTACTGAGTTGGCCACCGCATGGGCGCGCTGAATCGTCTGCCACGCGCCAAATTGTCGCTGACGTTCTTCCTCAGTATCGTTTTTATCCCAGCCAATGGCGGTTGGATAAAACAGAATATCTGCGCCACGCATCGCCATGAGTCGGGCAGCTTCGGGATACCATTGATCCCAGCAAACCAATACGCCAAGTTTGCCGACACTGGTTTGAATCGGCTCAAAACCCATGTCACCGGGAGTGAAATAGAATTTTTCATAAAAGCCCGGGTCATCAGGAATATGCATCTTGCGATACTTGCCAGCAATCTCCCTGGAGCGGTCAAACACCACCGCGGTGTTGTGATACAGGCCAGAACCGCGCTTTTCAAAGAGTGAGGTGACCAATACCACATTGTACTTTTCAGCAAGTTCGCCAAAAAACTCAGTGGCCGGCCCCGGAATAGGTTCTGCCAAATCAAACGCGTCAGTATCTTCTTGCTGACAAAAATAAAGCGTGCTGTGTAGCTCCTGTAACAGAATACACTCGCACCCATCGGCTGCAAGCTGGGCAATTTTATCTGCGCTCTTCTGCCAGTTGGCCGACTTATTGTTATCTTCAACGGCCTGTTGGACCAATCCTATTTTCAACGTCTTAGACGTCATAAACACTCACCCCTTGTTGAAGTTGACTAAGCACTTGCGTTTTAAGCGTATGCGTGGGAATTTGCATTGATATACAGTGAAGACTGCCAAACTGCTGAATAAGTGGCGCACAGTCAATTGGCGTTATCTGATGCTGTGGAAATGCATCTGCCATCACGGCCAGGGCGGCTTCATCCTCTGGCTGACCGTATACGGGCACCAGTACTGACTCATTACAAATCAAAAAGTTCGCATAAGAAGCCGGTAACCGTTCATTATTTTCATTAAACATTGCCGGCAGGGGTAAACGATACTGGTCATGGTCTGGCAGTTGCTCACTGCACTCCTGACACAATGTGCTTAATCCGGCGTAATGTGAATCATCCGGGCGATTATCTGCTGCCTGTATTACCAGCCCCTTGTGAGGCGTAAAACGCACCAGCGTATCAATATGCCCATCGGTATCATCACCTTCAAGATGGCCGTTTTTAAAAATAGTTACCTTCTTCGCCCCCAACACCTTTTTAAACACGGTTTCATAATCTTCCAGTGTCATATCCACGTTACGCCGCGGGTTTAACAGGCATTGTGCGGTAGACAATAAATGCCCCTGCTCATCAATTTCCAGTGCTCCGCCTTCAGCCACGACTGAACTTGTCTGTATCGGGCGCTGGCACAACGTCGCTAGATAGCGCTGGTTCACCTGGTTATCTTTTATCGCGTTGAACTTTTCGCCCCAGCCATTAAAGGAAAACTCTACCGGCTGATTGGCAGTTTCACCTGCCAGCGTTAAAAACGCGTAGTCACGCATCCAGGTGTCGTTATATTCACCGCAAACCAGCATAACCCTGGCTTCACTGCTAATCAGCGATGCAATTGTCTCTTTATCCTGAGGACGGCACAGCAAAATCACGCCGGCACCAGCGGCATTGATGGCTGCAATCAGGCTAAGATACGTGTTGCGAACGTCGTTTAGCCAAGGGGCCCAATCGGTGTTTTCATGAGGCCACGCCAGCAAAACAGCGTCGACTTCCGACCATTCAGGAAGAAGTGATGTAGAAGGTGTCATAAAGGTACTCGTTGTAAAGTTAGGCGAATTATACTGTGCAAGTAAGCAGGCTTAAATGGGCATTACGCTTATGTTGGAAGAAAAGTTGTCATAAACCGGGTATTCAGCGCATCTTAATGTGTGCAGCCATTCATACAAGCCGGACACACCTTTTTTGCGATAGCGAAATAGTAATACGTGCAGATTTTAAACGTTGATATGTTACAATTAACGGGTATCGATTGGCTGAAATGGTGTTTACAGTTGGTTTATGCTGGGTGTTAACTAAAAATCTGCCCGCATAGCAAATCAGCGACCGTCACAGTCGATACCAAATGACACAGGTGCATTAACAAATTTTCATGTTGGCCTTGTGTTGTTGTGGGTAAGATAACACGTTGTAATAACAGTATAAGTTGTTTAGTTAGGATATGTCATGCTAGCAAATGAAGCCGTGGTAGTGCGCGATGCGCTTGAGCCGGTTATCGCTAAAGAAGCGCAAATTGTCAGACAGGCTCTTATCGAGAAAGGGCTGGAAACTCCTATGATCGATAATCCGTTATCAGGTCAGGAAAAGCGTGAGCGTATTGAAGCTGCGATGACTGATATTATGGATACCCTGGGCCTTGATCGCAGTGATGACAGCCTGACTGAAACGCCAAAGCGAATCGCAAAAATGTATGTCGATGAGATTTTTGGTGGGCTGGATTATAGCAACTTTCCTAAAATCACGACCATCGAAAATAAGATGCAGCTTAATCAGCCTGTTCAGGTCAGTGAAATAAGTCTTACCAGCACCTGTGAACATCATTTTGTTACTATTGATGGTACAGCGTCGGTGTCTTATATCCCTAAAGATACCGTTTTGGGACTGTCTAAAATTAATCGTTTAGTGGGGTTTTTCTCACAACGTCCTCAGGTCCAGGAGCGTCTGACCCAGCAAGTAATGGTCGCTATACAGGCGTTGACGGGGACGGACGACGTGGCTGTGACCATCAATGCGACACATTATTGTGTTAAGGCACGGGGAATTCGCGATAATAATTCTTTCACCCGCACCTCTGCACTTGGCGGGCAGTTCGCTACTGATGCCAATCTGCGGCGTGAATTTTTCGCCGGCTAATCGATATTTATTACCGCAGGAGTGAGTCCTGCGGTATCTCAGATACCACCAAATTTACCTGCTCATTGATGCCATCAGCTGGCACGATTTCCAAACCGGTATGGCACTTGTCGCACTTTGCATACTGTTCTGTGTATTTATTACGTAATTCGTGGTGGGCAATCGCATTGATGTGACCACAATGCGGGCACATATATTCATGTTCTGTTGCTGTAGCCATGATAACTCCTGAGCTGGACGACTCAACCCATACTGCGGGTTGCAATCACTGAGCAAAGTTACCTTCAAGAAGCACACCATTTGTATGCGATGGCAAAAAATTTAATGTTGGAGTGAATCCGGCAGGAGCATCACGCATGGTAACTGATGCTCCTTATGAGTCTATTCTGCCAACCACCATTGCTGCTGATAGCCCGCAAGGGTGAGGGGGGCGGTAGTTGTATCCAGATGCACAGAAGTAATCAAATCTTTCGCCCGGTGACTTTCCAGCACCTGAAGCAGCTGGCCTGAAATTTGTTGAGGGTGCTCGGAAAAATTGCACACCACTAACAGTTTTTCGTTATCGCTGTTTGTACGAAGATACGCGAAGCAATGCTGGTTTCCCGTATCAAGGATTTGTGTCTCGCTATTGCCAAAAATACGATGCGATTTACGGATAAAAATCAGCGTTTGCAGCATGGTAAATACCTGCTTTTTCGTCGCGATTTCCAAACTATCCTCATTACGCTGCTCAGTAACGTGTGAAATATCTTCGTGTGTGACAGCCACCCGGTTAACCCACCGGTCATCGTGTTTTTTAGCCTCATCGTTAAGATAACGATGGTCATTGAGCAGGCCTAACTCATCACTGGAATAAAGCAGTGGTATGCCGCCAATGCTAAATGTTACCCCGTACAGCAACACCATTCTTGCAACCGCAACATCTATTTTAGCCTGGTCCTGATCTGCTAATGCCTGCTCTAAGCCACACAGGGAAGCCAGTGTGCCGCACACCCGACAGTCGCCAGTGGTTGGGTTTTCCGCAAACGGTACGCCCTGAGCAAATGATCCTTCGAACCGACCGGTGAAAAACTGATTCAGAAAGTAACGATGATCATGGGGATTAACACCCATATCCCAGGCCACTGCATCATCGAAAGTCCAGCCGATATCATCATGACAACGAATATAGTTCACCCAGGTCGTATCCTGCGGAATTGAAAAGCTCTTTTGCATTGACCGTGTCAGCAGGTTGGTCTTGCGTGTGGCCATTGAGTTCCATAGCAGCGCCATCAACAATGGATTGTATGAAAGCTGGCACTCGTCTTTGCGCACATACTTTACTACTTCGTCAGGATGCACGATGGCTTCAGATTTAAACACCACCGACGGGGCAACGATTTGCAAACAACAGTTGAAGGTTTGAATGAGCGTGTGCGCCATAGGCTGGTTTTCACAGTCAGTGCCCATTTCCTTCCAGATAAACGCCAGCGCATCCAGTCGCAACCCTGCGCAACCAATATTAGCCAGAAACAACATTTCAGCAGTGATGGCGTTAAAGACATCCGGGTTACGATAATTCAAATCCCACTGAAAGCTGTTAAATGTTGTCCACACCCATTTTTGCATTGTCTCGTTGAAGGTAAAACTGCCACGCCGGACCTGCGGAAAAATTTCCCGCAATGTTTGCTCAAATTGGTCAGGCAACGTGCGATCATCAAACAGGTAATAAAAATTCTGGTGGCGCTTATCGCCGCTTAACGCCGCTTTTGCCCAGGGGTGTTCATCAGAGGTGTGATTAAACACAAAATCCAGGATCAGGCGAATGCCGGCTTTATCCAGCGCTTTGGCCAGCTTTTTCAATTGTGCCATGGTGCCCAGGCTGGGATTGACCTTCCGGTAATCGGACACGGCATAACCACCATCACTATCTCCTTCAGGCGACGCATACAGCGGCATAAGGTGCAGGTAGGTGACGCCCAGCGACTTAAGATAGGGGATTTTATCGTGCAAATCTTCAATGGTCGGCCCCATCAGGTCGACATAACAGGCCATGCCAACCTCCTGTTCACTGCGATACCACAGCGGTGAAGCAATTGATTTCTTATCCTGCTGTTTCAGCTGCCTGTTGCGGTCCTTAAACCCCTCTGCCAGTACGTTGATGAGCTGTTGCAAGTAGTAGTAACAGTCATACTGATGGCCATAAACCTGCGTATAGAGCGATAGCAGCTGGTCAAAGTGCTGCTCAAGACGGGCAGTAAATACTGCTTTGTCCTGCGCATTCAGGCTGCTCAAATCGGACTGGGAAAGCAGGCGTGTCAGACAGGTTTGACTATCGGCCGCATAATTCATGGGTGACCTCCGCAACAGCGAATACTCGCTGTGGTAACAAAATGTTCACAATGGCGTTTACAATTTTGCAAACTCTTGCTAATTTATCTTAAACGATTAAGTTTAAACTTCAAATTAAAAGTTGTTTTAAATCACACCGCACAATAGTCGATGCCGGTTAGCGTGTGTCAACACAGGAAAGACAACATTATGCAGCAGTCCGGAAATTATCTTATTCGCTGGCTGACGTATCTGATGTTCATGATGTTTGCTATGACGTCAGACTCGGTGGGCGAGATTATCAAAGAAGTGAAAGTTGCCTTTGATGTTACCAATGCGCAGGCCAGCCTGATGCATTCTTTGCCAATGCTTGGCATCGCGTTGTCCGGCCTCTTTCTAGGATTTTTAGCTGACAAGTTGGGACGCAAAACAACGATTATCATCGGGCTGGGACTGTTCGGCATCGCCTGTTACAGCTTTCTGATTGCGAACGATTTTGTATTTATTGTTTCCCTGATGAGTTTGTCGGGGGTGGCGGTTGGTATCTTCAAGACCGGCGCGCTGGCATTGATTGGTGATATTTCCAGCTCCACGCGCCAGCACACCGCCACGATGAACGGTGCAGAAGCCTTCTTCGGCGTCGGGGCAATTATTGGTCCGCTGATTGTGGCGTGGCTGATTCACCGCGGCGTGCCATGGCAGTATCTTTACGTTATTGCCGGAGGGATTTGTACCTTACTGATCGCGGTGGCCGCGTTTGTTCGCTATCCCAGATATGTCGCTACACATCAGCATACGGTAGAAAAGGTCTCGCTAAAAAAATCACTGGCGTTGGTGAAAAATCCTTATGCCCTTGGATTCTCGCTGGGTGCATTTTTGTACGTTGCTGCAGAAAGCGCAATTTATGTCTGGATGCCCAGCTATCTGGTGTGCGATGCCCGCACGATTCAGGATACCTATGCCTGCTATAGTGACGGGGCCGCCCGGCAACTGGCGATTTATTCGGTTACTGCCTTTTTTGTCCTGCGTGCGCTGGGCCGGTTTGTCGGTATCTGGATGATGGCGCGATTTAACTGGGCACTGGTTTTAATGCTATTCAGTGGCGCTATCGTACTGTGTTTCACGTTAGGTCTGGCTGGTGGTAAGCACATTGCATTATATCTTTTCCCGCTGACCGGCATTTTCATGTCAGTGATTTACCCGACTTTTAACTCTAAGGGAATCAGCTGTTTTGAAAAACACCAGCATGGCAGCGTGGCAGGGGTCATCTTGTTCTTCACTGCCGCGGGGGCGGCCGCAGGCCCGCTTATCATGGGACTGGTAAGTGATGCTATGGGCGGAGATGCCAAGTATGGCTTTATGGTGGCAACCGGTTTTGCTTCGCTGTTGTTTCTTGGTCTGGTGTACAACTACATTGCCAACCCAACGCGTCAGCGTCTGGCTGAGATTGAAGCACGCGACTACGGTGTAGCGCAGCACCAAAATTAAGAGGAATATCGGGCCCTGGACCGGGCCCGGCAGCTGCTTACACTGGGCTCTTTGTGCATTTACAGCTCATACAGCTCCAGCGGCAGATTGTCGGGATCAGCAAAAAACGTGAACCGTTTATGGGTATAAGGGTCCACCCGTATCGGCTCTACCTCAATTGCGTTAGCTTTTAGGTGTGAAATAACCTCATCCAAATTGTCTACCTTGAATGCCAGATGCCGAAGCCCCTGTGCTTCCGGGCGACTCGGCCTGGATGGCGCATCATTAAAAGAAAACAGCTCAATCTGGCCGCCGTCGGGCAACGCGATATCACACTTGTAGGATTGTCTGTCTTCCCGGTAATTTTCATCAATGACCTTCAAACCCAGAGTCTGCGTGTAAAACGTTTTAGATCGGGGGTAATCGCTGCATATGATGGCGACGTGGTGAATACCTTTTAACATAGTGTCTCCTAAGGGACGTCCTGACCACGCACTGTTTCAAACAGCAGGTACCAGTCTTCTCTGCTCAGCGAAAGCGATGTGGCTTGTGCGCAGGCATGGATACGCGCCGGGTTAGTTGTGCCAATAACCGGTTGAATGCTGGCCGGGTGACGGGTCAGCCAGCCCAGTACAATAGCCTCTGGCGATACCTGGTATTTTTCGGCCATCTCGCTGACGCGTTTTACGGTGGCCTCGTCGGTTGCGCCTTGCATCCGGCCGCCACTAAATCGCCCCTGCGCCAGTGCGCCCCATGCCTGTAATTGCACGTTGTGCGTCAGACAGTATTCAACGGTGCCAGCAGTAAATCCGGCTTGCCCATAATCCGGCGTATTGACTGAAATCGCCTCTTCCACGAATCCTCGTGCTGCCAGGCTTAGTTCTAGCTGATTGGCGACGATGGGCGTATTCAGTGCACTTTGTAAATACTCCATCTGAAAACGATTCATATTGGAAACACCGATATGCTTTATCTTGCCGGTGGTGATAAGGCTGGCAAGTGTCTCAGCCAGCTCATCCAAAGCGATGAGCGGATCAGGACGGTGTAAAAGCAATATATCCAGTTGCTCAGTGTTAAGCCGACGCAGAGAGCCTTCAACACTTTGCAAGACCCAGTCAGCCGAAAAGTCATAGCGCTTAGGGCCCTTGTCATCTGCAAACCGAATGGCGCACTTTGACTGAAGGATCATCTTATCGCGCAGGTGTGGCTGGTCTGTAAGGAGCTGCCCGAATACAGTTTCCGCTTTACCCAGCGTATAAATATCTGCGTGGTCAAAAACGGTAATACCGGCATCCAGGGCCGCTTCTACTGCGCGTTGCGCATGTACCTTGTCCTCACGCGATACTGGCGCGTCATCCCAGCTGCCTCCTAAGCCCATACATCCGAAAATCAGGTCGCTGGCTTGCGGAAAATGATGTTTAAGCATCTTGTTTACCTACAGACTATAAAATGAAAAGCTTATCATGCCCCAATCGGTATCCCTATTAAACTGAACCCCGCTGTATGGTGTACTTATCGTAAAGATAGCGGTAATGAGATAATTATGCTCAATCAGAACTATAGTCAGCCGGTGATGATAAATACACAGCAGTTGGAGTGGGAATCGTCACCTGCCAGGAATGTGTGGCGAAAAAAACTTGAGCGAGAGGCTAAAGAGTCGGGAAAAGCGACCTCGCTGGTGAGATATGATGCCGGCGCTTCATTTTCAACACATACTCATCCTGCCGGCGAAGAAATTTTTGTGATAAATGGTACGTTCAGTGATGAATCCGGTGACTATCCGGCAGGCAGCTACTTGCGAAATCCGGCTAAATCTCAGCACGCCCCGTATTCAGACGCAGGCTGTGAGCTTTTTGTGAAGCTCTGTTATTTTGCCCCTGGTGATATCCGTTCGGTGCGTATTGATACAAATATCGCAGGGTGGCAGCAGGGCATGACCGATGCCCAGAAAGTATTACCTTTGCATCAGTTCAATGAAGAGATAACACAACTGATTGAACTTGATGAGAATGCATCGTGGCATCCGGTTGTACCGCAGAACGGATTTGAAGCACTTATTCTGTCAGGGGAATTATATGAACAGGGTGAAACAATTCCGGCTATGAGCTGGCTGCGACGTCCGGCTGGAAAAGATCCACGCTTTACCGCACAAAACGGACCGGTGCGAATTTTACTCAAGACCGGTCATCTGCCTCAAAAGGACAGGCTATGAAAACTCTGCTTTTAGTGCTACTGCTTGGTGTAACGCTTTCTGCCTGCACCTCTAAACCCGAAAATGTTGAGCCTGTCTCTGATTTTGATGCGCAGCAATATTTGGGGAAATGGTACGAGATCGCCCGTCTTGACCATAGTTTTGAAGAAGGGCTGAGTAATGTGACTGCCACCTATTCACAACGGGAAGATGGCGGAATAAAGGTGTTGAACCGTGGTTTCAATGATGAAGAAGGGCAGTGGGATGAAGCTGAAGGCAAAGCGTATTTTGTTGACGATGAAACCACTGGCTGGCTGAAAGTCTCCTTCTTTGGGCCGTTTTACGCCAGTTACGTGGTGGCCGATCTGGACGATAACTATCAGTGGTCTCTGGTGACCGGGCCCGATAAAGATTATCTGTGGATATTGGCCCGGCAACCGACAATGGATGAATCACGTCTTAAAGCGCTGGTACAACAAGCAGCTGCTATGGGTTATGACACCGATGCGCTGATTTTTGTAAAGCATGATCGTAATCAAAACTAAATCCCGCCCGGATGATATACTCTGCATTGGTAATTATCGTTGTGAACAACAAACGGACAGGCAGTAGTGATTGAAGAGAAAGTGAAAGCGCGGGCGAATAGCCAGTGTGAATTATGTGGCAGTGATCAAAATTTGTCCTTATACGAGGTGCCCGCATCGCCGACCAGTGGCGTAGACAGTACCATTCTGGCGTGTTCGACCTGCCAGTCTCAGCTAACGGGTGATTCCCCTGCGGATACAAACCACTGGCGTTGCCTTAATGATGCGATCTGGTCGCCCGTCCCAGCGGTTCAGGTCGTTGCATGGCGAATGCTTAACAAATTATCCGGCGAACCCTGGGCGCAGGATCTTCTTGATATGATGTATCTGGATGAGCCAATGCAACAATGGGCTGCTGCAAATCAGGCAGATGAGTCCAAAGCGCCAACTCTGGACAGTAACGGTGTACCGCTCGCCGCGGGCGACACTGTGCACCTGATCAAAGATTTAAATGTTAAAGGGGTCAGTTTTACTGCCAAGCGCGGAACAGCAGTGCGCAACATTGGCTTAAGTGATAATCCTTTGCATATTGAAGGTCGTGTGAACGGTACACGTATCGTTATCATTGCGGCTTACACGAAAAAAGCGTAAGGACAGAATCTGTTCAGTTAACGGCAGATTGTCAACGCTCACTTACCTGTCGAATATAATGCGACAGGTAAGCTTTTAAGGCATAATAAGACCTGGTTTTAAGATGTAAAAAGGCTTCTTATGCAATCAATTACCCTTCGTACGCCGGATGACTGGCATCTTCATTTTCGCGACGGCGACATGCTCAGTGAAACGGTGCCAGCAACAGCCCGATGCTTTGCCCGCGCTATCGTCATGCCCAATCTTGTTCCGCCGGTAACTAATGCAGAGCAGGCACAGGCTTACAAAGCACGCATTGAGGCGGCGCGTCCGTCAGGAAGCCAGTTTCAGCCATTAATGACGCTTTATCTGACTAATCAGACCACGGTAGACGACATTCGTCAGGCGAAAAAGGCAGGGGTGACGGCGTGTAAGTTGTATCCTGCAGGTGCAACGACCAATTCCGATGCCGCTGTAAAAGGGATAGAGTCGCTTTATCCGGTATTTGCAGAAATGGCAGAGCAGGGGATGCCGCTACTCATACACGGTGAGGTCACGGAAAGTCATACTGACATCTTTGACCGGGAAAAAGTCTTTATCGACACTCATCTTATACCCATTGTAAACGCATTTAGACAATTGAAAGTGGTGTTTGAGCATATCACCACAAAAGACGCCGCAGACTTTGTGCTTCAGGCCGACAGCAATGTTGCAGCCACGATTACACCGCAGCATTTACTGTTAAACCGTAATGATTTGCTGGTGGGTGGTGTCAGGCCACATAATTACTGCTTACCGGTATTAAAACGAAATACGCACCAGCAAGCATTGCGTGAAGTGGTGGCCAGTGGCTCATCGAAGTTTTTTCTGGGCACCGATTCGGCACCACATGCTCAGCACAAAAAAGAAAATGCCTGTGGCTGTGCAGGTTGCTACAGCGCGTGGAGTGCCATCGAGCTTTATGCAGAAGTATTTGAGCAGCTGGATGCGCTGGATAAGCTGGAAGGCTTTGCCAGTGAGCATGGTGCAAACTTCTACGGTCTGCCAAAAAATGACGGAACCATTACACTGACGCGCCAGTCCTGGACAGTGCCTGATACGGTAACACTGCCTGATGGTACACCGATGGTCCCGTTTTTTGCTGGCCAGACACTTAACTGGAAACTAGAGAAAAGCCTGAGCTAATGAAAAAGGCAAGCTGGTGCTTTCTGCTTTGGATGGGTGTGATTGGATGGGCATATGGACATGACCACAATAAGGTCGCTGTCTTCACCAACAGTACACCGGTTCTGAGCGAGGTTGATGAAAAGGGAAATGTGTCTGGCTTTGCTATAGAGGTTGCCAGACAGGTCATACACCTTGCCGGACTTGAAGCAGACGTTCAGGTTCGCCCATTCGCGCGGGTTTTACGCAACACCCAGACCCGTCACTGGTCGATGGCGCCGGGTCTGGCCAGAACGCCGGCCCGGGAAGCTGATTTTCATTGGATCACGCCTATTCTTGCCAATCAGGTAACGCTGTACGTAAGAAAGGACCATCCGCTGAATATTGATGCGGTGGAATCGGTAGCCGTACAGCGGGATGATTTTCGCCACAGTATCGCCAAAGATTTAGGGATCAGTAATGTGGTTGGCCTGTCTTCCTGGGAACAGGCGCTGGAAGCGGTTATCAGGAAACGGGTAGACGGGATGTTGTTAAGCCCGTCAGGTTTTAAAATGTTGTGCAACCGGCTTGCTGAAGCCTGCTCAAAAGTAAAAGTGCTGAATACCAACCGTTTTTTTTACAATTATCTGGCGTTGGGCAAAATGCCGGGAAATGAGGTACTGGCCGATAAGCTACGTATTGCTGCCGAGCGTTATAAGCAAAGTGACGACTATGCCAGGTTAATGAAAAAGACAGTGGATATTTATGCGCAGCGCGGATTTGGCGCCAGTATCCAAAATAAGATACTTACCCTTGCAGCGCCGCCATCACATGGGGCTGAGACTGGCACAGAACAGCAACTTTGGGTGCTGGCCGAAGAGACCCCGTTTTTCACCCAGTCTGATAGTTCAGGCAATGTTACAGGCTACGCCGCTCATCTTGTTACCAGTATTCTGGATACTGCTGGAATGTCATCACCAATACTGATTACGCCCTGGCCGCGCATTATGCGGGAAATGAAGGTTAAGCCAAATGTTCTGACTTTCGCGTTGGGCAGAACGCCTGAACGCGAAAAGTCATTTCACTGGATAACACCGGTGACCAGAACCCGGCATGGTTTGTTCAGCATCACAGGGAGCTTTTATGGTTCACTCGGTGATGTTCCGCAAACAAAAATCATTGCCGGGCTACAGAGCGATTACCGAGTAAAAGCAGCACAACGTAAAGGCCTCAAGGTGTTGCAGTTCCCAGCCTGGGATCAGGCGCTTGAAGCCGTTCAGTCTGGCAAAGCGGACCTGGTTTATGCCTCATCCCCTGCTTTGCATATCACTTGTCAGGGGGCTGGTCATTTATGTGAGAACCTAACACCAGCCAGTCCGATGAAGCCGGTTACGCTCTATCTGGCAATGTCAAAAAAACACACTACACCTTATCTGGCGGAGCGGTTACGACAAGCTGCTATGCAGGTAAAAGACTCTTCTGCATATCATCAATGGGCAAAACAATGGAGTGACCAAATGAACACATTGGATCACGTGCCGGTTCACCTTGATAGTGGCGTTGTTAACTTATGGGCACAGGATTAAATATGCCGCAATTCTCCGATCTTTCTTTCAATACGCAAATCAGTGAAGCACTGACCAGTGCGGGATTTACAACGATGACGCCGGTACAGGCAGAGACCCTGCCGGATTCTTTGGCTGGTAAAGACGTATTGGTTCAGGCGAGCACAGGCTCGGGAAAAACCATTGCATTTGCGGTGGCCGGACTCAATCGCGTGGACCCTACCGATTATGCGACTCAGTTGTTAGTCGTGTGTCCTACCCGAGAGCTGGCAGAGCAGGTCAGCCAGCAAATTCGCCTGGTGGGCAGACAAATGCCGAACCTGAAAGTGCTTACCCTGTGCGGTGGTACGGCGATGGGGCCGCAAATTCAGTCTCTTAAACATGGCGCCTCAGTTGTGGTCGCGACGCCCGGACGGCTGGTGGAGCATGTTTCCAAACGCCGGTTAGCGCTGGGCGCAGTGAAGGTCAGGGTACTGGATGAAGCAGACCGGATGCTGGATATGGGGTTTGCAGAAGATATCGATTTATTGTTTTCACTCACCCCACAAGATGCACAAACATTATTTTTCTCGGCGACCTACACTGCGGCGGTTGAAAAACAGGCCCAGCAATATCTGACTAACCCGGTAACCCACCGCCAGGCGGAGGTAGATGTACAGCGACCAGACATCAACGAACTGGTTTACAGAGTGGAAGATAAGCACCGGCTCAACGCCCTGAAGGGCGTGCTGTCAGAAGCGCAACCTCAAAAGGCCATCGTTTTTTGTAATACTCGCGTGCAGGTGACATCCGTCTATGAAGCGCTTGCACAGGAAGGGTTCGCTGTTAAGCAGTTACAAGGTGATCTTACTCAGCAACAACGCAATGAAGTGCTCATGCAGTTTGCCAGTGACAGCTTGCAGGTATTGATTGCCACAGATGTAGCAGCCCGTGGCCTCGATATCAAAGGCGTAGACTGTGTCATTAACTACACGGTAAGTGAAGATCCGGAGGTTCATATTCACCGGATAGGTCGCACCGGCAGAGCTGGCGAAAAAGGCCAGGCTTTCACCTTATGCAGTGAAGCCGAAGAGCCTGCTTTAGGTCGCATTGAACAGCTTAAAGGTGAAGATTTGGAGCGCAAAGGCTTCCAGAGCCTGCGCTTTCACGCCAATCGTATCAGAACGCCGGAATTTAGCTGCATTGCAGTCAGTGCGGGGAAAAAGCAGAAGCTGCGCCCGGGAGATTTTCTGGGGTCACTCACTCAGGATGCGCAAATTGAAGCAAACGATATTGGCAAAATCAGTGTACAAAGCCAGGTAAGTTATATTGCGGTTAAACAACGCAGTGTGAAGAAGGCTATGCGACTGTTTCGCGAAGGTAAGATAAAAGGGAAACGGGTCAGAGCCAGAAAGCTGCAATAACAGTTAGTGAAGGAACTCAGATGGCCGGCGAAACAGACTTATCCACATTACTGACTCAACTCACGCCTGAAATTGATGCACAGCCTTATGGCTTTTGCAGTGTTACAGAGCAACGTTTCAGTCAGCTGCCACTGCGGGCAGTTAAAGGCTTTTATCGCGAGGCAGAAGGCATTACCGTTATTGTCGAGATGCAGGATGTCAAAATTTATGGGTTACAGGCAGAAGGGCCGTTTGCATGCATCACCTGTAAGGTGCATTCCAGTCTGAATGCAGTGGGGATGACTGCTGCTATGACAGACGCCCTGACACGCTCAGACATCAGTGCCAATATCATAGCCGGTTATTATCATGATCATATTTATGTGCCCTGGGATGAAGCGCAACGTGCACATCAGGTTTTACTGGAATTAACCTGCAAATAATAAAAAACGGGGCGATGGCCCCGTTTTCATTAATCAACACTGTTACCAGATTTTTACACGTTCTTCTGGCGGCAGATACAGCGTATCTTCTTTGGTGACATCAAATGCCTCGTAAAACTCAGAGACGTTTCTTACCGCGCCATTGGTTCTGAATTTTGCCGGCGAATGCGGGTCGGTTTGTACAAGGTTTCGTAATGCTTCATCACGATACTTAGTCGCCCATACCTGCCCGTAACCGATAAACACGCGCTGGTCACCTGTAAAGCCATCCATCTCTGGTGCTTTCTCGTCATCCAGTGACATATGGTAGGCTTTCAGTGCAATACTGACGCCGCCCAAATCACCGATGTTTTCACCCAGGGTAAACTCACCATTCACGAACAGCTCAGGTAAGGCCTCAAACTCACTGTATTGATTAACCAGCATGCCTGTGCGGTTTTCAAACTCCTTGCGATCGGCATCCGTCCAC
This sequence comes from uncultured Alteromonas sp., assembly GCA_964584105.1. Taxonomy (GTDB): domain Bacteria; phylum Pseudomonadota; class Gammaproteobacteria; order Enterobacterales; family Alteromonadaceae; genus Alteromonas. Next base: position 25,194 of record CAZOYR010000021.1, read on the forward strand.
CAGTTTCTCAGCACACCATCACCGTCGAAGGTTGAGCCTGAGTCATCAAATCCATGACCGATTTCGTGTCCGATAACCGCGCCAATACCGCCATAGTTAACGGCATCCTCAGCTTGCATATCAAAAAACGGCGGTTGTAAAATCGCCGCCGGGAAGACGATTTCATTGTTTGGCGGGCTGTAATATGCGTTCACCGTTTGAGGTGTCATACCCCACTCATGATCCCATACCGGGCCGCCTTGTTTTTCCAGCATAATCTGATAATTCACATCGGCATGGCGCTTGATATTGCCGTACAAATCGTCAGCTTCAACTTCCAGTGCAGAATAGTCTTTCCACTTATCCGGGTAACCAATTTTCACCGTAAATTTAGACAGCTTGTCCAGCGCCTGCTCACGGGTTTCATCGGTCATCCAGTCAAGCTTCTCAATGCTGCTGCGATAGGCCGCAATCAGATTATCGACCATCTCTTTCATACGCGCTTTTGCTTCTGGCGGGAAGTGCTTTTCGACATAAACCTTGCCAATGATTTCGCCCACCGTGCCATTGAGCAGCGACACTGCGCGACGCCATTGTGGTTTCTGTTCATCAACGCCGTGCAGCGCCTTGCTGTAAAACGCAAAGTTTTCTTCGTCCAGTGCTTCGTTCAGGCGGGTGGCATTAGCGTGAAGCAGGTGCCATTTTAAGAATGTTTTCCACGTAGCCAGGTCCGTATCAGTAATCAGTGTATCCAGCGACTTCATAAAATCTGACTGCATGACAACCAGACCGTCGAGATCAGTCAGCTGTGCTTCTTCAAGATACGTGCCCCAGTCAAACCCGGACATTACCGAGTCTAAATCGTCCAGCGCGACCTTTTTGTAGTTTGAAGCCCAGTCACGCGTCGCTTCTTTTTTCATGTGCATCTTGGCAATGGCCGTTTCAAGATCCATGATTGTTTTAGCGCTTTGCTGTGGGTTGTCGAACTTAGCCAGCTCAAACATCGTCTGGATATGCTTAACGTATTTATCCCTTAATGTGTTGGACTCTTCATCATCTTTGAAATAGTACTCGCGCTCAGGCAGTCCCAGACCGCCCTGCCACGCGTAAATCATGTACGTTTCGGGGGATTTAAAGTCTACATACTGACCAAGTGCGAACGGCGCACCAAAGCCATAACGGTTGGCATAAGCGAAATACTGCGCCAGTTGCTTGTAAGATGAGATCTCGTCAATTTTCTTAATCTCACCGCTTAATGGTTCCAGGCCACGCTTATTGCGGGTTTCTAAATCCATATATGACTTATAGAAATCACCGACTTTCTGCTCATTGCTGCCTTTTTCAAAATCGCCTTCTGCAGATGATTTGATGATCTCCATAACATGTTCCTGAGACTCATCATGAAGCATCTGGAACGTACCGTAAGAAGACTTATCAGCCGGAATTTCCGCTTTTTTCATCCAGCCGCCGTTCACATAGGCGTAAAAGTCATTACCCGGATCCACCGAAGTATCCATATTTTCTTTAATCACACCGGATGTGAGCTGTTGTTCTTGCTGGCTATCCGTTTGGGCAGTTTGTTTTTCACTGCTCTGGTTTTGTTGTGCTGTGGCGTTTTGATCAGGACTACAGGCGCTCAATGCCAGGAGTACCGACAAACTTAAAAGTGTCTTTTTCATTATCTTCCCTTTGACGTTGATAAACGTGTGCTTATTTTTAATAGCATGTCCCCGCGCGGAAAAACATCATTTATGGCGTAAATACACAAGTTGTAACAACTTAACCGCTAGCACCTGATATAGTGCATATCTGACAGTGAGAGGGAGCGGAAAATGGCGGTCGACTTTACTACAGTTTCAACCTGCGAATATGCAGAAGCCTTGCCCAGAGAGCAGTTCATGGACTATCAGATTCGGTCGCTCTGGCAGCCGGTACCAGCCATCAGCGGGCCAGCATTTACGGTAAAGTGTGAGGCGGGTGACCATCTGATGCTACATGCTGCAATCTATCGTGCGCAGCCTGGTGACATCATTGTTGTTCAGGCTGACGATGCCTTTGCACTGGCCGGCGGTAATGTGTGCGCAATTGCCCAACGACGCGGGATAAAAGGTTTTGTGCTGGATGGCACTATCCGCGATCTGGCTGAGGTGCGCGCCATGCAGTTTCCTGTATTTGCCCGTGGCGTTATTCCCAAGCCTGGGGCAAAAAAACAGCTTTCCCCGCTCAATGAACCGGTGGATTGCGGTGGTGTGCGCGTTTGCCCTGGTGATATCATTGTTGCCGATGAAGAAGGCATTGCTGTCATTCCCAAAAAAGATGCAAATCACGCATACGAAGTAGCTTGTGCCCGCGCTGACAAAGATCAATCTATGTCACTGGATGCCTGGCAGGAGCAACACTATGAAAAAGTTCAGTCCACCCTCGCAAGCTTAGGGTTCACCGAGAAGTAACAAGAGTATCTATGTTTTCATTTTTTGAGCGGCTTACTCAGCCGTTTCCCGAGACCTCCCCTGACCAGCCGCCCAAAGGGATTGTCGCGTTTTGCCGGCATTACAGTCAGGGCATGTGGAAAATAATTGCCATTGTGTCAGTGCTCAGTGCCATTGTCGCGATTCTGGAAGTCGCGCTGTTTGGCTTCTTAGGGCAAATGGTCGACTGGTTCTCTGAACACGACCGCGAAACATTTTTACAAAACGAGATGTGGACCCTGGTGGGTATGGGGCTGACCGTACTGGTGCTGATACCTGGCTTCATCTTACTGCGCTCTTTATTTAGCCGGCAGGGACTAATGGGCAATTATCCCATGCGAATTCGCTGGCAGGCCCATCGCTATCTGCTAGGGCAAAGCCTGAGTTTTTTCCATGACGAATTTGCCGGGCGCGTAGCCACCAAAGTGATGCAAACTGCGCTGTCAGTGCGTGAAACGGTTATGAAGATCCTCGACCTGCTGGTTTATATCAGTGTCTACTTCATTTCTATGGTGGTATTGATATTCAGTACAGACTGGCGGCTGGCCGTGCCACTCATTATCTGGTTTGCGGTTTACGTATGTATCTTGCGGGTACTGGTGCCCAAAATTAAACAGATATCTCAGCGCCAGGCCGATGCGCGTTCAGTAATGACCGGACGCATTGTAGATAGCTATACCAACATCACAACGGTAAAGCTTTTCTCTCATAGTCGGCGCGAAGCTGATTACGCGAAAGAGAGCATGGACGGCTTCCTGAAAACGGTTTACCCGCAGATGCGACTGGTTACGGTGCTGGAAAGCTGCGTGGAAATGGCGAATGCTATTCTGATTTTTGCCATCGGTGCTTTGAGCATTTATTTGTGGCTGCAGCAAATTGTGTCGCCCGGTGATATCGCCATTGCGATTAGTCTGTGTTTACGGCTAAACGGGATGTCACACTGGATCATGTGGGAAGTGTCCTCGCTGTTTGAGAATCTTGGCACCGTGCAGGACGGCATAAATACGCTTTCACAGCCGGTTAGTGTTCAGGATAGCCCGCAAGCGACACCACTTGCCGTACGCGGTGGGGCTATTGAATTCAGTAAAGTCAATTTCGGTTACCTTGGCGCCGAAGGCCGCCCCATCAATGTCTTTGAAGATCTGAATATCAACATTCGAGCGGGCGAAAAAGTGGGATTGGTCGGACGCTCCGGGGCAGGAAAATCGACACTGGTTAATCTGCTGATGCGGTTTTACGATGTGCGTAGTGGCGCGATAACAATTGACGGAAAATCCATTGATGCGGTGCCACAGGAAAGCTTGCGCGCCATGATAAGCATGGTGACCCAGGATACATCGTTAATGCACCGCTCTGTCAGAGATAATATTTTGTATGGCAGAACCGATGCCTCAGAAGAAGAAATGGTGGCTGCCGCGAAGCGAGCCGAAGCGCATGAGTTTATTTTGACGTTAACTGACAATGCAGGGCGAACGGGGTACGATGCGCATGTAGGCGAGCGCGGTGTCAAGTTATCCGGCGGTCAGCGCCAGCGTATCGCGATTGCCAGGGTGTTGCTTAAAGATGCACCCATACTGATTCTGGACGAAGCTACCTCCGCGCTGGACTCTGAAGTGGAGGCCGCCATTCAGGATTGCCTGAATTCAGTCATGGAAAACAAGACTGTGCTGGCTATTGCGCATCGTCTTTCTACTATTGCGCAGATGGATAGGCTGCTTGTGTTGGACCAGGGCAGGGTGGTTGAATCTGGGACACATTCGGAGCTTGTCGCTCATAATGGTATTTATGCCAAGTTATGGGCGCATCAGACCGGTGGGTTTATCGGTGTAGAGTAACGTTATAATCAGCGCAAATGTGTCGCTCATAAGGGAATTAATAGCGGTATGGAGTTTACAAACAGAGGTTCGCGCCTGAAGTGGTTGGCGTTATTGGCTGCAGTGGTAGTGTGTACGGGCTGCACGTCCATGAATGGCGAGAAATCAAAAGCAGCGACCGTCAATCCTGTTAACTGGCAGGCGCATTACAGTGATGTCGGTGTGGACAGGGTGACAGTCTTTGAACCGTCTGAAATCTATGAATTGCCTGACACTGAGAAAAGGGCATTTCTCGATTGGTTTCACGCGCCACACAATCAGTCTGTAGCACCTTACCACCGCTTAGCGAACTATTTGGAAAGAACGCTGCATGGCTTTACCTACAACGGAAGTACGCATACGGCAACTGAGGCGGCGATTCTGGACAATGGCAACTGCCTGAGTCTGGCGGTCATTACGGCGGCGCTGGCGTCGGTGGTCGAGATAGAGCTGAAATTTCAGAAGATGAATTCGCCGCCTGTTTACAAAAAGCAGGGCGATATTATGATGCTCTCATCGCATGTGCGCACCAAAGCTTACAACAGCGTCAACAAAAGCGGCAGCAGTGATGAGGCCTCACCCAAAGTCCTTGTGCCCGCCTCAGTCATCATTGATTACTTCCCCAGTTACGGCAATGTATCAGGTGAATTTGTTTCGCAGGATGCGGTAAGCGCGATGTTTTACAGAAACAAAGTGGCTGTGGCACTGGTGGAAAACCAAGCCAGCAGAGCATTCTGGCTTGCTGACAAAGCGCTGAAGCTGGCACCACACGATCCGGAAAATGTCAGCGCGATGGCGGTGGTTCTCAGACGCCTTGATAAGCTGGATGAAGCCGAGCTGCTTTATCAGCAGGCGATAGCGAATGACAATACAGACATCACGTTGCTGAGCAATTATATTGCATTGCTTTCGCGACAGGGGCGGGAGCAGGAGGCTGCAGAGGTAGCTGAACTTCTGGTATCCCAAAATGATGAAAACCCGTATAGCTGGATTGCACTGGCCAGCGAGCACATTGACCGCAGGGAGCTGAAAAAAGCACAGTACTTTTTAGACAAGGCAAAGCAGTTGGCGCCCTATCTGGATGATGTGTACCGCGAACTGGCCCGCTGCTTTTTCCTGCAGGAAAAACTGGATGAGGCATATCAGGCCCTCACCAAAGCGCATCAGCTTGCCTGGGATGACCGCTCACGTGCGCTTTACATGGCGAAACAAACCGCGCTTGAGTCACTGCGCTGAGCGTTTCTGGTGGTGTTTACGCCGACAAAAACCTTGTATCTAAAGCGAGGTTAAGTATAATGCGCATCCCTTCCTTGCGAATCCGCACTTTTTTCTAAATTAAGACGCACATTCTCAAGGTAAGTGTAAAAAGTTTCTGTCGTAAATACGACATGAAGGGGTGTAGTTCGAATTGGTAGAACAGCGGTCTCCAAAACCGATGGTTGGGGGTTCGAGTCCCTCCACCCCTGCCAAGATTTAATGGTCTGTGAATATCATCACAGATGAACGATGCAGTATTGCTAGGATCGTAACATGAGCGAAAAAACGGAAAATTCGTCCAACCCGTTGGACATGTTCAAATGGGTAATTGTGTTTGCATTGCTGGCGGGCGTGATCACTGCAAATTACATGTACGGTGAAATTTCCGTATTGTACCGTGCTATTGCTGCTGTAGTGATTGTCGCGATTGCCGGTTTTATTGCTGCGACGACGGAAAAAGGCAGTGCTTTCATTACTTTTGCAAAAGAGTCAAGAATGGAAGTACGCAAAGTCGTTTGGCCAAGCCGTCAGGAAACCAACCAGACAACACTGATTGTTATGGTTGCAACCGTCATTATGGGTCTTATTTTATGGGGTCTTGATGGTATCATTGTCCGTTTGGTTGGGTTTATTACTGGAATAGGAGCATAACGTATGTCTGAAGAAAACAAGAAAAGATGGTACGTGGTTCAGGCTTACTCCCAGTATGAATCACGCGTAAAAAAGACGCTGCTTGAATACATCAAAATGCACGAGATGGAACAGTACTTTGGTCAGGTATTGGTACCTACCGAAGAAGTTGTTGAAATGCGTGCTGGCCAGAAGCGTAAATCAGAGCGCAAGTTCTACCCGGGATACGTTTTGGTTGAGATGGAAATGAATGAAGACTCCTGGCACCTGGTAAAAAGTGTACCACGTGTACTTGGTTTCATCGGTGGTACGTCAGATCGTCCAATGCCAATCACCAAGCGTGAAGCCGATGCGATTCTGAACCGTCTTGAAGAGTCTACTGATAAGCCTAAGCCGAAAACATTATTTGAGCCAGGTGAAGTGGTACGTGTTACTGATGGGCCGTTTGCTGACTTTAATGGTGTGGTTGAAGAAGTGGATTACGAGAAGAGCCGCGTTAAAGTATCGGTGCTTATCTTTGGTCGTTCTACACCGGTTGATTTGGAGTTTGGTCAGGTCGAAAAAGGCTAAGACCCGTCTCCTGTAGCGATATATCAAAACGCTGCCTCAGGGCAGCGTTTTTTTTGTGCGTGATAATCAGCGAGCGAACGCCGCCAGCGCATGCGTTGAATCAACAGCAAGCTGTACACGATCACCAGGGCGGAACATATTTTCATGCGAGACTCTGACTTTTACCTGGGTATCTTTATGTTCATCCAGCGCCACCGCACATAATCGCGAGCCGCCTTCAAACCGGACCCACTCTACCGTACCGTTTGCTGCCTCATCCTGATGCCGGATATTGATATCATCTGGTCGCAACAGTAAGTCTACATTACCAGACGTAGTATCAATAGGGATACCCGGCGCGGCACCAATGCAAGTCCGCACCAGCTTGTCCTCGAATGTTCCGGGGACAAAGCTGGCGTCACCAAGAAAATTAGCAACAAAACGACTGGAAGGCTTTGAGAAGCAATTTTCAGGGGTATCCAACTGTGCCAGGACCCCTTTATTTAAGACACCAACACGATCGCCAATTGATAATGCTTCATCCTGATCATGCGTTACCCAGATAGCTGGCACATGTGCCGCCTTGAGCGCCTCGCGAATCTCCCAGCGCAGGCTATCTTTGAGCGCCGCATCCAAATTCGACAAAGGCTCATCCAGAAGAATAAAATCCGGTTCGTGAGCCAGTGAGCGGGCCAGCGCTACACGCTGCTTTTGTCCGCCGGAGAGTCGGTCAGGCTTAGCGTTTCTGAAGTTCTCAAGTCCCAGTAGATTCAGCCAGTGATCGGCCAGCTTAGTATCTTTGAGTTTGAAACAGACATTCTGCTCGACGGTCAGATGCGGAAATAAGGCAAAATCCTGAAAAACCATCCCTACATTGCGCTTTTCAGGCGGTACCGGCTTTTTGGCTGTAGCCTGCCACTTTCCTAATGAAATCACGCCGCTTGATATCGGTATCAGGCCTGCCAGAGCGTGAAGGATGGTTGTTTTTCCACAGCCTGTCGGGCCCACCAGCATCAGAATTTCATCACTATCCAGTGTTAGGTCAAGATGATTGACGACCAGTGTTTCTCCGTATTTCACGGATAAATCAGAGACTGTGAGCATACGACCTGGCTACTCCTCGTTAAGTTTGAATTTATTGCCACCCTCACCGGTGAGCATGATAGTTAACCCGATACCGGATAAAAAGACCAGTAATAGTCCCGGAATAGCAGCCATTCCAAAGTAACCTGCTTCATAGACGCGCCACATATAGGTCGCCAGTGTTTCAAAACCGGTCGGGCCAAGCATAAGCGTGGCAGGAAGTTCGCGCATGACTTCAAGAAAGACCAGTGCCGCCCCGGCTACCATACCGCGGTAGGTGAGGGGCAGCGTGATTCGGCGAAACGCTTCGCGCGGGGAGGCGCCTAACAGACGCGCCGCTTTAACCAGTGAAGGGTCCAGCCGCTCAGCGGTGGTGCGCACTGATCCCACTGCTAACGGCAGAAAGCGCAGCACATAGGCAATGACCAGTAAGCCGAGGGTTTGATACAAAAAGGGTAACTTCAGTCCGACATAAACCAACGCCGTGCCCATAACAATCCCGGGCACGCCGAAGCCAAAATACGTAATTCTCTCCATTAACCGGCCGGCGCGTCCACTAATGGCGGCATGCGCCACAGGCACCGCCAGAATCACGGCTGCCAGAGCCGCCAGCATCGATGCATAGGCTGAGTTCAACGCGTAGCTGAAATCGAAGTCGCCGGCTCCTTCGCGTACCAGCCACACCAGAAAAATGGCCAGAGGGAGTACGATGGCCATCACAACAACGGGCAAACTGGCCACGAGCATTAAATTACGCTGCCACGGCTTTGGCCATAACCACAGCTGACGTCCTGGGCGTTCAGTACTTCCTTTGATTGTTGATTCAATGAAAAGAACGAGTCCGACGATAACGAGCAGCTGTATGGAAAGCATCGCTGCCTGGCTCAATCCAAAGGCGTTGTATTCTACGAAAATAACCCGCGTGAAGGTGTCCAGACGCAAAATGGCCGGTGTGCCGAAATCAGACAAGGCGTACAGGGCTGCCAGTAATGCACCGGCGGCTACCGCACGTAATATTCGCGGCATCACCACATTTATCAGTGCTGCGGGCAACGACATGCCCAGCGTTCTGGCCGCGTTCACCAGACTGCCATCAAGGCTCAATAACGATGCGCGGGTGGTAAGCATTACAAACGGATAGGTGTATAAAGACATCACCAGCGCCGTGCCCCACAATCCACCAATCGCCGGGGTAGGAATGCCCAGCAAACTTTCAATTTCGCCACCGGGGCCCATCGCGAAGTAAAGCGTAAAGGCGCCGATGTAGGATGGCATCGCCAGCGGCGCCGCTAAAAACACCAGCCAAAAATGTTGAAAAGGCATTTTGACATACGTTGTCAGCAGCGCCAGCGGCACGCCCAGTATGACGGCACCGATAATTGTCAGAGCAACCAGCGCCATCGTATTTCCCAGCACTCTGAGGTTGTGGGTATCAAATAGCGCTGAAGTATCCTGAGCAAGTGTGAAAAGCACCGACAGCGGCAGAACCGCCAGAAAGGCTATCAGAAACGCAAACGGATAAGATTTTGGGATTGAGCTCACAAAACGCCTGCTTCTCTCATCAGATTAAGCGTCGGACGAAGGTCGGCGAGTTTTCTCAGGTCCAGATCCGGCGGCGTCAGTGTTGACAACTCTGGCAAGCCTGCGGGAGATTTGACCCCATTTACCAGTGGAATCTCATATGCTTCCGAAGACAAATAAGCCTGTACTTCTGCGGAGAGCAAATAACGCATAAAGTTAAATGGCAGGTCGCCATCGCTTAACGCCAGAATGCCTGATGCATTGACCAGACAGCCCGCATCAGAACGGGTATATGCAAGATCAACATTCGCATCAGGTTTACCTGCTTTCAGGCGCAAGGTGTAGTAGTGGTTAGCGAAGCCAACATCCACCTCACCGCGCTCAACAGCCATCACCACGCCCAATTCACCGGCATAACTTTTCGCATGTTTGCTAACGCCTTTAATCCACGCAAGGGTGGCTTTTTCACCCTCTAAAATACGCATGGCTGTCAGAAAAGACTGAAAAGACGCATAGGCAGGCGCCCAGCCGATAGACAAGTCACTATCTGCCAGCGCCATGATATCGTCAGGTATTTGATCTGCAGTCAGACGTTCTGTATTAAAGGGGAGCGTGCGAATGCGCCCGGTTACCGGTGACCAACGCGGGTAGCGAAAGCCGGGCTTAAGCTGTTCGTTGAAGTCGTCAGGTAACGGGCGAGCCAGACCTGCATCTGTGATCATGCCGATGGAACCGGTATCCACCGCCCAGAAGAGATCTGCACGACGCACGCCAGCCTGAGATTCAGCCACGATAGTATTCGCCAATGCAGCGGTGGCACCCCGTCTAATTTGCAGGTTTAGTTTGGGGTTTCGCTGACGAATTGCATCAAGAACCTTTTCGTACAGCCCACCTTCACCGCGGCCCAGATACAGGGTTAAGTCACCTTCCAAAGCGGGAAGATCCTTGACTGAAGTGGCGCCGGGCGTGGCAGCAAATCCAGAGCGAATGCTCAGGGGCATGGCTGCCAGTGCACCTGCTGCGGCAAAAGACTGTAGAAACGTTCTGCGTTGCATATTCTAATCCTTAAAACACGTCTTTACGGTTTTGCTCGGCCTGTTCGAGCAGGGTTTGTGCTTCAGCGAGCTTTTTCTTCATTGCTTCGACAACGCTGCGGACCTCATCCACACTCTTACCATTTTCAATCGCCTGGGGCAGTGTGACGTTGAAGTCTTTTTCCAGTGCTTCAACCAGTGATGCGTCCTGTTCAATCAGCGCTCCTTCAATGCCTTCAAAGCGTTCCATATAGGTGTCGTGAACCATGGTTGTCGCAACTTCTGTCAGCTGCTCTGCATATTTTGCAACCACTTTATCCAGACGCTTCTCAATATCAGCGATGATTTCAGGTGCGGTGGTAGGCGCGTTGTCTGTCGTTTTAATTTTTTCGATGACGCCTTTATCCTGATAATGCGCTGCAAGTTTGACTGCCCCCAGTGCCTGCCAGAAGGTCTTGGTGAGCTCGCGCTGATGTTGACGGACTTTTTTTGCATCGTCACCATTTTCAATTCCGGTTTTTATACCATAAATATGCTGCCAAATGGTGGCATAAAGCGGGATATATTGCGTCTCAATGGCAGAATGGAAGTTAACTTCTTCCCAGTAATTGATGAGTTCCTGGGTATCTACCGCTTCAGCGCCCTTTTCTTCGTAACGGGTTACCAGATTACCGTACTTATCTTCAAGCCAGGTAACTTCTTCGCTATATTCGCCTATATGATCTTTAAGGTGATTGACCTGATCCGTAATCTGTCCATTTGCCTGAACATTGAAGGAAAGCGACGTCGCCGATAAGCCAAGCGCGATGGCTACGAAAACTGACTTGGACAGTGATTTATTAGCTATGTAAGAACGCATAATGTATTCCGTAATTTATGGTTTGAAAATGATACTTATTATCATTTCTATAGTAAAGGTGAGTTCATGGTTCACATTATGCTGTTTACCGCTCAACGTATGAATATATTGACGGTAATGCCAGTAGCAAGTGATATGAAGAGGATGCCGGGCTAATTGCTGGCTACGGTAACCCTGGACAGTGACCATTAAGCTATAATCGCACACGTGAAGCGGTGCGCGCATTGATGCTATAAGTAATTTGATTGCCCTGGCAGATAAGCACAGTTTAATAAGCAGCCGTATGATTAGATTCATAAATAAGATTAGCTTCACTAACAAACAGCGCCGCGGGGCCATGTAACCATCCAATCAATCCAATAATCATGATAAATTGCCTGGCGTATAGCGCTTTTGCAGATTAGCGGTGATCTTTTTTCAGCCAGAACTGTCGAAAATTGCTCACAAGGGTTGCGTAGGTTTTAATCACCTTATATAATGCGCGCCCTTTTAAACGTAATGGGGAGCCGAAAACGCAAGTATTCTCGATACTTGCCAGGCGTTAGACCCACCAACGAGAGCAAAGTAAAATGGCTAAGAAAGTAACCGGCTTAATTAAGCTACAGGTTGCAGCTGGCGCTGCTAACCCAAGCCCACCAGTTGGCCCTGCGTTAGGTCAGCATGGTGTAAACATCATGGAATTCTGTAAGGCTTTCAATGCGAAAACTGAAAGTCTTGAAAAAGGCGCTCCGGTACCAGTAGAAATTACGGTATACGAAGATCGTTCTTTTACCTTCGAAACTAAGACTCCACCAGCTTCATTCCTGCTGAAAAAAGCAGCGGGTATCAAAAGTGGTTCTGGCCGTCCTAACACTGAAAAAGTGGGTACAGTTACCCGTGCTCAGTTGGAAGAAATTGCCAACACTAAAGAGCCGGACCTGACTGCCGCTGACCTGGATGCAGCTGTACGTACTATCGCGGGTTCTGCTCGCTCAATGGGCTTGAAGGTAGAGGGTTAATCGAATGGCTAAATTAACAAAGCGCGCACGTCTTATCCGCGACAAAGTTGACGCGACAAAAGAGTACGATATTGCTGAAGCCGTATCTCTGCTTAAAGAACTGGCAACTGCTAAGTTCCCTGAAAGCATTGACGTAGCTGTTAACCTTGGTATCGACGCTAAGAAATCTGACCAGAACGTTCGTGGTGCGACTGTACTGCCAAACGGTACGGGTAAAGATGTTCGCGTAGCAGTATTCACCCAGGGTGCAAATGCTGACGCTGCGAAAGAAGCCGGTGCTGATGTCGTAGGTATGGATGACCTTGCTGAGCAGGTCAAAAAAGGCGAAATGAATTTTGACGTTGTAGTAGCTAGCCCGGACGCGATGCGCGTTGTTGGTCAGCTGGGTCAAATCCTGGGTCCACGTGGCCTGATGCCTAACCCTAAGACAGGTACAGTTACTCCAGACGTAGCAACAGCAGTTAAAAATGCTAAAGCTGGTCAGGTTCGCTACCGCAATGATAAAAACGGTATCATTCACGCAAGCATCGGTAAGATCGCGTTTGAAGCGGACCAGATTAAAGAAAACTTAGAATCGCTACTGGAAGCGCTGAAGAAAGCTAAGCCTTCTTCTGCAAAAGGTACTTACATCAAGAAAGTAAGCCTGAGCACCACAATGGGTGCCGGTGTCTCTGTAGACAAGGCTTCTGTAGGTCAGTAAGTGGTTTTGACAGGCTAAGGTCTGTCTCTCTTAAGGTTTTGGGTTGGAGCTGTTCGTAAACAGCTCCCGTCCTAGACCGCAGGCGCGATGCAGTAGAAGAGGTAAGAGAACTTCTACATTCAATGCAAAGCTTAAACGACAAGCCTGCGCAGACGGTGGTTTGACTCAGACTCTCTGGGGATAAAAACACCGTAGAGCGGTATCAACGGGAAACCGGCGATATCAATCTGTGAACCCTGATGTGGTAAGCAATTTTGTGAACGCATCAGATACAAAGAGGTGAACTCAGTGGCACTAGGTTTAGCAGCAAAGAAAGAGATCGTAGCAGAGGTTTCCGAAGTTGCGTCTCAAGCTCTATCCGTTGCCGTCGCTGAATACCGTGGGATGGAAGTTGCTGAACTGACTGACCTGCGCG
>CAZOYR010000022.1:0-38260 GCA_964584105.1 uncultured Alteromonas sp.
ATATTTGATGTAGTGGCTGAGCGTTATATTTGTGAACAGCTTTAAGAGCCAGTTACATCACTCCTATACGCTCAGGCAATCTGCGTTATTCGCTGATAGTAGAAGCTTGAGTTAACAATCCTGACGTCCGTTCTTTATCTTTAGCGGCCCTCTACAAATGGATCGTTTGATTAAGTCTGCAGCCCTGAACGCCCTTTCAGTTTCAATATAAAATTATAGTGAGGCTGTGGATTTACTTCTTATGAATAGTAACGATGAGCTCTGCTTCTGCTCTGGGAATGTCACAGGATTCCATCACCTCTTCCAGTGAGGCGCCCTGCTTGACCAGTTCTGCGGCGCGTTGGTACATGCGCATTGACGGGTCCTGCAGCTTCACTTCGCGGATCTGATTATTGAATCCGGTGATTTCATCCTGCAGTTGCTGGATATGTTTGCTTTGCACCAAGGAGCGGTTTTGTTGCTCTTCTACCTGATGCCCTACATCTTTGGACTGGGCGCTTACTGACGCCACCTGTTGCCTGAGTGTCTCCAGTGTCTGCTCGGTGCGCTTGCGATACTGGAAAGACTGAAGACAGAATGCCACAAGCAATACCAGTGCAATGGCAGCGACGGCCAGCGCAAGTACAGAAAATTGTGATGCATTCATAGAAAATACCGCATTATCTTTTAGATCAATAGATTAGCAAGTGATGCTGTTTAATAGCAATAAAAAAGCAGGCTCACTGGCCTGCTTTTGTAAAACGATTGACGTTACAGGTTAGCTAACTCATCCCATTCATCGTCACTGAGCAGCTTATTCAGATCGACCAGTATCAGTAATTCGCCGTCACGGTTGCTTACACCCTGGATAAACTTGGCACTTTCCTCTGTACCGACATTCGGTGCGCTGTCGATTTCCGATGTCTTCAGATAGACCACTTCGGCAACGCTGTCGACCAGAATCCCTACCACCTGCTCGTCTGATTCGATAATCACAATGCGTGTATTATCGGTTGTTTCTGAGCCTGGCAGGCCAAAGCGGGACCGTGTATCGATAACAGTCACGACATTGCCGCGCAAATTGATGATACCCAGCACATAATCAGGCGCGCCCGGAACCGGCGCTATTTCCGTATAGCGTAATACTTCCTGAACCTGCATTACGTTAATACCGTAGGTCTCATCGCCTAAGCGAAACGTTACCCACTGTAATACCTGGTCGTTACTATCTGGTGTATTATTGGTTGCTCTTTCTTCACTCATTAACCTGGCTCCGATTGCTAAGGCGATTAATCCTGACTGCCTAAGCCATTGTTTAGCATTAATATTAGCTGGTTTACATCAACTAACGCACACATTCTTTCTTTTACCATTCCTGCCAGCCACGGACGCTTGGAGTTGGATTCGCGCCACTTTACCTCATCTTTTGATAAGGTCACTGTATTAACCAGTTTATCGCTGGCCAGACCCCAGGGGCTGTCACCCAGCATGATCAAATACTGATAGTCTAGTGTCTCTGACAGATTCTGATCATATTTTTCCGGCATGACCCACATCGCGGTGTCTACCACATTTATTTTTTGTTCCCGGTGCAGCATCACGCCTTTAAACCAGGCGGGCTTGCCAAACAGCGGACCGACTTTGTCCAGGTTGTGAATACCACCGAGGGTAATCAGTGGTACCGCCAGCGTAAGGCCTGCGACCTCAAAAAACAGTGCCTGAAAAGTTTCTTCGAGCTGATCCTTCAGCGCCAACGCCGAGGTTGCCGGATCGCTTACTATCTGCAGCTCTGCAGGCTCATCATCTGGTATAGGCTCAATCACCGGCGCCGCAACATCTGCCGCAGCCTCATCATCCGCAATGGCTTCTACCACTACTTGCTCTTGCTGCGAGGTAGATGCGTCATCAGACAGTTGTTCTGATGCCCTTTCTAACAGTCGTGCTGTTGTCTGACTAACAGGATCAACAGGCGCAGGCTCTTTAAGCAGACTATCCAGATAGTCCTGCATCACCTCATCCTGTGACACCGTACTATTTTCAGCCATGAGTCTTACTCACCGAAAGTCTTTCCAGTAATTGTTGATAGGCGTGCACTCCCCGGGTTTTCGGGAAGGCGACTGATGCAGGAAGTTGTGCCAGGCTGGCATCGCGAAAGCGCGTGTCTACCGGGATCATGCCTTTCCATACATCCTGTTTATAATCTGTCATCAACTGCGCCTGCGCTTTAATCGCAGCATTCGTGCGTCGGTCAAACATCGTCGGGACGATTAGAGTATCGAACTGCTTATCTAACGAACGGCCCATGATTTTCAGTGTTTTCATCATTCTGTCCAGCCCTTTCAGGGCCAGAAACTCTGTTTGTACCGGCACCAGCACCTTGTCACAGGCTGCCAGCGCATTCACCATCAGCACGCCCAGTACAGGCGGGCAGTCGATAAGCGCGAAATCGAATTTTTGACTGACCGTGGCCAACGCTTTTTTGAGAATCAGCCCCATGCCTGGCTCGCTACCCATTTGTCGGTCCAGCGTTGCCAATGCCATCGTCGCTGGTAAAACATAAAGCCCGTCGACCTTTGTCGGACACAGGCAGTTAAGCACTGTATCGGCATCGATGGTGGCTTTATTAACAAAAATATCGTAAACCGAACTGGTAAGCGTATCGGCATCCACGCCGAAGTAATAGCTAAGCGATGCATGGGGGTCGGTATCAATCAGTAGTACCTGCTTTCCCTGCTGTGCAAGCAGGCCGCCCAGAGTGACTGTGGTGGTGGTCTTGCCCACGCCACCTTTCTGATTAGCAATCGTCCAGGTTCTCACACCGTCCCCTACGCTACCGGCATCATTTCGCTGAGAATACACGCAGCCATATCGTCGATACTGATACTTTTTTCAGCGATATTCGCTTTTGCTACAGCCTGCGGCATGCCGTATACCACGCAGGATGCCTGATCCTGTGCCCAGATGCTGGCGCCATGTTGTTTCAGTGTGGCGCAGCCCTCTTTGCCATCCGCTCCCATGCCGGTCAGGATAACCCCCATGACATCACCACCAAACGCCTGCGCGACGCTGGCAAAGGTAAAATCGACACTGGGCTTGTACGTCAACGCACTATCATCAGACTCTGTCACCTGAATGGAGATACCTGACTGACGCTTTTGCACCGTCATTTGTTTGCCACCGGGCGCCAGATACGCACATCCTGGCTTTAATATATCGCCCGAGCAGGCCTCTTTAACATTGATCGCACACTGGTTATCCAGACGCTGAGCAAACGCGGCAGTGAATGTGCCGGGCATATGCTGCACCAGCAAAATCGGGTAAGGAAAATCTTTTGGTAACGGCGTCAGCAGTTTTTGTAGTGCAACCGGTCCGCCGGTAGATGCGCCCACCGCCAGGCACTGATAACTTTTACCCGAGCGTGTGACAGAAGATACGGATGGAATAACGGCGGCATCTTTCTGGCCGGTTAATACGGATGACGAGCGTAAAAAGGTAGATTTGGGGGCATTGCGAGGCATGGCAGGCATGCCCGCTGCGCTGTTACCCATCACAGGTCGGCGCATGCCTGTTCCACGCCGGGCCAGAAGCCTGACTTTGGTGCGTAGCACGCCAGCTGCCTGCTGGCGCTCAGAAGCAATTTCCTCAAACTTCTTGGGTAAGAAGTCTAATGCGCCGGCTTCAAGTGCATCCAGTGTCGCCTGCGCGCCCTGATGTGTCAGTGATGAAAACATCAGAATAGGAACCGGACGCTGATTCATGATTGCTTTCACGGCGCTGATGCCATCCATGACCGGCATTTCGACATCCATGGTAACAACGTCCACTGACAGGCGGCCCAGCATATCCACGGCTTCCTGACCGTTTCTGGCTTCACCCACCACTTCCAGCTCGCGGTCTGCGTTTAAAATGTCTCGAACACGACGGCGGTAGAATGTCGAATCATCCACCACCAGAACTTTGAAAGCCATGAAATACTTAAACCCCTGGAAAAGATTTTATCAGTTAACTTTTACGTGCGTAACGTTTAAGCAACCCGGGAATATCCAGAATCAATGCAATACCACCGTCTGAGGTAATGGTCGCACCCGCCATACCTGGGGTGCCCTGTAGCAGCGCATCCAGCGGCTTGATAACAACTTCTTCCTGACCGATAAGTGCATCGACTACAAAGCCAACCTGCTGGGTGCCTATCTGCACCACCACAACATGCCCTTTTTCACGGTTGACCGCTTTGCCACCACGAATCAGCCAGTCGCCTAAAAAGAACAGCGGAATGGCTTTCGAGCGAACAATCATGGTTAACTGCCCGTCGACGGTATTGGTTTTCTTGATATCCATATTGATGATTTCACTGACCGCACCCAATGGCAGCGCAAAGGTTTGCTTGCCAACGATAATCATCAGGGTAGGTAAAATTGCCAGGGTCAGCGGCACCTTGATATCCAGTCGGGTACCTTTACCCATCTGAGAATCAATATTAATGGTGCCATTAAGTTGCGTGATTTTGGTTTTTACCACGTCCATGCCAACACCGCGTCCGGAAATATCACTGATCTCGGTCTTGGTTGAGAAACCAGGGGCAAAAATCAGATTGAACGCCTCAACATCCGACATGCGGGCTGCGGCGTCTGCATCCAGTACGCCACGGCTGATTGCGATATCTTTCAGCTTCTCCGGGTCCATGCCTTTACCATCATCTTCGATGGTCAACAGAATATGGTCGCCTTCCTGAGACGCTGACAAACGCACCGTACCCATGCGGGCTTTGCCGTTTTCCTGACGCTCATCCGGCATTTCAATACCATGATCGACAGAGTTGCGAACCAGGTGAACCAACGGATCGGCCAGAGCTTCAACCAGGTTCTTATCCAGATCGGTGTCTTCACCTTCCAGTTCCAGCGTTATTTCTTTTTTCAGGCTGCGCGCTAAATCACGAACAACCCGGGGGAAGCGTCCGAATACTTTCTTGATAGGCTGCATGCGGGTTTTCATCACCGCGCCTTGCAGGTCGCCGGTCACCACATCCAGGTTGGCGATGGCTTTAGACATAGCCTCATCGCTGGTATTAATGCCCAGGCTCAGCAAACGGTTACGTACCAGAACCAGCTCACCCACCATGTTCATAATCTGGTCAAGTCGCTTGGTATCGACCCGAACGGTCGTTTCCGCCGGCGGCGGTGAACCAGCTGGCTTTTTATCGTCTTTTTTAGGCGCGGGGGCAGCAGCTGCTTTTTGTGCTGGTTCAGCGGTATCTTTTTGTGGCTGGGCAGCCTGTTGCTGCTGACGCGCCTGGCTGACTGCCTGGGTCGCTTCAACATCAACTTTTACGCGGGGTTTATCTGAGCTGCTCGTGGTTGATGCAGCGGGCTGTTCATCTTTTACAGAAGGCCCCTGCCCTTTACCGTGTAATTGATCCAGCAGTGCTTCAAACTCATCATCGGTGATCTCATCATCGCCACCGGATGCGCTGCTGGTTGTTTCGGCTGGCCCGGATGCTGCTTCATCAGCTTTAGCTGCGCTGAACTGGCCTTTACCGTGAAGCTCGTCCAGCAAGGCCTCAAACTCATCATCGGTAATATCATCACCACCTGCAGGCGCAGCGGTTTCTGCTACCGGTTTGTTTTCAGTACTGGCGGTAGCGTTCTCCGGTGTTGCAGGGCGACCAGGCGCTCCGCCACCGTGCAATTCATCCAGTAACTTTTCAAATTCGTCTTCTGTGATCTCATCGATACCACCGTCACCACTTGCAGATGACATGGCTCCGACTTCTGGTGCCTGGGGCGTTTCTTCCACGATTAACTGCGGCTCATCATCCATGTTCGCCTGAGCATTAGGCTGATGACCGGCGGTGATACCCTCACCAAATATGTTTTCGTCCGGCGACTCAGGGTGACTGAGTTTGTGCAGAACATCTACCAGCGCAGGATCGGCCGGTTCCAGGGGTTCGCGGGCTTTGACTTTTTCGAACATCGCAACCACAACATCAGTGGCCTGCAAAATGACATCCATTAACTCCGGGGTTAATGTGCGCTGTCCGTTTCGCATGACGTCGAAGACATTTTCAGCACCGTGGCAAATCTCAACAAGTTCGGTGAGCGACAAAAAGCCGGCACCACCTTTTACTGTATGATAACCGCGGAATATCGCATTCAGTAAATCACCATCTTCAGGGTGATTTTCCAAATCAACCAACTGTTCCTGAAGCTGTTCAAGAATTTCTCCGGCTTCTACAAGAAAGTCCTGTAAAATATCTTCGTCAAGATCAAATGACATCAGCCCGCACTCCTTAAAAACCTAAGCTAGACAAAAGGTCATCAACATCGTCCTGACCTTTTACAACGTCGTCGCGTTCCTCGGCATTCATAATGGGCCCTTCAGCGTCGACTTTGCCACTTTCTTTCTTCTGCGTCTGTGGTGCTGGTGTGTCACCTTCGGCATCACCGAACATGGTAAGCATATTAACCAGACTATCTTCGACTTCTTTCACCAGTTCTATTACCCGGCGAATGACCTGCCCGGTTAAATCCTGGTACCCCTGCGCCATCAGTACTTCTGTCAGTAGCGCCGTTAAGCGGTCTGATTCTGAGGAGGCATCATTGAGTAATTTATCTAAATCGCCGCACAAGGCTTTAAATTCACCCAGCTCGATCTGCCGCGTCATAAGCTTTTTCCACTCTGGCATAATAGTATCAATGCGCTGAGACAGCGATTCTGCTATAGGCATACTCGCCTCAACAGCATCCATAGTGGTATTTGCGGCTTTTTCAGTCTCTTCAATCACATACGTCAGACGCGTTTGTGCATCAGGGATGTCATCGTTGGCCAGACCAACAATACGTTCGTCCAACTGAAAATTATTAAGTGCGTCGTGTAACTGGCGGGTGAGTTTGCCAACTTCAGCAAATAACTCGATCGACTCTTTCATAGAAACCGCTTCAAGTAACGCATGCGCCGAGTCGTTATCACCCTGCTCAAGATACGTTACTAGCTGGCGTGCCTCTTCTAATGAAATAGGAACATTGACATTCGTTGTCATCCAGTTTTCCTCTTAAAACCTGGGATCGCCTGGATCAACCTAAACGTTCGAAAATTTTGTCGAGCTTTTCTTTAAGCGTTGCTGCCGTGAACGGCTTCACAACATAGCCGTTTACGCCGGCCTGGGCTGCTGCAACAATCTGTTCTTTTTTCGCTTCTGCCGTTACCATCAATACCGGTAAATGCTTTAGCTTCTCGTCTGCGCGGATGTTGCGCAATAAGTCAATTCCCTGCATGCCGGGCATGTTCCAGTCAGTTACGACAAAGTCGAAGTCGCCCTGTTGTAACATCGGCAATGCCGTGCTTCCGTCATCGGCTTCCTGAATATTGGAAAACCCCAAGTCCTTAAGCAAATTCTTTATGATTCGTCTCATAGTAGAGAAATCATCTACCACAAGAATTTTCATATTTTTGTCCAAAATGGCCTCCACTGGGGACTAGTAAATTATTATTAATCGTTATTCTTGTGCTTAGTTATCGGCACGCCACGATTGCATTTTAGCTTTTAATTTTAACATGGCCTGACTGTGAATCTGGCTAACCCGGGATTCACTGACATCGAGCACTTCACCAATTTCGCGTAAATTCAACTCTTCATCATAATATAACGACAACACAATTGCTTCACGCTCAGGCAATGTGGTGATTGCCTGTGCAAGGGCCTTTTGAAACGCCCCCTGCATTAAGTCTTCCAGGGGCAAGTCGTTGCCCTGGTTGGTCGGCGACGTAATGACGTCTTCCGACACCCCTAAATCTTCGATACCCACCAGTTTGCCCGCATTTACTTCATTGAGCATCTGATGATAGGTATCAATATCAACATTCAGCTTTGCTGCAATTTCGGTATCTCTGGCATCGCGACCGGTCTCTCGCTCAACCTCATTAATCGCATCGGTAATGGCTCTGCCATTTTTGTGCACAGAGCGCGGTGTCCAGTCGCCTTTACGGATCTCATCGAGCATCGCGCCGCGTATGCGGATGCCCGCAAAGGTTTCAAAGCTGGCACCTTTGGAACCGTCAAAATTACGTGCGGCTTCCAGCAAACCAATCATCCCGGCCTGAATCAAATCGTCTACCAGCACGCTGGCTGGCAATCGCGCCATCAGGTGATGGGCAATACGTTTGACCAGAGATGCATGTCTTTCGACAAGCTGGGATTTATCGATTTGCTGTGAGTAAGCAGCCGCTTTGTTATTCAACGTTGCGTTCCCGTGGCTTTTGGTGAGATTAACTGTTCAATGAAAAACTCCAGGTGCCCGCCCGGCTGATTTGGTACCGGCCAGTTTGCCGCATTGTTTGCCAATCGGGAGATGGCTACCGCGGCCGGCGATCCTGGGAATGCATCCACAATTGCAGTTTGTTTTCGTACTGCGCGACGAATATTTTCATCAAAAGGAATGGTCGCGACTAACTCTAGTGCAACATCTAAAAAACGACCGGTGACTTTAGACAGCTTACTGAAAAGCTCCTGCCCTTCTCTGGCATCTCTGACCATGTTAGCCACAATTTTGAAGCGGAACACACCGTGCTCGCGATTCAGAATTTTTATCAGCGCATAGGCATCGGTCAGTGAGGTCGGTTCATCACAGACCACGACCATAATATCCTGGGATGCTTTGGAAAAACTAAGCACCATGTCAGAAATACCCGCAGCGGTATCCACGATGAGCACATCAATTTGCGAACGCAACTCGCTGAATGCACGGATAAGACCGGCATGCTCAGTAGGCGTAAGCTCTGTCATTGACTGTGTGCCTGACGTGGCCGGCGCTATCTTGATGCCGTGAGGGCCGGTCACTAATACTTCATCCAGTGTGCATTCACCCGATAACACGTGCGCCAGGTTTTTCTCCACACGCAGGCCGAGCATGACATCTACATTCGCCAGCCCCAGGTCAGCATCAAGCACCATTACACGCTTGCCTTGCTTGGCCATGGAGATGGCAGTGTTCAGGGTAATGTTGGTTTTACCTACCCCGCCTTTACCGCCGGTAACGGCGATAACTTTGATTAATCGTGACTGATTCATCTTTCGTAAGCTACTCGCTTGATCTTCAATCATACTGCCTGTGCTGAATTTCCAAGGTGATTGCCGTTAGTATGATTCAAACCGTACTTTTTATAAAGCTTTGCAGCGGCTGATACCAGAGATTTTGCATCCGCTACTTTAATATCTTCAGGGACTTGCTGACCATCGGTCACATAACTGACCGGTAGCGCGTGTTCGATAGCCACGCTAAGCACCTCTCCCAGGCTGTAACATTCGTCCAGCTTTGTGAAAATACAGCCATCCAGTTTCACGCCGTCAAACGCGTTGATTATACGTTGTAGCGCCGGGTATTGCGTATTCGCCTGCGCAACCAGGTACTTTCTCACCGGTTGCATCTGACCATTGTCAAATTTTGATAACTGCTTTATCAGGCGACTATCACGCTGACTGAACCCTGCCGTATCAATAAGCACCATACGCTTATGACGTAACTGAAACAACAGCTCTGCCAACTCTTCGCTGGACTGTGCTTTTCGCACTGTACAGCCAATTATTTTGCCGTAGGTGGCCAGTTGCTCGTAAGCGGCAATCCGGTACGTATCAATGGTAATCATCGCTACTTCATCAGCACCGTATTTCTGCGCGTAGCGCGCGGCCAGTTTTGCCACCGTGGTGGTTTTACCTGTACCAGTGGGACCGACCAGCGCAACCACACCGGTTTGTTGCAGAATATCATTACCCGATACATGAAGACGATTAGCCAAAAGGTTGAGTAAGTAAACCCAGGCTTCACGCTCGTTATATTCTTTAGGCGTATAGTTAACCAGTTGCTCTGCCAGTGAATAGCTCAGACCCATCCCTTCAAGACAACGAGTCAGGTAGCTGTGGGTGGGGCTTTGACGTTGTTGTTTGTCATTCATCAGCCCGGCAACCTGAAACTGCAGTACATTGCGCAGCGATGCTAATTCTTCTTTAATGGCATCCAGGTCACTCTGGCTGGTTTGTGCATCAGAGGCGGACTGACCTGTAAACTGTGTAGCCGTATCGCTGTGTGCTACCGGACGTTCCAGATCAAGCTCGTGATCATCTTCAAAATAATTAATATTCTGACCGCGTGAGGCAGGCTGTTCTGCGCGTGCACCGGGTGCTGGGCGTTTAGGAGCTTGTGCTGCAGCATTGATAGATTCTGACACCGGATGCGCCGGTGCCTGACGCTGCGCTTTTTCCACTTGCTTTTCAAGCAGTGCGCGTAAGCTGTCAGGACCATCATCACCGATGATTTCGCTCAGGCTAGGCACGGCTTTACCTGCTGATTGTTTTTGTTGAGCTGCCGGACGCTTCGCCTGCAGATTCACTTCCGGCTCTTTGTCATAGGCTGCAACCAGCTCGATACCATCGGCAACCTTGCGGTTTGACATGATCACCGCATCACTGCCCAGTTCAGCTTTCACTGCATTCATCGCTTCGCGCATGTCTTTGCCAAAAAAACGTCTGATTTTCATTGCAACCTCTTTACAACCCGTGCGTCAGATTATTGACCCACTGAACTGACAATTCGTATTTGTTTGTCATCCGGCACTTCCTGATAAGACAGGACGTTCAGGCCATTGACAGAATATTTAAAGAAGCGGGAAAGTACCGGTCTTAGCATACCTGATGTCAGCAATACTGCTGGTTCACCGGCTAACTCCTGTTGCTGACTGGCTTGTTGTAATGATTTTTGTAGCCTGTCTGCCAGCCCGGGTTCAATACCTGCGCCATCTTCTCCGCCTGCTTGCAAGGACTGGTGCAACATCTGTTCCAACTCTGGCGCCATAGTTATGACGGGGATTTCGGCGGTGCCCTGACAAATCTCCTGGGCGATAAGTCGCTTGAGTGAAATACGTACGGCAGACACCAGCACATCAGGATCCTGGCTCTTAGTGCCGTATTCACTCAATGTCTGAACAATCGTACGCATATCGCGGATAGGCACACCTTCAAAAAGAAGCGTCTGCAGTACTTTAACCACCGTACTAAGTGGCAAAATATCCGGTACCAGCCCTTCAACCAATTTAGGGTTTGATTTAGCCAGCATATCCAGTAACTGTTGCACTTCTTCATGACCCAGTAACTGATAGGCATTATTTGTCAGTAGCTGCGATAAATGCGTGGCCACCACCGTCGCAGCATCTACCACGGTGTAACCAAGCGTCTGAGCGTGTTCGCGCTGGCTGGGCTTAATCCACACCGCATCCAGGCCAAACGCAGGATCCTGGGTAGGCCGGCCATCCAGGTTTCCGAAAACCTGCCCCGGATTAATTGCCAGTTCTTCATCATGACTGATTTGCGCATCGCCAATGGTGACGCCAAGCATGGCGATCGTATAAGCATTGGGATCCAAATCCAGGTTATCGCGAATGTGCACAGGCGGAATCAAAAAGCCCAGTTCCTGCGACAGCTTTTTACGTACGCCCTTGATACGAGTCAGCAGCTCGCCGCCCTGAGACTTATCCACCAGCGGAATGAGACGATAGCCCACTTCCAGCCCTACAGTGTCGACCTGCTGCACATCGTCCCAGCCAAGCTCTTTGGTTTCCGGCGCTTCAACCGGCTCATCCGTGGCTAAAGAGGTCGCGGCAGGTTCCAGTTCCGCCTTTTTCGCCTGCTTGGTTTGCCAGTAAGCATACCCACCGGCAATCGCGGAAAAACCTAAAAACGCAATGTGCGGCATGCCGGGAATAATGCCCATAACAAACAACACCGCAGAGGCAATATACAGCGCCTGCTGGTTGCCTAACTGACTGCGGATTTCCTTACCCATCTCCTGGGTTTCGTTTTCCCGGGTAACAATAATGGCGGTGGCGACTGATAACAGCAGTGACGGAATTTGCGCTACCAGGCCGTCACCAATGGTTAATATGGTATAGACCTCAACGGCGTTACCAAAAGTCAGGTCGTGCTGAATCATGCCGATAAACAGACCACCGACAATATTGATAAGCATAATGAAAAGGCCGGCTACCGCATCACCTTTTACAAACTTTGAAGCACCGTCCATCGACCCGTAGAAATCGGCTTCAGCGGTGATTTCCTCACGGCGGTGACGTGCCTGGTCCTGGTCGATATAACCTGCGTTCAAATCCGCATCAATAGCCATTTGTTTACCGGGCATGGCATCAAGGGTAAAACGGGCATTTACTTCTGAAATACGCCCTGCACCGGCGGTTACTACTTTAAAGTTAATAATCAGTAAGATGGCGAACACCACCACACCGACAGCATAGTTACCGCCAATGACCACGGCGCCAAATGCTTCAATCACCTTACCGGCGGCATCACCGCCCTCATGACCATACAGCAGGACCACCCGGGTTGAGGCAACATTAAGCGCCAGCCTGAGTACGGTGGCAATAAGCAGAACAAGCGGAAAGATACCAAAATCAATCGGGCGCTGGGTGAATACCGCCACCAGAATGATGACCAGCGATAAGGCGATATTGAAACTGAACAACACGTCCAGAAGAAACGGCGGCATCGGCAGGATAACCATGCCCATGATCGCCAACAGCACGATAGGTGCACCCAGACCGCTGGTAAACTTTTGCAACTGATTTTTATCGAACCGCTGAAGATAAGCTGCTAACTGCATTGCGTGGAATCTCTCACTATCAGAATTTTGACGCTAAAAGAAGGCGATAGCACGGATATTTCAACTACCGTGCCATAATTAGAGGTCGTTTTTTGACAGTGGAAAGTGGCGGGCTAAACTATCTAAAAATCAGTCGCCTGCAAAAATTTTCAGATTATTCTTTATCAGCGACGAAGCTCTTCAGGGATAGGTAAATCTTTTTTCAGTGGCTTAGGACGCTGCCCTTTACCCGCTTTATAAGCGCGTAGCTGATAAACATAGGCCAATACCTGGGCCACGGCCATAAATAACTTATTGGGTACTTCCTCGTTCACTTCTGTAGAGTAGAAAATAGCCCGCGTCAGCATGGGCGAAGGGATAAGCGGGACATCATGCGCGGTGGCAATTTTACGAATATGCATGGCCAGTTCGTCCTGCCCTTTGGCCACGACCACGGGTGCACGATTGCCGTCCTCTTCGTATTTAATGGCGACTGAATAGTGAGTCGGGTTGGTCACAACCACGTCAGCATCCGGCACGTCCTGCATCATCCGATTGGCGGCAGCCTGGAATTGTAAGCGTCGGATACGCCCTTTGACCTGCGGATCACCCTCAGCATTTTTATGCTCGTCTTTCACTTCCTGTTTGGTCATCTTCAATTCTTTGTTGTGCTTATACATTTGGTAGGGCACATCAATCAGGGCGATGGGAATCATACCCAGCGTGAGAAACAGAAATGCCCACTCCAGCATACTCATGGCATGAAACAGGTTCAGCGGGTACATCTCACGGTCAAGGTGCAGCGCTTCACTTTTAAAGTAAAACAATGCGCCAATAGCGATAGCACCAATAACAAAGAACTTGGCAATGGCCTTGAGCAGCTCGACCATTGCGTTAGGCCCCAACATGCGTTTGAAACCATTGACAGGATTGATCTTATTGGCTTTCGGGGCAGCCGACTCCCAGCTAAAATTATATCCGCCCAGCGCTACGCTGCCATAAATGCCGGCCAGCATAGATACAATCATATATACCAACACAGGCCAGGCCACAGACATCAACGCCTCACCGCTTGCTGAAAACATATGTGAGATATCGTAGGTTTCATCGCGCGACAGCGTGAACATGCGCCTGGTCATAACGAAAATATCTTCAGCGACAATGCCGCCGATGAGCAAAAACATCACAGCACTGACAATCAACACCAGCGCCGTGGATAATTCTTTGGATCGGGCCAGCTGCCCCTTTTTTCGGGCATCGTCGAGCTTTTTCTGTGTGGGTTCTTCTGTTTTATCATGAGCGTCAGACACGATATCCCCTCCTTAACCCGGACAAATCCGAACCAGTTCACACATGAACTGTTCTGCCCTGCCCCACTGCGCCGAGAAGTGGGCGGTAAAGTTATCCAGGGTGATCCAGATAACCAGCAACCCGGTAATTTGCGCAATGGAAAAACCAATACTGAAAATATTTAACTGGGGCGCCGCCTTGGTCATTACACCAAACGCCAGGTTAACAATCAGCAGAGAAACAATAGGCGCCAGTGACAAGGTGACGGCAGAGATAAACATCCATGCTCCCCAATGAGCAACTTCACGCAATTGCTCACCGGTAAACCAGGCACCACCAATCGGAAACGCATCGAAGCTGGCCACCACCATCTGAATCATGGATAAATGGCCATCCATTGCCCAGAACAGCAGTGTTGCCAGAATCAGATAAAACTGACCCACCGCCGGTACATTGATACCATTAACCGGGTCCACAATTGAGGCAAACCCCAAGCCGGTCTGCATCGCGACAATCTGCCCAGCAAGTACAAACGTGTTTAATACCATCATGGACACGAAGCCCATGGCAATGCCGATAAGTAACTGGCGGATAATTTCCATAAACGTGCCCAGCCCCACCAGATTATCAATCGGGACCGGATCGACCACCGGCATAATCACCAGCGCCAAAAACGCAGCAAGCAGTGCCCTGACCGGTGGCGGCAGGGTTTTGGCGCTGATCCCGATCATCGCTGCAAACATCCCGCTTATACGCATAAACGGTAAGGTTAAATCAGCCAGAAACTGGAAAATAACACCAAGCTCGTACTGCATCGTCAGCCAACAACCTGCGGGATTTGCTCAACCATGTGGTAGAAGAAATCCATCAGCTTTTTCACCAGCCAGTTTCCGCCCCAGCTCAAAGCCAGCAGCGTCACAATCAGGCGCGGCAAAAAACTCATGGTTTGCTCATTGATAGAGGTTGCTGCCTGAAACACTGCCACAATTAATCCCACAATAAGACTGGGAACAATCACAGCAGACACCAGCAAAATAACCATGAACATGGATTCACGCAGTATCTCGACAAATACTTCGGGTGACATATCGCCTCCTACACGCCCATTCCAAAGCTGGTAGCCAGGGTACCAAAAATAAGATTCCAGCCATCGACCAGCACAAACAGCATCAGCTTGAAGGGCAGTGATACGATCATGGGTGACAACATCATCATACCCATCGCCATGAGTATAGATGCCACCACCAAATCAATGATCAGAAACGGGATAAACAGCATAAAGCCTATCTGAAACGCGGTCTTAAGCTCACTGGTAACGAATGACGGAATTAAGATTGTCAGCGGCACCTCTGACGGCTCCTGATATTTGTCCTCGTCCCCGGCAATACGTACAAAGGTTTCCAAATCTTTCACCCGGGTTTGCGATAGCATGAAGGCGCGCATAGGGGCTTTTGCTTCCTCAAATGCCTCTTTACTTGTCATCTGCTCATCCAGATAAGGCTGCAGCGCTTTTTCGTTTATCTGATCGAAAACCGGCGCCATGATAAATAATGACAAAAACAGGCTGACCCCGATAAGAATCTGGTTTGACGGTGATTGCTGCAAACCAATTGCCTGACGCAGGATAGACAATACAACGATAATGCGGGTGAATGAGGTCATCATCATGATAAACGCGGGTATCAGGCTCAGCGCTGTCATGATGAACAGCGCCTGCAACGTCATGGAATAATCCTGTGTACCATCCGGGTTTGTAGATACGGTTACAGCGGAGAT
This sequence comes from uncultured Alteromonas sp., assembly GCA_964584105.1. Lineage (GTDB taxonomy): Bacteria > Pseudomonadota > Gammaproteobacteria > Enterobacterales > Alteromonadaceae > Alteromonas. The sequence goes on from CAZOYR010000022.1 coordinate 15,681, forward strand.
CCCCTGCTGCGCAAACGCAGGCATCGCCAGTAAGCTTACCAGCAGTACACCCAGCCAGATTAAAAACGGTTTATTTCGCATCGTTATCGTCTCCCTTCACCGATGGGTTCATTTTGCCCGCCATGGCTTTAACCAGCTTGTCTTTAAACTGACTGCCACTGGTAATGGTTTGCTGATTTGACGCTAAGTTTTTTTCCAGCTTGCACAGATGAGAAATATTATGACTGGTTACCCCAATCATGTGCTGTTCATCCCCTACTTCGATAACCATGATGCGCTCTTTGGCACCGGCTACCATGCTGGCAACCACTTTCAGCTGACCACCGCCACCATGGGTGACATTAAACCGTCGCATCACATAGGCAAGCGCAAAAATAATCGCGACGACCAGCAGAAGTGATAGAAAAATTGACAGTACGGAAGTGGGATTGGTGATGGACTGCGTGCTCTGCGCCATCGTATCGAAGGACAATACCAGGGGCAGCAAGGCGCAACCCCCTGATAAAACTAATGATTTAGCGAAGCTTTTTGATTCTCTCGATTTGACTGATAACATCGGTGAGTCGGATACCAAATTTGTCGTTAACTACTACTACCTCACCATGAGCAATCAACGTGCCATTTACTAGTACATCTAATGGCTCTCCGGCAACCCGATCCAGCTCGACCACCGAACCCTGATTCAGTTGCAGCAAATTCCGGATGCTTATCTGACTTCTGCCCACTTCCATAGAAATGGTAACCGGAATATCGAGGATGGTATCCAGCTTGCGTTTTTCCTCGGAGCTTATGGGTGCATCTTCGGTAAATTCATCCAGCTCAGCTGGCTGAACATCCTCTTCTGCGCCCTGACTCTCTTCCGATTCAGCCTGTTCCGCCATTGCGGCAGCCCAGTCGTCCATGCCGTCTTGTTCACTCATAACAATGCCTCTGGTTGCTAAGGCCTGGGTTACAGGTCTTCTTCAAGTACTTGCAGTTCCGCGTCATTATCAATAATGCGGCCACCGCGGGTTAATAGTTGCAGCTCTGATTTCACCGATGTCGGTCTAGGGATTTTATCGGTAATCTTCAAAGCCAGATTATCTCTGGAGCGCCCTAGTTTTGCTCTGAACGTCGGTAAATCCTCAATCATTACCGTGATATGTTCAGGCATTTCTACCGGGATAATATCGCCGGCCTTAAACTCCATGACCTGCTTGAGCGATACCTCGACATCCAGCATGTGGGTAGACAGTTCTACATCCACATCCATGATTTCATCGCGAAGCGCTTTGCTCCAGCGCAGATCAGTATCTTCTTTATCACTTTGTACACCGGCATCCAACAGCTCGCGGATGGGCTCAAGCATCGAATACGGCAGTGACACATGAAAATCACCGCCGCCGCCATCAAGCTCGATATGAAATGAACTGATAACGACCACTTCCGTGGGGCTTACGATATTTGCCATCGCCGGATTCACTTCCGAATCCAGATATTCAAACGACACATCCATGACCGGGGCCCAGGCTTCTTTATAATCCTCAAAAATAATTTTGAGGAGCATCTGGATGATCCGGCGCTCGGTAGGCGTAAACTCACGGCCTTCGATTTTAGCGTGATAGCGCCCGTCACCACCAAAGAAGTTATCCACCAGAATAAATACCAGGCGGGCTTCCATGGTTATCAGACCGGTACCTTTTAATGGACGAAAGCGCACCATATTCAGGCTGGTTGGTACAAACAGGGTGTGAATGTACTCGCCAAACTTGATCATCTGAATACCGTTAATTGATACCTCAGCAGAGCGGCGCATCATGTTAAACAGGCTCACGCGAAGATGCCGGGCAAAACGCTCGTTAACTATCTCAAGCGTTGGCATTCGCCCACGGACAATACGATCCTGTGAGGAGAAGTCATACTCGAGCGCCGAAGCATCAGAGGGCGAATCGCTAACCTCATCTTCTTCTACATCATCGACACCATGTAACAGGGCATCGATTTCATCTTGAGATAATAAATCACTCACAGTCTTTTCCTGATTTATTGCATGACGAAGCCGGTGAACAGAACCTGCTCAACCACATTGGCTCCAACCGTTTCATTCATTACTTTCTGCACTTCACTGACCGCGCGTTCGCGCAGTGCCACTTTACCGGCCTCTGTAATCAGCTCATCGGCGTTACTGCCGCTAAATACCTGTAGCAGCGTTCCTTCAATAAGCGGAATATGCATTTTGGCGGTTTCTTCATTGTCGCTGCCACGCACCATCAACTGTACCTTAATCTGCACCAGCCGATCACGCCCGGAGCCAGGAACATTAAAGGTAAACGGGCGTGGCATCGCTACATACAGTGCAGTGCCAACTTTTGCATTGCCTCCGGCACTGGCCGCCTGACCGCTGCTTGTCTGCGTGGCTTGTGCAGACATTTCTTCGGCAACAGGCTCTTCGCTGCCGGAAAATAAAAAATACCAGGCCGCACCGCCCGCTCCCAACAGCGACACGATAATGATAACAATCAGTGGGAGCTTGCTCTTTTGGGTCGTTTCCTCAATCTGTAATTCTTCTTCGGCCATTTTTGTCTCTGCTACTTCAGACTCGTCTCGTTGTAATCAGGCGCTATTATCAATGTTCAGCACAAAAGCGCAATAATGCGAAAGACGGATTACGCATAATCATCTATACCACCCTGGGCCTGTCGGGTCAGCGGCTGCTCTATCACCTGCGTGCTATCATCAGCATCTGGGTGACCGGCAGTCTGGCCGCCAAATCCACCGCGACCTTCTGACTGTGTATCAGACTGCCCCTGGCTTTGCTGCTGAACCGATGATTCGCCAAGCTCAATGCCTTGTTGGGCAAGCATATCCTTCAACCGGGGTTCTGCCTGGGCCAGTGCTTCCCGCGCCTGTGGCGACTGTACGATGAAACTCACGGATGCCGCATCGCCCTGGACATTAACCCGAACCTGCATACTGCCCATTTCCGGCGGATCCAGGCGAATCTCCGCCATCATATTCCGGCTGTTCACCATCCAGCGTATTTTTTCCGTCAGCTGTTTCTGACCATCCGGCTGATGGATGTTCACCGGTTGTGATAATCCTTCGGTTTGTCGGGTCGCTGAGCCAGACTCGGCTCTGACCTGCGTATTTTCTGTTATGGCCATGTCCGGCGTAGCCATCTGTGCAGCCTGTTGGGCAGCCAGACTTGTCGCACTGGCAGCATTGAGCAGCGTATTGATTTGACTTAGCTGCTGGTCAATATTCTGACTTAACGCAGGCGTCACATTTACATCAGCTTGCTGCAAGGCTTCTGTCACCATTGCCTTTAAACTGATACCCGGTTCATGTCCCTGCTGAATCTGCGTTTTCATCTCAGACATACCCGCTACAATTGCATCGGTGATCTGCTTTTTCGCACTGTCAGAAACTGAGGGCACCAGGTCCGCTACGCGGGCCGTAATATTCTGTGCAAGATCCTCTGACTGCTTTTCAGTGAGACTGACAAAATTTTCCATCAGGGATAACATCTTCGGACTAATGGCCTGATCTGTCTCAGAAGTCGCAGCGTGTGTCACCCCATCACCCGCGCCCTGCTTGCCGGTAATTTTACCCTGGATAACTGATAACAATAACGCGGCATCACTTTGTGCAACATCGGTTTGCGACGACCCGTTAAGCTTAGCCACCAGCGCTTCCAGTGACTGACCATCCTGCGCCATTTGTTGGCCTGCGCTTTCTTGTTGTAAACCGCTGACAATGGCCGCAGTCAATTCCTTAAGGGTAGCAGATGCATCACTTACTGTTGAGCCAGCGTCTGCATGGGCATTTTTTTGCTGAGTCGCAATTTCATGGCCCAGTCTGGCAATCAAATCAGGAATAGCAGGGATCTTGTCCTGCTCTCGCCCGGTGCTGTCGCCCTGCAGGTTTAACAAGTGCGCAATCTTTGTTGCCTCATCAACCATGTCAGGATTTTGCTGTGCCATATCAGCCGATAACGTCTGTGCGGTGCCAGACGCTTCGGCCTCCACCGCCTTATTGCTGGCTTGTTCTGACAAGCTGCGGATCTGATCAACATAAGCCAGCCAGTCGATATCCTCGCTCGCCCCTTCGTGACCAGCAAGTGCATCTGTATCCTCACCAGACACCGCCTCTGATTTGGCTTTCTCACCCTCTTTTGATTCAACAGGGGCGGCTTTTTCTTTATCCTTTACTTTACCGGACTGATCACCGGACGCCACCTTTCCATTAGCATCCTGCGACGGCTTTTCTTTGGCTTGAGTTGCCTTACCGTCATCTGCCGGCTTATAGGTGGCTTTATGACGACTCTGTGTCTTCGTACCATCGACAGCAGAAGCTGCTGTCGATGGGTTATTCCGCTCAGGTGCTTTATCAGCACCGGCAGACTGACTACTTTGACGAAACGCCTGCGAAAAGGCAGCACCATTGGTTGATTCAGGCTTCAGGTCAACATCACCGTCAAGATTTATCGGCAAGGCGGCAACGTCCTGACGTTTCGTGGCAATGTCTTGCATCATAACCTTAGGTTCCTTATTTAAAATTCCCGCACAGGCCTTTTAAAATCACGTTTAAAGCCTAATCTCGATGAGCGGAAAACCGTCACTGGGATGAATACAGCAAGTCGTGTTCCAATATTTAAAACTGACAAAAAATATGTCTGTGAGAAGGGTTAATATCTTGTTTTAGCGCGTAAAAAGCGCTGGAGCGCAAACTCGTCTAACTGGTCCTGCTCGCGACGGCCTGCCGCCACTGCCGCCTCATGCTGTTTTTTATCAATCAGGAAATCGACGGCTTTTCGACGTTTTTGTTGTTGAAGATAATGTTGCCGCCGCTGATCCACCACTAATGAAGCTCGGGATATTATCTGGTTTTGCTGCTCACAGGCTTTATCGAGCTTGGCCACAAATTGCAGATGTTGATGATAATCGCGGGCATCTAACCCACCATGCTGTCCGTTCTGCTGCAAATTACGCAAATAATCCAGCCGGTACTGCTGTAAGCTGCTTAACTTCTGGCGTTGTTCATTCAAACTATGCTGCGCCATCTGATAAGCCTGCGCCGCTTTTTCTTCACGGTCGCGTTCCACGCGAATAACGGTATCAAGCTGGCTCATACATTACCCGTTACCTAATCCGCCGGCCAGCGCCTGCATCGCTTCATGGCATTCATCAAACGACAGCGTCTGTTTCATGCCCTGCTGCAAGAAAGCATTGATGGCAGGTTCTGCGCGGATCGCAAGATCGATACGCGGGTCTGAGCCGCGGGCGTACGCACCTATTGCAATCAAATCCTGATTCTGTTTATAGGTTGAGTACACCTGACGGATGCGGCGTGCCTGTGTCTGATGTTCTTCACTGACAACCATTGGCATAACCCGACTGATGGAGGCTTCAATATCAATAGCAGGATAGTGGCCGCTGTCTGCCAGTTTTCGAGATAAGACCACGTGACCATCAAGGATAGCGCGGGCGGCATCCGCAATGGGGTCCTGCAAATCATCGCCCTCGGTCAGCACCGTATAAAAAGCGGTAATCGAGCCCTGATTCTCAGCACCATTGCCCGCTCTTTCTACCAGTGCCGGCAACCGCGCGAACACGGAAGGCGGATAGCCCTTGGTCGCCGGAGGCTCACCCACAGCAAGGGCGATTTCCCGCTGGGCCATGGCATACCGGGTTAATGAATCAATGAGCAAAAGCACATTTTTCCCCTGGTCGCGAAAATATTCGGCGATAGTCACTGCAGTCTCACACGCTTTTAAGCGCATCAACGGCGAGGTATCAGCCGGAGCGGCGACGATAACCGCTCGCTGGCGCTCTTCTTCAGTGAGGATTTCATGAATAAATTCCTTAACCTCGCGCCCCCGCTCGCCGACCAGACCAACCACGACAATGTCTGCCTCGCTGCCCCGGGTCATCATCCCCAGCAAAACACTTTTACCCACGCCACTGCCGGCAAATAAGCCCATTCGCTGTCCGACACCGACGGTATTTAATGCATTTATTGAGCGCACGCCGACATCCATCGGCTCACTGATTGGCTTTCGCAATAACGGGTTCATGGCCGCCCGTGTAGTAGGCATCCGGGTATCGGTTTTCACCGCACCTAAACCATCAAGTGGCTGGCCATTGCCATCAACCACCCGCCCTAGCAGGCCCATTCCCACCGCCAAACCGCTTTCTCTGTCCAGCGGAATAACCCGGGAACCGGGTACAATGCCACGTACCGCCTCGGTGGGCATCAGATAGGTAATATCATCGCCAAAGCCGACAACCTCGGCTTCAATTTCACCCTCAACGGTTTGCACTTTGCACTGACTCCCCACGGGCAACTGACAGCCCACGGCTTCTAATGTCAGGCCGATCCCGCGTACCAGTTTTCCTGCGGCCACGATGGGTGGCTGCGGGATCTGGTCTTTGAGGTTGCTGAAATAGTCTTTGAAGGGATCAGTCACGGTGCAGACCCTGTTCCAGCAAAAACCGATCTAGGACTTCACGGGTTCTGCGCTCTACTGAATTATCAACGGCATTGGTGGCGGTGACGATATCGCATCCACCACGGGACATCGTGGGCGATTCGATTAACTGCCAGCCTTTGTCCGCTATTTTTTGTGCACCGAAATGCTCGCTAATTAATGCCACATCTTCAGGATGCATATGAATCTGATACGTGTTTTCGTTAACCGGCAGTGCTTTCATGCCTTCTGCCAGCGCCTGCAAGATAACCTGTTCATTGGTAGTGACTTCATGGCGAATAACGGTTTTGGCCAGTGCCACGGCCAGCTGAACAAGCTGCTGCCTTGAAGCTTCAGTGACCTGGCTCAGCGGCGCGTGCAGGTTATCTGTCAGTGACTGCCAGATTTCGCTTTGCGCGTCTATGTGTGATTTTGCTTCATCCAGTCCCTGCTGCAAACCTTCTTCGTGGCCGGCTTGCCGACCAGACTCAAGGCCTTCTTCATAGCCCTGCGCTTTGCCTTCTTCAAAACCAGTCTGTTTGCCCTCAGCATAGCCCTCTTCCTGCGCTGCCTGACGAATCGCTTCAATTTCTTCCAGCGTAGGCGGCTTTATTTCTTCCTCTTCTTCGGGCGGCTCATATTTCCAGTCGCTGCGCCGGTTCAGTGCGTTGGTTTTGTTGGCTTCATCTGCTTCCCTGCCTGCATCGTCAACAAACGGCAAATCCCAGAGCTTCGCCTGCGCCGCGGACAAATCATCATCATATTCAGACATGGTTCAGTCTACCGAAAATGGGTTACAGGAATTCTTCGCCGCCACCGCCGCCCAGCATGATTTCGCCGGAATCAGCAAGACGTCTGGCCACAGAAAGAATCTCTTTTTGTGCAGTTTCCACCTCTGAAACCCGGACCGGCCCCATGGCTTCCAGATCATCGGTGAGCATTTCAGCGGCACGCTTGGACATGTTGCGGGTAATCTTGTCTTTAAGCTCGTCGTCCGCACCTTTGATTGCTTTAAGCAGTGCATCCTGCTGCACTTCACGCAGAATAGCCTGAATGCCCTTGTCATCAACATCGACCAGGTTATCAAAGACAAACATCAGGTCCTGAATCTGCTGACTCATCTCTTCATCCTGCTCACGGATAGCATCCATCAGCTGACCTTCGATAGCGGTGTCCAGATAGTTCATAATATCGGCTGCAGATTTCAGGCCGCCCATCTTGGCTGCCTGCGTACCCGCCTGACCAGCAAACTGTTTCTCCATGATTTCGTTCAGTTCCTGCAAGGCAGCAGGCTGAACTTCTTCAAGATTGGCAATGCGCATCAACAGGTCCAGACGCACTTTTTCCGGGAACTGCGCCAGAATTTCGGCGCTTTGCTCAGGCTCAAGATACGATAAAACAATCGTCTGAATCTGCGGGTGCTCGTTACGGATAATTGACGCCACCTGTTTGGAGTCCATCCATTTCAGAGAATCCAGGCCTTTGGCACCGTTACCCAACAAAATCTGATCAATCAGGTTAGCGGCTTTATCTTCGCCCAGCGCCGCGGTTAGCGCCCGCTTCACAAAGTCCTGACTCTGGAAGCCGATGGTACTGTAGTTTTGAATCTCTTCGATAAAATGCTTATGGACAGAGGTTATTTTGGCCTGTGTCATGTCATCGACTTTGGCCATCTCCGCGCCCAGCTTTTGAACCTGCTTGGGTTCAAGGTGCTTCAGGATCTGCGCGGCGTCTTCTTCAGACAAACTCAGCAGCAGAATGGCCGCCTTTTCAACGCCTTCAAGCTTGCCGACGTCGTAGCCGCTCTCTTCATTATTTGTTGCCAGTTCTTCAGCCATCGTCAGACGCTCCTACTACTCATCCTGCATCAGCCAGCCTTTGACCACCTGAGCCGACAGCTCAGGCTCATTGGCAACCAATGCCCGCACCGCTTTTAATACATCTTCGTCTTTATGCAGATCCGGCAGCATCAAGGAACCATCTGATGCAAATCCAACCTGCCCCTCATCAAAGTCTGAACTGAGCATACTGATGGTTTCATCACCCAAATCCAACCCTTCATCTGCATCATAATCATCAGAATCATTGGCCGTGTCGGGGTTGATCAGACGGCGTAGCATCGGACGGATGACAAAGATAATCAGTACAATGATGACCAGTGCGCCAGTCACCAGCTTTAATATAGGTAAGAACTTCGGATCTTCCCAAAATGGCAGCTCTTCAACAACACCACTGTCCATGCGGGTAAAGGGTACGCTCACTACTTCTAACGAATCACCACGGGTCACATCAAAGCCCAGGCCTCCTTGCAGCAGGCGACGGATGTTCAGTAAGTCATCCTGTTTTCTGGGCGCAGAGGTTGCGCTGCCGTCTTCGGCGGTACTGTGCGCGTAATCCACGGCGACTGAAACACTCAGACGACGAATGACACCGGTTTGCTTTTTGGTGTGGCTGATAGTGGTATCCAGCTCATAATTACGGGTTTCTTCTTTGCTATTGCTGCCAGGAATCGGCGCTGCATTACCGCCCTGACCGACAGCATCTTCAGGAATATTTGATGCCAGTGGTGGCTGATTTGTCAGCGCACCAGGAATACCTCCGTTAGCGCCACCCACTGTATTTTGCTCTATGACCATCTCACTGCGCACTGCGGGCAAATCGGGGTTGTAGCTGCGCTGGGTTTGTTCCATGGCGGTGAAGTCCATAGACACATCAACCTGCGCGGTGTAATTGCCGATACCCAATACAGGAATCAGAATCGCATCAATTTTTTCCAGATACTCCTGCTCGCGCTGGCGTTCAATTTCATATTCTTTGCGCGCGCGGGCACTCATCGAGTCCTGCGAACCGGAGTTCAGCAAACGACCGTTACTGTCAGTTACCGTGACATTTTCCGGGTCCATCATCTGCACCGCTGACGCCACGATATCTACCACTGCATCAACTTCTTCGCCGGTAATTGCTTTGCCACGGCGCGCGGTTAATACGATCGTTGCGCTGGCTTTTTTCTCACGGCGGGCAAACACATTTTCTTTAGGCATGGCCAGCAGCACACGTGCTTTTTGAATGCTGGACATATCTTCGATGGTTGATGCGATCTGCATTTCGCGGGCATGCTTTAAACGCTCTGACTCAACCCTCTGGCTGACACCAAAGCCCATATCCTGCATGATAATATCAGCACCGGCATCGCCAGACTGTGTCAGACCCTGGCGGGTCATACCCAAACGCACATTCTGAAACTCATCGTTTCGCACGTAGACCGTATTGCCTTCCAGCTTGTACTCAATCTGATTGGCATCCAGGTAGTCCAGCGTTTCAATCAACTCTTCGGTCGGCATTTTTGCCAGAGGACGATAATCCGGCTCCTGCGCCCAAATCATGATGAACACAGCAATTGCCACACAGATGACCAGTACGATGACCAGCGCCATCTGACGCATCATGTCAGCGCTGCCCAGCGTATCCATAAAGCCGGATTTATTTTCAGCCTCTGTTGATGCATTCATCGCATCAGAATCAGCGACAGTAAGGTTCGTTCCTGTTTCAGCCATCTGAGTAATTCCTCACCTACACCGGCATGTTCATAACTTGCTTGTATGCTTCAAGCACTTTGTTGCGCACCTGCACGGTTGCCTCAAATGCAATACCGGCTTTCTCTTTTGATACCATGACATCGGCCAGGCTTACGGATTGGTCACCCATCTCAAATGCACGCTGTAAATCTTTTGATTGCATCTGCATATCATTGACCCCTTCCAGCGCGCCTTTAAGCATGGTGGAAAACTCACTGGCCGAGCTACCGGCTTCCTGAATTTGCTGCGGCTGGGGCATTTCAGTCGACTGCAGGCGCGTCTGTCCGATCATCGCTTGCATTTCCTGGTACAGGCTGTTTCCTTTAATGTCCATTGCAACTCTCCGCTTAATCACTTGTAGTCAGATTTCTGTCTGACATCACTACTTACAACGAATAAAGCAACTAGCAGGCCAACTTTAAAAAACTAAAAATAACAATTAGTTAGAATTAAAAGCCAAAAAAATGACAGGCGTCGAAATGTAGGGAAGCTAAGGCGCGTCAGACTAAGTGCCGAAGGGCGAAGCACCAGACAGAAATTGCTGTATGAGACGATTGCGCCACCTGGCTTTTAACAGTCAGGCGGCGTACTTGAAATTCACAGGTGAAAGAAGCACCAGACAGGCCGGGCTTCTTTGTTAATCAGGCTGGTAACTCGATGCCATCCTCTCGCATGCGCGCGAGCTTATAACGCAGGGTTCGCGGACTAATCCCCAGTTTCTCAGCCACATCCTTACGCTTGCCTTTGCAGGCTTCAAGGGTATCCAGAATGATCTGGTGTTCCTGCTGGCGCAGCTCAGAGCCGAGACGACTTGGATCTTCTTCGGCGGCAGGCTGTGCATAGCTGTGACTGGCAAGCGTAGCGGCCATATCAATCATCAGGTCGCTGGCATCAATCGCCTCTCCGTTACACAAGATGAGGGCTCGCTGAACCACATTTTCCAGTTCACGCACATTACCCGGCCATTCATATTGCGTGAGTTTGTTTCGAGCAGCCGCATTCAGGGTGATATTTTTCATGCCCTGCGCTGACGCATGACGGGCAATAAGGTGCTCAGCCAATGGCACAATATCTCCAGGCCGGGCTGCCAACGGTTGCCAGGTGATTGGAAAGACATTTAACCGGTAGAACAAATCTTCGCGGAATCTGCCAGCATCCACAGCCTCTCTCAGATCACGGTTACTGGTGGCAATCACCCGTACGTCCAGTTGCACAGTTTTACGGCCACCCAGGCGTTCGACTTCTTTTTCCTGCAGCACCCGTAACAATTTGGCCTGTAGCGCCAGATCCATTTCCGTAATTTCATCAAGCAGCAAGGTACCGCCCTGTGCCTGTTCGAATTTACCAGGGCACGCCTGAACAGCACCGGTAAATGCCCCTTTTTCATAACCAAAGAGGGTCGCTTCAAGCATGTTTTCCGGGATTGCCGCACAGTTGATAGCAACAAACGGTGCCTGACTACGGGAAGACTGGTCGTGAATATAACGTGAAAGCACTTCCTTACCTGATCCACTGGGTCCCAGTACCATCACGGTTGCATCAGAGCGCGCCACTTTGCGCGACAGTTCCAGCAACTGAATGCTGGAAGGATCTGCCACTATCGGCGTGGTCGATTCCACTTTGCGCGCAGGTGCGTAGCGCTCAACAAGATTTAACAACACTTCAGGGGCAAAGGGCTTTGACAGGTAATCGGTTGCACCATCACGCATGGCCTGCACAGCATCATCTATGGTGGCATACGCTGTCATCAGCAAAACCGGCATCTGAGGAAAGCGCGACTTGATATTTTTAAGCAATACCAGCCCGCTCATCTTGGCCATCTGAATATCGCTGACAACCAGATCAACAGCATACTGACCCAGACACACCAATGCTTCTTCAGCACTTTGTGCAGATACAACACGATAGCGGCCCAGCGATAACGTATCGATTAACGCCTCACGCAGGCCAGCATCGTCTTCTACGATAAGAATGGTGGTCTCACTCATACAAGTTCTCCGTCAGAATGTGTCGTGGGGACTGCGCGCTGTGTAGCGTGAGCAGGAAACGTCATGGTAAACACTGCACCTGCTGTCGCATTATTAGCTACTGTCAGCTGACCTTTGTGCGCGTTGACAACCGATTTCACCACGGCAAGCCCCAGCCCGGTGCCGTGTGTTTTTGTCGTGAAGAAGGGTTCAAAGATTTTATCTTTCACCGAGTCAGTAACGCCTGGGCCACAATCTGCGACCTCCAGCGACAGACTCTCATTATCTACTGTGGCCCTTACCGTTACCTGAGCACCAGGCTCACTGACCTGACAGGCATTATGAATAAGATTGAGCACAGCGCCCTGCAGCGCTGTCAGATTACCGACCATAGCCGCATCCTGCTCAAACCCTTCAAACACAACGGACAACTGCGCCTGATCGGCCAAAGTGACAGCGTTAGGGGCAATGGCCATTTTTAAATCTGTCAGCGTCAGATTACTGACAACCTGATCTTCGCCGGACTTGGCAAATAGCAGCATGTCATTGACCTGGCTTTCCAGCTCCTGCAAGCGTGCGGTGAGCTTGTGTGCGAACCCTGAGGTTGCTTCCTGCCCGAGATCGGAACGTGTCAGATTCGCCGCATAAAGCATTGCCGCTGATAACGGCGTTCGGATTTGATGCGCTAATGACGCAACCATTTTCCCCAGCGCGGACAGGCGCTGCATATGGCTGACCCGCGCCTGAAGCTGTCGGGTTTCAGTCAAATCGGTAAGCACAATCAGCTGGCCCGGTTCATTTTGTAGCGGTGTAATCGATAATTTTACGCGACGACCATCTATCAGTGACACTTCGTGGCCATCGTCTGCGCGGGGCTTAAATGAACGGGCAATAATGGTTCGCCATAATTCGCCTTCCAGCGGCTCGCCCAGCAAGTCAATAGCCTGGCTGTTGGCCTGCCTGACAATGCCATAACCATCGATGACAATCACGCCGGCAGGCATAACCTGAAGCAGGTGCGATAAGCGGTCTGCCTGCTGGCGTAGCGCTGTTACTTCTGCTGTATCTGTAGGCTGCCCGTCGGTTGACGACGCAGAAAAATGCGCATCACAAATGTCATTTACATAGTGGGAATCATGTTGCATTGAAAAGTGACCGCTGTCATATGTCATACCGACCTCGTCAAAAAGCAGACGTAACTTCGAATGACTAGTACCTAGCAGTTTTCAGGCCAATATTTAAGCGTTTATTTTCAATGAATTAGAAGTGCTTTGGATGTAAAGCAGGATGTCAATTATCTGACGAGAGGGTCTCATCACGCTGAATATTATACTTTCGCATCTTCTCTACCAGCGTGGTTCTGCGCATTCCCAGTTTATCTGCAGCACGCGCAACAACCCAGTCCTGTTGCTCAAGAGCCTGTATAATCAGATTGATTTCCAGCTCCGAGAGATACTCTTTAAGATTGACACCATCTTCAGGCAAATCAGAACGGTAGGACTCGGATTCTTCGCTTTGCTCGGATGAGGCCTCAGGCGCGTCTTCCTGTGCCGCAGATTCCGCAAACAATGCATTAAATGCGTCACGCTCAAGTAATTCTTCGGGGTACTCTGGCTGGTATGCCTGCACTTCGCCGTACTGGTATTTGGGTGGCAGGTCCTGAATATCCACAATCTGACCGGGATAAAGGATGCTTAAGCGCTCAACCAGGTTTGACAGCTCCCTGACGTTGCCATCCCAGGAGTGTTCCATCAGTGAGGCAATGGCCATTTCGGTGAACTTCACCCCTTCCACACCATCACCTTTAATGCGGCTGATTAATTCCTGCAATAAGAGTGGAATATCTTCGCGTCGTTCGCGTAGCGCAGGACTATCAATAGGAAATACATTCAGGCGGTAAAACAAATCTTCGCGGAATTTATTTTCCTGAATCATGGTTTCAAGGTTACGGTGCGTTGCCGCAACAATACGCACATTACACTGGATGGGCGTACTGCCTCCCACTCTTTCAAAGGTGCGTTCCTGTAAAACCCGCAGTAATTTAACCTGCATTTGCATAGGCATGTCGCCTATCTCATCAAGAAACAGCGTGCCACTTTCAGCCAGTTCAAAGCGGCCTTTACGCGCGCTGATTGCACCGGTAAAGGCACCTTTTTCATGACCGAATAATTCGCTTTCCAGGAGCTCACCGGGAATAGCACCACAATTTACCGGAATAAAGGGGCCATCTTTACGTTCTGAGAAAAAATGCACATTACGGGCAACAACTTCTTTACCCGTGCCGGATTCACCCAGAATCAGAACAGTCGCATCAGTGGGGGCAACCTGCTCCACCAGGCGTCGCACCGTTTGAATCTCTTCGCTACGTCCAACCAGAGAACGGAATAAGCGGGTTTTCACCCCGGAAGGTTTGGTTGAACCGGGTCGACGTCGGCTGTATTCCTGACAACGGTGAATGGCCTGAGTAAGTACCGGGTAAGTCATTGGCAGAATGCAGGCGCCAACCAGGTTTCGCTCCGGGTTGACCACGCCGTCTTCAGCAACGACTGCTACGAAAGGTATATGGGGGAACTGAAGAATCAATTCCTGTGCTGTGGACACAGAAAAATCAACCAGCACAGCATCTACCGTATGCGTCTTTAAATACTCAGCACTGCTTTTATACGAACAGCTTGAGCAAGGCTCACCGATAAACGAAACAATGGTTTCAAGCTTATGAATAAGATCGCCGTTATCACTAACGAGCAGAATATCCTTCATTAAATCCCCGAGAAGATGCGATTTTATTATTAACAATCTAGCGCATCTGCATGATTGTAGCGGTAATCAAACTTAGCGCAACAACTGATCGCGTAAAATTGGTCAGAAAAAAAGCAGGCGAACCTGCTTATTTATAGGATACGACACATTGCCTCAACTTAACAGCGCTAACACCTGCCCTTCCTGTTGCGTTGCCATCGACTGAACCGACATAGCGGCCTGCCCCTGCACATCCAGTGCGGCTTGCTGCGATGACGCCTGAGCATAATCCAAATCAGCAATACGGCTTTGTGCTGCAGATGTGTTCACATCAGCCTGTGTCAGATTTCTGGCCGTACTGGCCAGCTGGTTTTGTGTCGCCCCCAGCTCTGCACGATACGCACCTACCGTTTCCAGCGCGGCATCTGTAGCAGCCAGCGCATCATTGACACTGTTAGTGGTTACATCGATATTCAAAACAGAAGCGATATCGTTCACCACGTCATTGGTCTGAACATCAATGTTCTCACCGGCGTTCGCACCCACCTGAAAAGTCAGTGCGCCCTGCTCGCTGAGTAGCGGCTTACCCGCGAAGGTTGTCTGTTCAGCGCTGCGGGATATATTTTCCTGTAACGCTGAGATTTCAGACTGGATGGCGCGCTTATCAGCATCATTTAAAATGCCATTGCCCGCCTGTAATGTTAATTCCCGGATACGCGAGACATCGTTATTGATGCCCTCCAGACCGCCTTCAGCAACCTGGGCTAAAGAAATACCGTCATAGACATTACTGACTGCCTGTCGATTACCCTCAACCTGTGAGGTGAGCCGATCGATAATCTGTTGTGCAGCAGCACCATCTGCAGCGCTATTGATCTGCTTGCCACTTGCCAGCTTTTCCATCAGATCCGTCTTTTTTTCCTGAACCTGATTTAACAACCCCGACGAGGATGAAGAATCAACATTAATCATAATCTGGTGTGCTCCTATGCTATGACGTCATAATAGCAGTTGTCGGTTAAAATCGCAGCATATCAAGGGTATGGCTGTTCATAACAGCGAGGTGGCGGGATTTACCTTACCGCGTTGGCGCATTACGCATTGTCCGGTATCCGCTTAATGCGATATAGGCTATGATTCTTATAGGATTTTTCATGATGCCGCCGATACGCTATTGGATGGTTCTACATAGTAGCGGATGCGTTGTAGATAGGTATTAATCAGCAAAGCAGACGGAAAGGTTGTGATAACGGAGTAAGAGATTTTATGAAGGTTGCCATTATACCGGCCCGCGGCGGCAGTAAACGTATTCCCGGGAAAAACATCAAAGACTTTTGCGGTAAACCAATGCTGGCACACAGCATTACGCACGCGCAAAAAAGTGGTGTTATCGATGAGGTCATTGTATCTACTGACGATGAGCAGATAGCACAAGTTGCGATTGACCACGGTGCCGTCGTACCTTTCATGCGCCCGGCTGAACTGGCAGATGATTATACCGGGACCCGTCCGGTCATGCGCCATGCAGTACAGACGTTACTTGATAGTGACTGGAATATCAGCCATGTAGCCTGTATTTACGCTACTGCGCCACTGTTGTCTGCCGCACTGGTCCGGCAAGGCTTTGAGATGTTGTCAGGGTCAGACCGCGACTATATTCTTACCGCGGCGCAATTTTCTTTCCCTATTCAGCGCGCCATTATGAAAACGCCGTCTGGCGGTGTTACGCCTTTTGACAAAACAGCCATTGCCAAGCGTTCTCAGGATCTGCCTGATGCATTTCACGATGCCGGACAGCTTTACTGGGGCAAAACAGACGTCTGGCTGGATCCCGCTTCGGCCATTTTTGGTGAAAACTCACAAATGATTGTTTTGCCCTCGCACCGGGTTCAGGACATTGACACGCCAGAAGACTGGCGACGGGCAGAGCTTTTGTACAAACTGCTTCAACAGGAAAATATGTTGTGAAAGTGGCGTTTCGTGTGGATGGCTCTGTCAGTATCGGTAGCGGCCACATCATGCGATGCCTGGCACTGGCCTCGGCAATGGCCCCCTACGCTGACATCACCTTTTTATGTCAGGCACTACCCGGTGCGCCGATGTCGGTCCTGAAGCAACATCATTACTCGTTTATCGAATTGCCGGTCTGCGACAATGAGGCTGACGATGCCAGAAGCTGTCTCGCCAGACTCCCCGACGTCGACTTGTTGATTGTTGATCATTATCATCTTGCTGAGCGCTATTGCACCATGATGCGCGAGGCGGCCTCTGCAATTATGGTCATTGATGATATTGCTAATCGTCGGCATGATTGTGACATTTTGCTTGACCAGAATCTGGTGCAAGGCTATCTGACCCGCTATGAAAACCGCATTCCTGCCAATGCTATGACGTTACTGGGCCCTGAATATGCGCTGTTACGCGATGAGTTCAACAGCATAATATGTAACCCTGAACCCGGTCGGGTGCTGATTAATTTTGGCGGCAGCGATGAGCACAACCTTACCGTTTTATCTGTAAGCGCACTGTTGGAATTAAAGGTTGCCCCCTTATTTGCCGATATTGTTGTGGGACGCGCTTATCCATATCTGCCGGCGCTGAAAAAACAGATTGCCGGTCTTGATGGCATAACGCTTCATGTTCAGTGTGATTACATGGCCAGACTGATGTCCCGCGCGTGGGTCATGCTGGGTAGCGGCGGGACTACCCACTGGGAACGGTGCCGATGCGCGCTGCCGGGCATCATTATCACCGCTGCGGATAATCAGCACGATACCACCCGGTGTCTGGATGAGCGTGGCGCCTGCAAATGGCTGGGTGATGCAGGCACGGTATCGAAGCAGCAGTTATGCAGTGCGCTTGAGGACGTTCTCAGTAACGCTGAGCGTCGTCAGAGCATGGCGCAAAAAGCGGCTTCCATTGTCCCTGTTGGCGCAGGGCCTACGCGCGTTGTAGATAAGATTTTGCAGTATTTTAAGAGAGCATCATGAAAACAATTACGATAGGTAACAAAACGATTGGCCCGGGGCTGCCCCCATTTATTATTGCTGAGATGTCCGGCAATCATGGGCAGTCAAAAGAAAAAGCCATGGCGCTGATTGATGCTGCTGCCGAAACCGGCGCTCATGCCATAAAATTTCAGACCTATACACCCGATACGATTACGCTTGATGTTCATGATAACGAGTTTTTTATCGCCGACGCCAACAGCTTGTGGGAAGGCAACTCACTATACAATCTTTATAAAGAAGCAATGACGCCGTGGGAGTGGCATAAGGAACTTTTCGACTACGCCACCAGCAAGGGGCTAATTGCATTTAGTACGCCGTTTGATCTGAGTGCAGTGGATTTTCTGGAAACCCTGGATCCGCCCTGTTACAAAATAGCGTCCTTTGAAAATATTGATCATGGACTGCTGGCTAAAGTTGCTCGGACCGGTAAGCCCGTTATTGTTTCGACCGGCATGGCGACCCAGGCAGAGCTGGCAGAGTCGGTAGACGTGCTGCGTGAAAATGGGTGCAAGGATCTTATCCTGCTTAAGTGCACCAGCAACTATCCCGCAAGACCGGTAGATGCGAATTTGAAAACTATTCCTCATCTGAGCGAGCTGTTCGACTGCCAGGTCGGTTTGTCTGATCATACGCCGGGCGTTGGCGTGGCCGTCGCAGCGGTGGCGCTGGGAGCTACTGTGGTCGAAAAGCACTTTGTATTGGATCGCGCCGGCGGTGAAGTAGATGCAGCATTTTCGCTGGAGCCGCACGAAGTTAAATTGCTGGTTGAAGAAACCGAGCGCGCCGCTGTGGCACTGGGAAAGGTAACTTATGGCGCGACGGAAAAGGAAAAAGCGTCAATGGTCCATCGTCGCTCGCTGTATATTGCACAGGATATTGAGGCGGGCACCGTGTTAACCGAACAGAACCTTCGTTCGGTACGGCCCGGACTTGGACTGCCGCCGAAATATCTCGACCGGTTACTTGGCAAACCCGTAACCCGACAGGTCAAAAAAGGCACGCCAATGAGCTGGGATCTTATCTAGGATGGCGGTGCTGCTATTCGGGGCCAGTAAAGCAGGCGAATCTTTTATTCGCCACAATCCCACGCTGAATATTGTGGCAGTGGCTGATAATGATGTTCGTCGCCATGATAGCCTGATTCAAGGCATACCGGTGATTGCTCCTGAAGCAATTCAGCACTATACATTTGATAAAATCATTATTACCAGTCAATGGGTTGACGCGATTAAAGCGCAGTTAACGCAGGCACTGAATATTGCCCCTGAATCCATTGTTGTTCCTGCTAAGCAGCAGCTTAAAGCTGACGCGCCATTTGCACATGCTGCTACGCGGGAACTCGCCCACGCATTGCTGCACAATTTAAATGATTTTTTGTCAGACCATGGTATCAAGGCCTGCCTGGACTCAGGCACCTTGCTGGGGGCTGTTCGGGACGATGCTCTGATAACATGGGACGACGATATCGACCTGGCTGTGGATGCGGCAGATTTTGATAAGCTATTACAGGTATTACCGACGTTTCACGCCCGGTTGCCGTCACGCGAAGCCGTTAACTGGCGATTTATTAAACTCAGCCTGGATGGACGGCCCTGTTGTATCAATATCGAGTTTTCCAATGCATCCGCAAAAACCAGTCAATTTATTCCTTTTGATTTGAGCCTGCAAATGCGCGAGATTCAGGGTGAATATTCGGAGTTGGTCTCCTCAGCTGGGCTGTTTTTCGCACCGGCTTTACATTTTGAACACTTCGAAAAAAGACAGTTTCTGGGCGGTGAGTTTTACACGCCCGCTGAACCTGAAAAATTCCTCACCTTTATGTATGGCGACTGGCGCACGCCGGTTAAAGCAACACGAATAACCGAGTACCAGAACCGGCGCGCCGATAGGCCGCTAAATAGCGCTATGACTTCTGTGACCAAAACAATCATCACGACGCCAAAATGTTGAATGTATTAATTAGCAGTGCAGCGGCAAAGATTCCGCTTATCCTTGCCATGCAGGATGCGATTAAACGCATCTGTGCTGAAGGTCGGGTTATTGCCGGCGATATTTGTTGCGATTCAATCTCGCGCTATGTGGCAGACGATTTTTGTCAGTTGCCCGCCACCCTGGACGATAATTTTGCAGACATTTTTTGCGTGCTGAAACAACGGCAAATTACCCACGTGTTACCCACCCGGGATGGCGAGTTACTGTTCTGGGCCAGGCATCAACAAATTTTGGCTGAACACAATATTAACGTGCTGACTTCTGATGAAAAAGGCCATCGCCAGTGTCTGGATAAGCTTATCTTTGCCCAATGCTGCGAAGGTGCAATAGAAACAACCCTGACGCCGGCCAATGAAGCGGGTGCGCGCTATGTAGTAAAGCCTCGCTTTGGCGCCGGGGCCAGTCAGATTGTGGTGGATGTGTCTTATGAGGAGGCCACTAACTTTGCCGGACAAATTTCTGAGCCGGTATTTCAACGTTTTGTCAAAGGCAGAGAAGTCAGCATTGACGCGTGGCTGAATAATGATGGCTACCTGAAAGCGCATTGCTATAGATTCAGAGAGTTGGTAAAAGCCGGAGAGTCAGTGGTTACTACCACAGTTGCCCTTCCTCAGTTCGACAATATTGTTAGGCAAGCTCTGGAGCAATTGACGCTGCGAGGGCCGGTCGTGTTACAGGGAATTATTGATGAGCAGGGAAATTTGCACTTATTGGAATGCAACAGCCGCTTTGGCGGTGCCTCAACACTTGGCATTAAAGCTGGTGTTGACAGCTTTTACTGGAGCCTGCTTGAAAGTAATGGCACGGATGTAAGTGACTACCCCTACACCCCTGCATCAGAGCCCATAACGCAAATACGGATCGCGACGGATATCTATCAGTGATTTATATATTCGATTTAGATGACACGCTCTACGATGAACGCCAGTATGTGGAAAGCGGTATACGCGCCGTCGCCCGCATGGGTGAAGCGCGCTGGGAATTACCTCAGAATGCAAGTTATGAAACGCTGATAGCGCTGCTGGATAAAAATGGCCGGGGCAGAATTTTCAATGACTGGTTAGCTGCGTTTCATTTAGATACCAAACGCAATATAAAGCAGTGCTTAAACACTTACCGCTTACACGAACCAGACATACAAATGCCTCAAGCGCATCTCGACCTGCTTGCTTCGCTGCCCAAACCCCTGTATTTGGTAACAGATGGCAATAAGGTGGTGCAGGCAAAGAAAGTACAGGCCTTAAATATCTCCCATTATTTCAAGCGGGTTTTTATCACCCACCGCTTTGGCGTTCAACATGCCAAACCCTCTACCTATTGCTTTGAAAAAATCAAACAGGCTGAAGGCTGTGAATGGGAAGATATGGTCTATATAGGCGATAACCCGGCGAAGGACTTTGTTAACCTGAAGCCATTGGGAATACATACTGTTCGTGTTTTGACCGGGGTGCATCGTGAGATAAAAAAACCGTCGGCCTATGAAGCCTCAATGACTATAAGATCACTTAAGTTTGTAGATACAGTCTTTGCGACGTGAACAATAAATTAAACGCACTTTTGTTCAAACTTCAGTTTAAGATTTATTAATCAGCGCCGTTAAACTGCATATGACACTTCCTATCTTTTCCCGGTCGTAGCGTGAAAAACATCCAACGTTTCTTCGAGAAATTCGACAAAGTCATTTGCCTCTCTCTTGCTAAAAGCATAGAGAGAAGAAAGCATATGCAAGATTTATTCAGACAAGCAGGTGTTACTGATTACATATTTTTCGACGCTGTTGATAAAGATAGTCGTGAAGTAGCCGACTGTTACCGAGAAGAAAAGGTTGCTAGTTTTCCTCCTTGCTTCAGATGTAAGAAATTACGTTGTGGAGACACCGATTGTAATAATGTACTTATTCCGGCACAGGTTGCTACCTTTATTAGCTACAAAAACCTGTGGGACTGGCTAGCTCAGAGCACCATCAAAAACGCGCTGATAGTCGAAGATGATATCGTTCTGTCAGAGGATGCAAGTCAGCGGGCAGAAGCGATTATTAATAAAAACCTGATAGAAAGCACACCGCTTCTGGATAACGAACAACCATTTTTATTACGATTTGGCTGGGCGCTTTGTGACGAGCACCATTCTACCGCGCAGGTTAGTCTCGAAACATTTTCCAGAATGTCTAATCCGGCCCACGCTATAAATCGGAAAATGGCTGAAAGGCTATCTGAAGCAGTTAAGACTATTAATACAACTGTCGATATTTTTCAGCATAAAAACCACACTGATGAACAAAATTCATTAACATGTTTCCCCCCGCTATTTTACGAACTCTCCTGGAGTACAGGAAAGCTTGAATCGTTGATTCATCCAAAACCGGTCCGGCTGGACTATCTGACATCCCAGCAGCAAGATGCACAACTAATTGAAGAAACGAGAAGGAAAATCCAGTCCCATAAAAAACATGTCAGCGTTTATAAAATACTAGGGCTGGGTCATCCGCGCTGTGGTTCTGGTTATACCGCCAGTCTTCTTAGCGCGCTAAAACTGGATGTCGGGCATGAAGAGATGAAAACTGACGGTATTGTTTCCTGGATGTTTGCCTCGGATCACGAAGCCCCCTGGGCAAAAAATGAGGGTGCTCGTTCAAAAGCCTTCAAACACTTTGAATACGTGATTCATCACGTGAGAGACCCCAGAGAAGCAATACCAAGCATTATTCGGGATAACATTTATTCTCCACCTTCTTATCAATACAGAAAAAATGTTATCAAACAAAATTTTTCTATAGATATGGATACCTTTGAATCGCACTTAGAGCGAGCGGTCGTAAGTTATATTTATTGGAATGAACTTTGTCTTG
>CAZOYR010000023.1:0-37513 GCA_964584105.1 uncultured Alteromonas sp.
TTCCATGCTAGACATCGAAGCAACGCCAGCGAAAACGAAAAGTAAAAAGCGTAAGTGGAGAGAAATTGAAGCCTTACAGGATAGATACAGACTAGAAAAAGAGCTCGCTGAAATCGACGCCGGTTTTGAATACGAGCTTGAGACCATGCAGAGATAATATGAGAAACGGCCATTTGCTATCAAATGGCCGTTTTTTGTTTTATGACACAGAGCATGATTGCGCGCTAGCCTGAGCCAGGTAACACATGCCTGCAAACCAGGCTAAATGCTGATTCAGATGCTGTAACACCATCGCAAGACATTGATGCGGATGTCTGACTGCCAGACGCCTGCATTCATGGTTTGTAAAAGCGTCTGTATGAATGAAAGTGCGTGTAGCTTCATCGGCTACTGCGTACCGTGTTCCATGATTGACTCAAATAAGCGGTGCAATCGCTCACCGTCGTCTCCGTTTGTGACAAACACAAACCCAAGTTCCCCGGCACGGTATACGGTAAAACCCGCCTGATAGTCTCCGTTATTGCCGCCGTGAACATGTCGGCTGCCAAACTCAGAAGCACCTAGCGCAATCCCGAGTCCCCACCCCACCAGATGGTTGTTTTTATAGTCATAAGTGTCTGGCGGAACGGCTGATTGTACAGTGAGCATATCCATTAATGACCGGCTGCTGATATATTTTTCACTGTACAGTGCACTGAGAAAATGGGCGTATGCTTCAGCATTTGTATGCAGTCTGCCTGCGACACCAATTCGATCAGGTGTATCATCAGGAAAGGACATAGGCCAATCGCGATCTGTCGGTTCCCCCTGTTTATGCCCAAATGCTTTGCGTTGTGATAGCGAAGGGTCCCAGGTCCAGAAAATGTCGCTGTCATCTTTAATCGGAACCAGCTCAGTCAGTACCTTATCCAGCGTTTTCTCATCCGAATTAGTCAGCTTCATGACGACACGGGCCAGATAATGATAAGCCTCACCAGAATAGGTAAACTTCCCGGGTGTAGCTTTCATATACATATCCCCGCGAGTGATGCTGGCCGATGCAGGGGGCTTATCAAACCATCGCCAGTTTGGAAACCCTGACGTATGCGCTAATACCATGCGAGCGGTAACCGACCGATACGATTTATCTGTTTTTTCCAGCTCATCAAAGGGCAGGTACTCATAAAGCGGTTTATCCAGGTCAATGAAACCCTGCTCTGCCAGCCTGAGCACTGCTGTCGCAAAAACCGGCTTGCTAAGTGAGGCAACTTCATAAATTGTTCGGGCCGACACCGGCGTGTCATCGCCTGCCTTTAATACGCCAGCCTGATGACTGAACACAACGTTGTTGCGATGAATCAGCGCGAACGACAATGATGGTACATTAGCGTGCTCCACCTGTTGATTTATTGTCTTTTCAAGCTGTTTAAAGTTCAGCGAGCTCTTATCCAGCGCTTTAACGCCATCGGCGAGTGCGAAGTTCATTGCAGATATCCATACACCTGCCAGCAATAGTATCCTCATGATGATTCCGGAATGAAATGTGTTAGTGGTTAGTAGCAGACAGACCATCAATGGTTGGATTCAAGCGCAATATTCTTCACCTTTTTATTATTTACACTTGCAGGTAATTGCTAAGGCGGGACGCAGCGGACATAGCAGTGACTGGCACAGCGCCTGACTGGGGGGGAGTTTAGGATATGCCGGTGAACGGCGCAAAGCTACTGCTTGATAATTCAGTAGAGAAGGACTTTCATAAAAAGTGAATACCAATACGACAAGAAAGGGCACGTGTGTCAGCAAAGAGAAAAAACACTTCTGGTGAGACGTATTTGTTCTGATTAAAGCCCTCCAGGCTATAATGCAACCATTGGCAGCCATAAAAAAAGCGCCTGAGGCGCTTTTTTTATACTGACATTGACTATCTGCCACTGCTGAAGGGAACATTGTATCGAGGCACTATGCCAACAGTATCAGTGCTAAGAATATCGTTTAATCGGTTAAATTGGTGGGCCTTACCGTCCTTATAACCTTGCGCGATTTCATCTAGCATACTTTTCGGACAAACATTAGGAACTGACGCATTTTCTTTGCCTAACTCAAAGCCGTTTTCATAATTACAAAACGTTTGAATTCCCGCCATGTAACCCTTAACAAAAGCAGCTTCTTCCGACTGTGACACATTACCGTTACACTGTTTTGCCAATGCGTAAAATTCTGTCGCGGCCTTACCCTTGCTGGCCATTTCAAAGCCGCTATCCTGCCATTCAAGTGATTCGCTACAGGTTGCTGAGTTCGTGCTCGCCATTGCAAATGGTGACGTGCAAAGTAGTACTGTTACAGCTAATACTTTTTTCATGATTGTCTTCCTTTCCGTGACTTGCTGATAAAATGCAGTTTGTTCTCTTGGGCTTACTGCAAGTCCTTTTGCGATAATACGTTAAGACCCTGCCCTGAACATATCTCTATACTTACTTTATACTTACTCTGTACTTATCTGACTATAGGCCTGTTTTCAACCTACTTCAATTGTAAAATTGCGACTTAAATAGTTACGCGAACACTTTCGTTACAGTTCAAACTTCAACCAGCTCGACACTATATTGATGTTTTCACACCTGCCAGATAATGTCAGATTGCCCCTGCTCGCGTAACAATGCATTTGTTTTTGAAAAATGCCCGCAGCCTAAGAATCCACGGTGCGCAGAAAGCGGAGAGGGATGTGGCGCATTAAGTATATAATGCTTAGATTTATCTATGTTCTTACCTTTTTTCTGGGCGTGACTCCCCCAAAGTAAAAAAACAACGCTATGCTTGTGGTCGCTGACTGCCTGAATAATCTCGTCAGTCAGTGTTTCCCATCCCCACTTAGCATGGCTATGAGCTTTACCCTGCTCTACTGTCAGCACAGTATTAAGCAGCAAAACGCCCTGTTGCGCCCAACTTGTTAAATCACCATGCCCGGGAATACTGAAACCATCGATATCGCTGGCCAGCTCCTTGTAGATATTTTTTAGTGAAGGCGGCGTTGCCACTCCATGTTGCACTGAAAAGCATAATCCATGGGCCTGGTCAGGCCCGTGATAAGGATCCTGACCCAGTATGACAACCTTCACATCATCAAAAGGGGTAAGCTTTAACGCATTAAAAACATCTTCGCGTGGCGGATAAATGGTTTTACCGCTCTGTCGCGCTTCTTCCACGCGCGTCATTAATGCCTGGAAATATGGCTTTTGCTTTTCTGCGCCTATAACATCTTCCCAGTTCACGCATTTCCCTTTAGTGTATCGAACATGTGTTTTTTCAGTGTTTCATAATCTGCAGGAAGTTTCTTAGCCAGACTATCTTCACCCGCTACGTCTGCCAGAATTTTAGGCAGACTAATAGGTTGACCCAGAACATTCTCCACTGTCTCGCGGAATTTGGCCGGATGCGCTGTGCCCAGGAACATGCCTTTTTCGCCAGGTGCCAGATCATGACTCACTGAGCGATATGCAATCGCCGCGTGAGGCTCACTGGTGTAGCCAGCCTGCGCGAGTTGGCGCAGTGCCATTTGCGTATACTGTTCATCAATAGACTCGCCCTTGAGCACGTCTTTGTTCACAAAGCCGCGCTCAATTAATCCCTCAATGCGAGGCCAGTTATTTGGCTGGCTGACATCCATGGCGTTTGACATGGTGGCCACCGTTTTCTTCGGATCCCACTCACCGGTTTTCAGGTAGCGCGGCACGGTATCGTTAAGATTAGTTGCCGCAATAAAGCGTTTTACGGGCATCCCCATAGCCTGCGCGATAAGTCCCGCAGTCAGATTACCGAAGTTACCGCTGGGGACAGAGATAACCAGATGCTCTCTTTCGTTTTCAGGTACCTGACTGACCGCCTCAAAGTAATAGCAAACCTGTGCCAGCAGCCGGCTGATGTTGATGGAATTAGCCGAGTTGAGGTGTAGCTCATCACGAACCTGCTTATCATCAAACGCGCGCTTTACCAACGCCTGACAATCATCAAAATCACCATCGATGGCCACGGTGTGAATGTTGTCACCTAACGTTGAGAACAATTTTTCCTGTAACGGACTAATTTTGCCGTCAGGGAATAAAATGACCACGTTGATATTCTCAATACCATGGAACGCATGGGCCACCGCCGCGCCCGTGTCGCCGGATGTTGCCGTTAAGATGGTGACCGGTTTACCGTCCAGAATGCGTGACAGACACTGGGCCATGAAGCGCCCGCCAAAATCTTTAAAGGCCAGCGTTGGCCCGTGAAAAAGCTCAAGGCTATAGATATCGTCAGAGACTTTTTTCACCGGGGCCGGAAACGTAAAAGCCTGCTCCACCACATCCTGCAGCACACCTTCACCCAGTTCATCGCCAATCAGCGCATGAAGAATCTCGGTGCTGCGCTCAACAAATGGCTTTTGAAGCAATTGTTCCATATTGGCCAGTTTCGGAATAGCGGTGGGAAAGTAAAGGCCCTGATTTTTTCCTAACCCTCTTACAATTGCCTGAGAAAATGAAGCCGTATCACTGGCATCTTTTAAATTAACTAATTCCACTTATCAATTACCTTTGCTGTTCCTGTGCACCCACATCGGGAATACAACATACGTGGCTAAAGCCATCTTCGTTTTGCTTATAATTCTGGTCCAGCCACTGAGTCAGAGCTTCTGCAGTTGACTTATCCGGACACGCGGCAAAAACTGTCGGCCCTGACCCGGAAATACCGAACGCTAACGCCCCGTTGGCCAGGCAATACGCCCTGGCATCGTCGAACCCCGGAAGTAATTGCTTGCGAAAGGGCTCTGCAATAACATCCTGCATCACACTGGCAGCAAGCGACTCGTCGTTGGTATGCAATGCATGGACAAACACGCCGAGTTGCTGACCAAAGGCCAGCGCGGTTGGTACCGATACGCTGGCAGGCAATATGTCACGGGCCGCGGAGGTTGAAACACTGATTCCCGAATAACAAATCGCCCAGTACCAGTGATTAAAAACCGGCAGTGAAAGCGATACCGGACGTGATTTCCCGGTCATCAGCGTCATCCCGCCTAAATAGCAGGGTGCCACATTGTCATAATGGATGCTGCCGCTGATTTGCCCTTCCATCTCGCCCATCATTAGCAACATTGCATTGGTATCAAACGGGTGATCAAAGTGATTATTCAGCGCGCTAAGCGCAGCGACAATAGAGCTGGCGCTTGAGCCCAGCCCACTGCCAACCGGCAAATTCTTGTGCAGCGTCATAGCTACCGGGTGAGTTTGATGCCCATATTTTACGCAGGCTTCAATAAAATGCTCATAACAGTGTGTCACGATATTCTGGTTTACATTGTCCGGCAACTTGTGGCCAAAAGGACCGGTCACGGTAAGACTAAACTGACTGGCTGCCTCAACCGCAACTTCATCGCCAAGCCGCGTTCCATCTATCGGTGCAATAGCGGCCCCCAGGACATCATATCCCAGACTGACATTGCCAATTGACGCTGGCGCAAATGCGCTGCTCTGGCTACCTGAATCACTCATGCATTCATCCTCAACCGTTTATTTGCTTCCATGGCATGGTCCGCAAGATATCAGCAAACACACCTGCTGCTGTCACTGTACCGCCTGCCCCATAGCCGCGAATAACATAAGGGATAGGTTGATAGTAATCGCTGCTGATAGCAAGGGCATTTTCACCATCTTTCACCGCCGCCAGCGGATGATCCTGTGTCACCGCCTGAATGCTGACTTTGCACTTGTCCTGTTCGATAGTACCAATGTAGCGCAGAACTTTGCCCTGCGCCTGAGCCTGCTGCACCTTTTTATCAAACTCGACATCAAGGGTGGGTAGTTCCTTCATGAATTCATCAACGCTTAACGATTCTCCGAAGCCTTCAGGCAGCACAGACTCAATCTCAATATCCGACAGTTCAAGCTCCAAATCCGCCTCTCTGGCCATTATCAGGAGCTTTCTTGCCACGTCCATACCGCTTAAGTCATCACGGGGATCCGGCTCAGTGTAGCCATTCTGCTTAGCGGTAGACGTCGCTTCAGACAATGTCATGCCTTCTTCCAGCTTTCCGAATACATAGGATAAACTGCCCGAAAGGATCCCCTCAAAGCGATGCAGCACATCTCCGGCACTAAACAGTTTTTGCAGATTATCAATAACAGGCAGCCCGGCCCCCACCGTCGTTTCATACAAATACTGACGATTGGTTTTAAGTGCTGTTTTGCGCAGTTGGCGATAGTAGTCGATGGTGTCGGTATTTGCCTTCTTATTAGGTGTCACCACATGAAAACCCTGCTCCATCATCTCCACGTACTGATTGGCAATACCGGCGTGGCTGGTGCAATCCACAATTACGGGGTTGACCAAGCTATTAGCATTAACAAATTCACGCAGCGTGTCGATGCTGAAAGTCTTTTCGGACGCCACCAGTTCATCGGCCCAGGTGCCTGCGATGTCTATACCCTGCTCGCTCAGTAATAGTTTTCGGCTGTTCGCAATGCCATAGACTCTTAGCTGCACATTGCGTTTGAGCAAAGCCGGTTGTTGTCGTGAAATCTGGCTGAGAAGCTCGGTACCGACATTACCGCAGCCCACCAGAAAAACATCTATGTTATGCCTGTTCGAAAAAAAGTTCTGATGAATTACACGTACCGCTTTGCGCGCTTTAGGCGCTTCAATAACGGTAGATATGGAGCGCTCAGAGGAGCCCTGCGCAATGGCAACATTGTTAACGCGGGCCTGTGCCAACGCGTTAAAGAAGCGAGCTGCCAGGCCCTTCGTGTGTCGCATGCCGTCACCCACCAGCGTGACAATCGCCAGATTACGACGCACTTCGATAGGGTCTAACAACTGATTTTGCAGCTCCAGCGCAAACGCATCTTCCAGCAGCGCCAGTGCTTTATCAGAGTCTTTTTCAGCGATACAAAAGCTGATGCTGTATTCCGAGCTGGACTGCGTAATAAGACTAATAGATATGTTGGCGTTAGACATCACCTCAAAAACCCGGCTGGCCATGCCTACCATGCCTTTAAGGCCCGGGCCTGCAACATTAAACATAGTGATATTATCTAGCTGAGAAATACCTTTCACTGATGTCCAGGTTTCACTGGCTTCTTTGGAAATCAGGGTGCCGGGCGCGGCAGGGTTGAGGGTATTTCTGATGCGACAGGGAATGTGATGCTGGGCGATAGGGCCAATGGTTTTCGGGTGAAGGACTTTTGCGCCAAAGTAAGACAGTTCCATGGCTTCCTGATACGTCAGTTTGTCCAGCAAAATGGCCCCTTCCACCTGATTGGGGTCAGCATTGTAAACACCATCGACATCTGTCCAGATTTCACAGGTTTTTGCATCAATACAGGCTGCCAGAATGGCTGCAGAATAATCAGAACCATTGCGCCCCAGCGTTACCTTCTGGCCCTGCTCATTGGCGGCAACAAACCCCGGCATTACCAGTAATACGCTGCCGTCTCGCCGGACGTCTGAAAAGCGGGCCTTGCTCACGGCCACATCGGCAATACTGTCCAGGTAGTCGCCTTGTGCCTGAATATATTCGACGGGATCCAGTACCTGATTATTGATATTCCGTGCAGACAAAATCGCCCCGAAGAGCGTCACACTGATGTATTCCCCCATACTTAAGATGCCTGCACCCACAGACTCCGGCGCGCATCCCAGCAAGCGAATACCATCAAGCTGCTTTTTAAGCGCAGTAAGCTGCTCGTTAATAAAGGTAATTACCCGTTCATAGTCAAAGCCGTCAAGCTCCTCCTGCAGGTCTGCAGCAATGCCACTAACCAGCGTGGTCAGCTTGTCGAATAACGGCAGAAAATCCTCGTTGGCTGCAGCTTGGTCGCATAATAACGCCAGTGCATTTGTCACTCCTTTAGGAGCAGATAAAACAACTGCAGCGCCGTCGGTTTGGTGTGTATCAATACTAATATCTGTCACAGTCAGATAACGTTGGGCATCAGCCAGAGATGAACCACCAAACTTTAACACTTTCATTTGTCGCTCCTTTTTGTATCGCCTATCTGGCAGATCATTCAGGTAAAAAAAAACCCGCTCTCTTGGGAGGGCGGGTTTTTGGTATGTGTGACTTTCGTGCACTAACCAGCAACCGCCCTCATTGAGGTGGTAATCATCATCATGCCGGTGGTGCGAATCATTGTCTTCATAACTTCAATTTGCCGTATAGACGTCTATCTGTCAACCGCGTTTCAAATAAAAATAGTAAAAAATATGAACAACCTCATTGTGGTTATTCAGGTGGTCGTGACCAAAACAGCGCAAGGTATACGCGCAACATTGCGCCAGCCTGTTGTATCACTGCGTTTTTGTCAAAAAAGTTACCGTCCACCTGTCATCATTTATGCATTTTCGCGTCATACGGCTGTCATGATGTAACGTTAAAAATGATCTGTCTGCTGCGAATTACCGAAACTGAGTATATTGATTACGGAGGACAACATGTCGAAAAGTAAAATTGTACTCATCACCGGAGCATCCAGTGGTATAGGTCGCGCAACAGCTCAGGAACTGGTTAAAAACGGGCATAAAGTGGCGCTGACAGCACGCAGCGAGGATAAGCTTAATAGCCTGGTGTCAGAACTGGGAAAAGACAATGCTATTGCCTTTAGCGCAGATGCCACATCGTTTGATGCACAAAAAGAGGTCGTTGAAAAAACGGTCGCTCACTATGGTCGGCTGGATGTGGCTTTTGCTAATGCAGGGATTGGCTTAAATGCAGCAGGTACAGAAAATGGTGATCCACAAGAGTGGGACAAACTAATAGATATTAATGTGAAAGCATTGCTGTGGACGGCCAATCTGACCTTACCACATCTGCGGGAAACAGAGGGTCACTTTATCATGACGGCCTCCGCAGCTGGTCGTCGGGCTATCAAGGGTTCAGTATATGGTGCGAGCAAATGGTTCGCATATGGTTTTGGAAATAATTTGGCGGAAGAAATGAAAGAGTGGAATGGTCGTTGTACCACAATTTGCCCTGGTGTAGTGAACACACCTTTTTTCGATGAAGCGAAAGATGACAAGTTACAACCTGAAGATGTCGCTGAGGCGGTTGCCTTCGCCATTGATGCGCACCAGCGTAACAGTGTCAGAGAGATCTATTTAATGCCAACCAACTAGTACAGTCCATACTGGTTCAGTGTGTACGCCAGTTTTGTAGTGCACACTGGCTTAGGCAAAAAGCCCAGTACATTAAACTGTCGGATTTTTTGCTGCATATGAGGCTGAATATCGCCAGAGATGATCAGTACATACACTTCATGCACGTGTTGTCTGATTGACTCAAGCACTCCCACGCCATCCAGTACGGGCATGGTGAGATCCAACAGCAGCAAGTCGATACGTCGGGCGCTGAGTACCGATAAGGCTTCTTCGCCATCGGCTGCCTGATAAACATCGCGCTGCAACGCTACTGGCAGACTTTTAATCGCCATCTTACGGGCAATGGCAGAATCATCACACACTAAAACAGTAAAACTCACGATATACCCTGTTCTTCTTCCCTGTGGTATAACACTTTAACCATAGGCGGCTTTATTTTCCGCTCAATAAATTACCCAAGGTAGTCAAAAAAGCAACAAATTTGTTCACTACCCAATGTTCCTTTCAACAGTGAGATCAGCGCATGAGCCCTGCTGAGCATCAGCCCGCACAAAAAATTGCATTTCGGATTATTCAGCATTTTGACAAAAGTTACCGGTGGTTTTCGCGCATCACCCGAGGGGCGCAGGAGCGGTTTGAAAATGGTCAGTGGCAGGAAACGGTTCGAGCTTCCAAAGAACGTATTACTATTTACGAGCAAAGCCTGTCTGAAGCAGTGGCTGATATTTATCACGATCTCACGGTACATCAGAAAAATGATGCTTTCTGGCGCGCCATGAAACAGGCTTACTTTTTGTTGCTGGAGGGCCACCCTCAGTTTGAACTGGCGGAAACCTTTTACAACTCGGTCATCGGGCGCATTTTCAAGCATCGCAAAATTGATAACAGTGTGATGTTCTTGTTGCCCAGTCGCTGTTATCTTCCCGGCCGTGATCGGGCAAAAGTGATCAACAGCTTCGACCCCACCACCACGGTGGCTAAGATGTATGAAACTATCTTTCATGTCTACCGGTTCAATATTCCCTTTGAAGACAAAGCCCGCGATATTAACAATCTGGAAACAGCATTGCGCCAGCGATTGTCCCCGGCGCAACTGGCAAGCGTAACCGCAGTCGAAATGCTAAAACCAGTCTTTTATCGCTCGAAAGCGGCGTATGTCATCGGCAGAATATGCATGCCTGATGAGACCCTGCCGTTCGTGATCGCTTTACAGACAAACACCCGACAAGCGCTGTTTGTGGATGCGCTGCTCACTGACAGAAAAGATCTGAGTATCATCTTCGGCTTTGCCCGCAGCTATTTTATGGCCGACACTCTGTACCCGGCGGAAGTCGCCGCATTTTTGCAGGAACTGTTGCCCCATAAAAAACACTTTGAGCTGTATATGGCGTTGGGGCATTTTAAACATGGCAAAACCGTGTTTTACCGAAACTTTCTGCATCATCAGGAAAATAGCACAGACCTGTTTGAGGCGGCGCCAGGCACGCGCGGACTGGTGATGATGGTATTTCATCTGCCCTCGTACGGCGTGGTATTTAAAATCATTAAGGATGAGTTCGCAGAAAGTAAGAAAATCACCCGCGACCACGTAAAAAGTTGCTATAAATTGGTGAAGATGTCCGACCGGGTGGGTCGTATGGCTGACACCCACGAATACGTTAATTTTCGCTTTCCGCTTGCCCGTATTGCGCCTGAATTATTACAGGAACTCCATGACACCTGCGCTTCCAGCGTAAAGATTGTCGGCGATGAACTTATTATCAGTCACCTCTATATTGAGCGCAAAATGACGCCGTTAAACCTCTATCTGGATCAGGAAACAGATCCGGAAAAAATTCGCAGCGCAATCAATGAGCTCGGTACCTGCATCAAGCAAATAGCACTTGCCAACATTTTCCCCGGCGACATGCTGCATAAAAATTTTGGTATCACGCGGTTAGGCCGCGTTATCTTTTACGACTACGATGAAATTTGCCTGATGAAAGATCGCAATTTCCGGGAGATCCCCAAAAGCGATGACCCCTATGCAATGGACACACTTTCTGTTGCGCCGAATGATGTATTCCCCGAACAGTTTGAGCATTTTATTGTTGGTAAGCGCCACCTTAAAGCATTGCTTAAATCACTGCATGGTGACCTGATGACCGCATCATATTGGCGGGAGTTGCAAGCCATAGCCGGTAGCGGTGCGGTGCCAAACTTTACGCCCTATGATGCGTCCGCCCGATTGCCACGGAAAGAGCTATAGCAACGGCATGATTTTGCGTGTTAAGTGATCGATTTAGGTAATTTTACCTGTATCAGCAAAGACAAATACCTAAATGGATTCCGGGCACACAGAAGAATGGCGAATCATGAAAGCGTTAATTATTGAAGATGATAGCACAGTAGCCGGGCACGTGAAAAAAGGACTGGAATCGGCCGGTCACACCTGCACCGCAGTTGAAAATGGTTCAGATGGTCTTATGACGGCGCGCAACGACACATTTGATATAATTATTCTGGATATTATGCTGCCAGGTACAGACGGTATAAGTATCCTGAAGTCTCTCAGAGAGCAGGAAGACACCACGCCGGTTTTACTGCTGAGCGCTAAGAGTCAGGTAGAAGACAAAGTTCAGGGTCTGCGCTCAGGCGCCAATGATTATCTGACCAAACCCTTTGCTATTGAAGAGCTGCTGGCGCGGGTTGAAGGCCTGGTGGGTCGACAGACCGATACCACCACTGCATTGAAAGTGGGTGATTTAACACTGGATCTGCTTAACAGGAAAGTGACACGGGGGGATACTGAAATAGAACTTCAGTCAAAAGAATTCCAGTTACTGGAATGTCTGATGCGCAACCGTGGCAAGGTGGTGACCCGCAGCATGTTACTTGAGCATGTGTGGAATTATCATTTCGATCCGCAAACAAATGTGATTGATGTTCATATAAGTCGTTTGCGCCAGAAAGTGGACAAAACGTTCAATGTGCCACTTATAGAAACTGTGCGCGGTACTGGTTACCGGATTTCGGAAAATCTGGCGTGATAGCGATAGGCACATTTACCCGAAGCTCTAGCTTTCGGGTAGGTGCGCTGATTACCCTCCTTTCAGGCGCCGCTATGGCGTTCATTATTTATCTGTGGTCTGTGACCAACAAAGACATATTAATTGACGAAGCCAGAAATGCGGCGTTATCCCAGCTTTGGGCTTACGAGGCTTTGTATGAGCGTGGTGGTCGCCAGGCCGTGATCGGGTTGGTAGAACAAAACCTGGATAATGATTTAATCAACTGGGTAGCGATTACTGATAACGACGGTCAGTTTCTGGCCGGCAACAGTCGCCCGTTGGGCAAGCTTGCACTAGATGATGATGCCGATATTGTCAAAATTGACACGCCGCTTACCGCAAAAGACGCGCCTGGCTGGGGTAACAAAGCGGTGCTGGTGCGCCGTCAGACTATTAATGAGGGCGTCACAGTCACTGTTGCCCGCGACATTGATGAGCTGTACAGCGCTCAGGCGCTGAGTCGCTCATTAAGCTGGGTGTTTATTGCTATCTTAGGGCTCATTTCGGGCTTAAGTCTGGGCGTAGCGCTTTATGTGGTAAATCGCATCAATCGTATGTCAGCGACTGCCGACTCAATCATGCAGACGGGCAACCTGAACGAGCGCCTTGCTATCGACAGCAACTGGGACGATTTGAGTAAACTTGCAATGGTTTTGAACAAAATGCTGGATAAGATCGAGTACTCTGTTCAAAACATTAAATCGGTTACCGACAATGTTGCTCATGATCTTCGCACGCCGTTATCACGGCTTCGTTCACGACTGGATGATTTGCCCGACAGCAGCTCAAAGCAACAGGCTCTGGCAGAAACAGATGTTCTGCTGGGCATGTTCAATGGCCTGTTACGCATTGCTGATATTGAAAGCAAACGTCAGCGCATGGGGTTTGCCGAGGTGAGCCTGGGCGATATTGTGCGCGATGTGGTAGATCTGTACGAACCGTATATTGAAGAAAAACATATGTCACTGACCTTTGATATACAGCCGGCAACGTTACGTGGCGATCGCAACCTGCTGTTTCAGGCGTTTGCCAATCTTATTGATAATGCAGTTAAATATGCCGGAGAAAATGCACAGATTCGCGTTACGGCAAAAGAAACCTCGACCAGCTATATCGTCAGTGTGGATGATTCCGGGCCGGGCGTTGATGTGAGCAATTTCAAGCAACTGGACCGGCGCTTTTATCGTGCTCAGGAAAGCCGCACCTCTAAAGGTAATGGGCTGGGGCTATCCATGGTTAAGGCAGTGGCAGACTTACATAACGCGCATATTTATTATATTCCCGACCCGTTATTGGAAGGTTCGGGCCTGGGCATTACATTAATGTTCAAAAAGCCTTCCGTGGCATTGAATTAATATTACTAATTCTGTCGTTGCATGAAGATTGTCACCTCAGCAACCATGACCCCGTATTTTTTAATGTAAGACCGGTTCATTAGCGTATTTTCATCAAATGCGAAAAACCAGTCATCAAATGTCACGGTGTAAGATGAATCTCCCACCGGTAAGTCCATTTCATATTCAAAGTTAAAGGCGTTACCATAATTTTCGCCTTTTGCTACGCCATTGATATCGCCGGCTTTGCCGATGAAGCCTCCTTGCCCATCCGGTTCAATGCGCCAGGTGCGGGAGTCAGGACCTTTTCCAACACCATACTCAAACGATTCATCCATGATCAGCGTGTTGCCTTCCATACGGCCTTCGATGTCTACCTTGAAGCGTTGCACAACCTCGCCAAACCGATCCTGAGCAATACCCCAGGCTTTCACATCACCGACAAAAAACGTTTGAATATTCAACGTTGGCGACACGGCCTCATAGTCTTTTCCATCAGGTGCGCCAATGCATCCGGTCAACATGATCAGTGGCAGCACTAAAATGCTAAGTCGTTTCATTCTCATCAGTCCGTGTCTCCTAATAACTTTTGTCTCAGCTCCGGCTCGGACGTGTTTTCCGCCAGCCAAATGTCGAAAAAGCGTTGTGTAAAGGCTGTGTCCTCGACTTCACCAATCAGTGACCCGTTGAAGAAAAATCGTGTATTCCCTTCCCGGGTTACGACGCCGGTTAATGCATCACCATCTTCGACGTCAGGAAATATTTGCTCCATTTGCGCTTGCCAGTCTGATAGTTGTTGCTTATTGGTAGCGCCCTGCTTTTCCATCTCTTCGATACTTCTTTTTGCTATATCCCGGCCTTCAAAGTCGCGCAGATACTCAAGCGTCAGCGCAAAGGGGCCCGACTGGTTCCATTGGCCCTCAGGCGCATAAAGGGTGGCGTTATACACATCCCAGAAATAATAGGTAAACTTACCCTGCCCGACCCTGGCTGGGTTGGTCAGCTCTTGCTGAACAGTCTGCGACATGGCAAGTGCCGGACCGCCAGCCAAAAGCGACATAATCAAAACAATATATCGCATGGGATGTCCTTAATTACTGGTAGTATTATCTTTACCCTGCAATGATGCCGGGGTGATCATTCATTACACAATATTAAATAAAAAAGTGCTGTTTCATACTATGTCGCGACCCATAACCGAACTTTTGTCACTGACCACACCCAGTCCGTTGCAGGCGTTTCATCCCGACTGGCCAGGTGCCGACAAACTGAACATTTTCATCAAGCGCGATGATTTGATTCATCCGGTAATATCCGGCAATAAGTGGCGCAAACTAAGCAATGTATTCGCTGACGCTCACAACCTGCCACTTAGTATTGTGAGTTTTGGTGGTGGATATTCGAACCACCTTCACGCGCTGGGTTATGTGTGCAAAACATTTAATATTGACTGCACGGTTATCGTTCGCGGAGATTATTCAAAGAACATGACCCCTATGCTAAACGACCTGAGGCGCTGGGGAATTAACATCCGGTTTGTAGATCGCGCGACCTATCACAACAGGCATGATAAGCGACTCTTAGCGCAACTTCATCACCAGTATGACAATGCTCTTATCGTTCCCGAAGGAGGAAGCTCATCGGCAGCCCTGACCGGCATGACCAACATGATGGATGAAATTTCAGTCGATTTCGATTATATTCTGGCGCCCGTGGCAAGCGGCGCGACCCTGGCCGGTATCGCCAGTTCGCTGTCTGTTCGTAAAACGGCATGCGGCATTGCTGTCCTGAAAGGTGAACAATATCTTGAGTCACTGGTCAGCGAATTAATGCCTGAGCAGCAGGAAAACTGGTACATCGATCACCGTTTCCATGGTGGCGGTTATGCAAAAAAAGATGCTGTTTTGACGGACTTTTGCCATGAAATGTTCAGCACCTATAATATTCCGGTTGAACCGGTTTATTCCGGTAAATTGTTCTTCGCATTGAAAAATAAAATTGCGGCAGGAGAATTTGACCGGGGCAGTACCTTAATTGCCTTACATACAGGTGGCTTACAGGGGGCAAGAAACTGATCTTGCCCTTGCTAAAATTCGTTTTAAATCCTAAGACAGACCTGGGGTTTCATTTAAATAAAGTCGGTTCAAAAAACTGACAGTAAATTCGACAATGCATATTCATTATCTGTCCCTGAATATGCCGGAGGGTGATTTTGTGATTAATGGTCCTATTCAGTTGTCCACTCCATTACAAACGCTTATTCGCAAAGCTCTGACATTGTGTGAGTTGATGCTGCCACATAGCCAGGCATTCTATCCTTTTGCGGCTCTGTACGAAAATGGCAAAGCCGGATGTTTGTTTGCTGATGACCTGACCAGTTCACAAAATGAAAGCTATCTAATCGAGCAGTTGCAGTGGCGAATTATTGATACCACCACTGATACTCACAGCCACAGCATTTTGGTGTATGCGGCAACCGTTACAACGGAATATCAAAAACAACTCGATGCCATCGCAATAAACGCAACTGATGCAGCGGGAAATGAGACGGTGCTGCTCTACCCTTATAAGCGCGTTGATGGCAAGATTTTGATTTCACCACCTATGAATCATTCTGCCACCTGACAGTCGCTTTACGCCATGCAGGTCAGGTGGAAACCATCAGCCTGTCAGTGTAACGTTGTTACTTACAGCGTAACATCAAACCTGAAAAGGTGTGTTTCGTATAAAGTCATCACGGGGTGATGGCTTATATACTCCGGGTATGCACATCCCGGTCCTGCCGATATCAACTTTGCTTGCCAATTTAATGATGTCTGCTAGGATTCACCGCAAATTTCAATACCTTGGGAATTCAACTATGTCTCGAGTTTTAATCATTGGCGCCGGTGGCGTCTCGACGGTAACGGTAAAAAAATGTGCGCGTCTGCCTGAGTTTTTTGACGAAATCTATCTGGCAAGCCGAACAGTGTCAAAATGTGAGGCTCTGCAAAAAGAAGTAGGCGCTGATCGCGTTAAGGCTGTCTTTGCAGTAGATGCAGATAATGCCGACGAAGTAGAGTCGCTTATCAATGACGTTAAGCCTGATTTGGTTATTAATCTGGCATTGCCTTATCAGGACTTGCCAATTATGGATGCCTGTCTTGCCACTGGCACCGATTATCTGGATACAGCGAACTATGAGCCCAAGGATGAAGCCAAGTTTGAATACAAGTGGCAGTGGGCTTATCAGGACAAGTTCAAAGATGCCGGTATTATGGCACTGCTGGGTTCAGGCTTCGATCCGGGTGTCACTAACGTGTTTACCGCGTACGCTGCCAAACATTACTTTGATGAGATCCATTATCTGGACATTGTAGATTGTAATGGCGGTGATCACGGTCAGGCGTTTGCGACCAATTTCAATCCTGAGATCAATATTCGTGAAATTACCCAGCGTGGTAAATTTTATGAGGACGGTCAGTGGAAAGAGACCGATCCGCTAAGTGTGCGCGAAGATCTTGATTATCAAAATATCGGCGTACGCCCTTCTTACCTGATGTATCACGAAGAGCTTGAGTCCATTGTTAAGCATATTCCGGGCATCAAGCGTGCGCGTTTCTGGATGACGTTTGGCGAGGCCTACCTCAATCACCTGCGGGTATTGGAAGGCATCGGTATGACAAGCATTGAGCCTGTTGAGTTCCAGGGGCAGAAAATTGTACCTCTGGAGTTCTTAAAAGCGGTACTGCCAAATCCGGGCTCGCTGGCGGAAGGCTATACCGGCATGACATGCATCGGTACCTACATCACAGGTGTTAAAGATGGTAAGGAAAAAACCATCTTCATTTATAACAATTGTGATCATGCAAAAACCAACGAGGAAGTAGGCGCACAGGCGGTATCTTATACCACTGGCGTACCGGCCATGATTGGTGCCAAATTGATGCTCAATGGTACCTGGAAGAAACCGGGTGTCTGGAACATGGAACAATTTGACCCTGATCCGTTCATGGAAGAATTGGGCAAGCATGGTCTTCCATGGCATGTGATTGAGTGTGACCAAAGCCCTTTTGCTAAATAGTCAGGAGTATCGGGTTTGAACGACTTAACATCGCGGAATGATATTCCCTCACCCTGCTATGTGCTTGAGGAGTCCAGGTTACTGGAGAACCTGGCGCTTATGCAGCGCGTACAGGATGAATCGGGTGTCCGTATCATTCTGGCGTTGAAGGGGTTTTCCATGTGGTCAGCGTTTGACATCATCAAACCTTACCTGCATGGGGCCACCGCCAGTTCTGTCTGGGAAGCCAGGCTGGCCAGTGAAATGGGCAAAGAGGTGCATGCCTACTCCCCTGCTTATAAACCCGATGATATTGACCAGTTGAATAAGCTGGTCAATCACCTGTCGTTTAACAGCCTCGGGCAGTGGGAGCGCTATCGTGATGCCATGCCTGATGTCTCCCTGGGACTTAGAATTAATCCCGAGCATCAGGAAGCAGAAACGCCGCTCTATGATCCTGCCGCCCCGGGATCCCGCCTGGGTGTGCGCGCCAGTGAATTAAATAATGTCGATTTAACAGGCGTTGATGGCTTTCATTGCCATAATTTGTGTGAGTGTGATTCTTTTGCCACTGCGCGAACACTTGAAGCAATAGAAGCCAGATTTAGTCAATGGCTGCCATCATTAAAGTGGCTTAACCTGGGCGGCGGTCATCTTATGACACGTGCAGATTATGATGTTGAGCACTTGATAAACACGCTGAAGGCGTTTAAGGCGCGTTATCCAAATCTGGATGTCATCCTTGAGCCCGGTTCCGCTGTAGCGTGGCAAACCGGCCCGTTGATTGCCGAAGTGGTAGATATTGTTAAAAACGAAGGCGATATTGCCATTCTCGATATTTCAGCGACAGCGCATATGCCTGATGTGTTAGAAATGCCTTACCGCCCTGTAATTACGCATGCAGGCATGCCGGGTGATAAAGCTTATAACTATCGTTTGGGTGGAAATTCCTGTTTGGCTGGCGATGTCATCGATACCTATTCGTTCGATGCACCACTGCGTGTTGGCGACCGTCTTCAGTTTGAGGATATGATGCATTACACCATGGTAAAAACCAGCTTTTTCAATGGTGTGGAACATCCATCAATTGGAATCTTGCGCAAGAATGGCGAGTTTGAACTGGTACGGCAGTTTACTTATGAAGACTTTAAAGGGCGCCTGTCCTGAGTTAACAAAGCTTATACCTATTCTGCCAACCTTCGTAGTTGAATACAAAGCGGGCAGTCAGTGTTTCCACTGACTGCCCGTTTTTTTATCATTATCAAGTAAGCTGTGACGAAGCTTAGTCAGAAACCTTACAAAACGCCTTTACCCCTCGCCACGCCCTCATCAGGCACTTCACCCTCGGCCAGCACCGTATCATCAAGATAAAGCGTGAACGGCGTTCCGGCATGCGCGGTAATATTGTATTCAAAGCCTTGCATTTTTTCGTCGTTAACCTCTACCTGCGCTTCCTTGTTAGGATGCAGCAGTTCGTAAACGCCATCGTCATTGGTTCTGTCGATAACATTCACCATCCAGGTTCCCTCATGAATCTCCAGCTTCAACGTACGGTTTGTCATATGCCCTCCAAGTTATATATGGTGGGTACGCAAAGGTAGCCAATTTTGATTACCGAAGGCTACTGCAGGGCCCTTCCATCATTCCATAACAAGAACAACAGCTAGCAGTTACGATGAAAAGTTAAGGCCAGCCTGATATAACGCATTCTTTTTCAACTTGTAGTGTGAAGCGACAATGGCCGCGGCTTTTTTCAGTGGAAGCTCCTCTGCGAGCGTTTTAAGCAGTGACAGAGCGTCGGCTGAAATGTCGGACTCCTGCTCAGGTGCTGGTGAAACCATTAAAACAAACTCGCCTTTTTGCCTGGCCGGCTCAGCCTCCAACCAGTCAATCACCTCTTCTGCCCGCCCACTGACAATTGATTCAAAGGCTTTGGTAAGCTCTTTGGCA
Source organism: uncultured Alteromonas sp. (assembly GCA_964584105.1). Classification (GTDB taxonomy): domain Bacteria; phylum Pseudomonadota; class Gammaproteobacteria; order Enterobacterales; family Alteromonadaceae; genus Alteromonas. Next base: position 19,485 of record CAZOYR010000023.1, read on the forward strand.
ATGACGACCTGACGTTCGTCGCCCAGCACTTTCTGAATATCCTTGAGTGTGGCGATAACCCGCCGCGGCGCCTCATAAAATACTGTGGTGGCATGGCGGTCAGCTAACAGTGCCAGCCTGTTTTCCTTCGCCTGACTTTTAACTGGCAGAAACCCTTCAAAAATAAAGCGGTCAGTGGGCAGGCCTGATCCGCTCAATGCAGTAATTGCGGCGCACGGTCCGGGCAACGGCACCACCGGAATGCCCTGTTCACGACAATGGCGTACCAGTACAAATCCCGGATCGCTGATAAGTGGTGTCCCTGCATCACTGACCAGTGCCACCGTTTCACCCTCTAGTAATCGATGACAGAGCATCGCGGCACGCTTTTCTTCATTATGTTCATGCAGCGAGAGCGTGCGGGTTCTTATACTGAAATGTTGCAGAAGGCGCTGGGTATGGCGGGTATCCTCAGCGGCAATCCAGTCCGCCGACTCCAGCGTTTTCAGGGCTCTGGTCGTGATATCTTCCAGATTACCAATGGGTGTGGGTACAATATACAACGTTGCGGACATAAACGTGGTCACCTGAGTCAGCCATTTCGAAAACCGGCAGTGTACCACGGCTTGAGTACGGTTTATCGTTGCAGACGTAGATTTTCCTGTGTGTTCAGATAAACTTGTTGCTCCAGAATAAGAGGGATCAGATGTGCAATTAAACTGTCGGGGCCGTTTATCTTTATCGTGCTTTGCTCTGGTGCTTGTATTAACCATAGCTGGCTGTACCTCACCAGTTAGCCGGGCGCCTGAAAAAACTCCAATCGCAACGAATACTATGCCTGAGGTGGAAAAGGTCGAGCAATCGCCTGAGTCCCTGCTGCTACGCGCTGAGCAAATGGGGCCGGATGCTGATCAGAAGCTGGTCAATCGGGTATTGCTGGATGCTGCGACGGCTTATCTGCAGCGAGAACAACCAGCCCGTGCGCAACATCTCTTGCTGTCTTTGATTTCTCAGCCACTTGATGCCCCTGAAAGACAGCGGGCAAAAACGTTGATTGCACAAAGCTATATAGATGACCCGGCAGCAGATACAGACCAACTAATCAACCTGCTCACGCCGCTGGCAGACGATAGTCAGGTTAAAAGGCATCAACTTACTTTATTGACCCACCTGTATGACCGGCAACAGAATTATCTGGATGCGGCGGCATCTTATATTCAAATTATGCCCGATGAGCGCCATGCAGTAGAGCGGATATGGCAATGGGTCAATAACGTGCCAGCCAGCGAAATTAAAAACAGTGCAGCGCGTTACAACGATCTTCAGCCCTATTTTGCCCTGCATAATCTGATTGAAGAAAACGGGCTGAATACGGCGCAGTTTAAGCGTGCGCTGAATCGATTTACGCGTGTCTATCGCGGTTCATCGCTGGTTACCTATCTGCCTGAAGATATAATAAAAGCCGCAGATTTACGCCGTACTAACATCCAGCAGGCCACTGTGATGCTGCCGTTAAGTGGCCGCTATAAAACAACAGGCATGGCAGTGAAAGACGGTATTCTGGCTGCATACTATGATCAACTGGCCCGTGCCGGATCGGATTCAGTTCCCCAGCTGACATTTGTCGATACCAATGGTAAGACAGGTGAGGAGCTCATCAGCGCTATTGGTGATACCCAATGGGTCATCGGCCCGTTACTTAAACAGACGCTGGATTTAATGCTGCCAGCGCTGCCCGGCGATATTCATCTTCTGGCACTGAATCGCCCGGATGATACGTCGCCGGTCACGATTAGCACTATCGACAGCCCACTGATCCCAAAAGAGTTCGCAGTTCCTGCTGCAGCCCCCCTGCCGGCCACCTGGTTTGCACTGGCACCTGAGGATGAAGCTTATCAGCTGGCTGACCACATTGCGCAAAAGGGATACCGTTCACCCATCGTGGTTGCTGCAAACAGTTCAGTCTATCAGCGTTTACTGGAGGCATTTGAAGCGCGCTGGCAGCGCCATCACAGCAACGCCGACAAGCCCCATGCACTGAATATTGTTACTTTTGATGACAGTGGCTCACTGAAAGACGGAATAACTGATGCACTAGGCGTTGCGCAAAGCAAGTCGCGGATTGACCAGATTCGCTACATGGTTAATGAAAAACTGCACAACGTCACCCGCAACCGTCGTGATATCGATGCCATCGTGGTATTTGCCTCGCCAGAACAAACAGAACTTTTAAACCCCATGGTTGAGGCAAGCCTGAGTCCCTTTGACGGGAAAACAGTGCCGGTGTACACGACATCGCGTTCGATGGAGTATGACAGCGGTAAAAATCAGTGGCGCGATTTGCAGAATGTACGTTTTATCGATATGCCCTGGATGTTACCGCAAAATCGCTGGCCAGAGTTTACCCGCACAGCAAATTCACTGTGGCCCGAGCGCAGTACTGCGTTTTCGCGATTGTTTGCATTTGGTGTGGATGCCTACCAGATGCTGCCAAACATCCAGCAAATGGCGCTATTGCCGCAGGTGAGCCTGGAAGGGCTTACCGGAAAATTGTCAGTGGACGAGGAAGGCCGGGTAATTCGAACGCTGCCTCAGGCGCGTATCAATAACCAACAGATTATTCCGGTAACCGGAGAATAACCATGTCCAGAGTGACCGGGCAGCGTGCAGAAGATCATGCCGAGGCTTACCTGCTGGCACAGGGTCTTAAAACTGAAGCGCGTAATTTTCAGACCCGCTACGGTGAACTGGATATCGTTATGCGCGACGGACAAACATGGGTTTGTGTTGAGGTTAAAGCCAGACGCTGCTCAACCCATGGCCTTGCCAGTGAATTTGTCACAGCGTCAAAGTGCAGAAAATTGCAAACCTGCTTTGAACAATATTTACTGGCTCGCGGTCTTAATCCGAACCACACATCAATGCGCCTTGATGTGGTAGCATTAGATAATCAGAACCTGCAATGGATAAAGAACATTGCTGGCTAAATCATTGCCTGAATAGTGAAGCGATATGATAGAAAATATTAAAGCCAATTTTACTGAAAGTATCCAGACTAAGATAGCCGCCTCGGAGGTGCTTCCCGACGCCATCGAGAAAGCCGCTACCATGATGGTCGAGGCTTTGATTCGCGGAAATAAAATTCTTAGCTGCGGAAACGGTGGCTCCGCGGGGGATGCGCAGCATTTTTCCTCTGAAATGCTCAATCGCTATGAGCGTGACCGCCCTAGCCTGCCTGCCATTGCATTAAGCACGGATACCTCTACCCTGACCTCCATCGCAAACGACTACAGTTACGATGAAATATTCGCCAAGCAGGTTCGTGCATTGGGTCAGTCTGGCGACATCTTGCTGGCCATATCCACCAGTGGTAACTCACGCAATGTCATAGCGGCGATGGAAGCAGCCTTGTCCCGCGATATGACGATTGTCGCGCTTACCGGTAAAGACGGCGGCGAAATGGCAGGTTTTCTGAGCGAACATGATGTTGAAATTCGTGTGCCTTCGAACCGAACCGCCCGTATTCAGGAGGTTCATCTACTGGTTATTCATAATCTGTGTGAATGCATTGATGATAGTCTGTTCCCTGCTGATCATGGAGACCATAGCTAAATGACCAATCGCGCCTTTTCGGCAGGCGTTCTGGCACTGATTCTTGCAACAACTCAGCTACAGGGCTGCGTTGTTGCTGCTGTAGGTGCAGGCGCTGCTGCGGCGGCTAAAGTCGCCAATGACCGTCGTACTGTTGGCACTCAACTGGATGATCAGAACGCTGAAGGAAAAGTATCGTTTCGATGGGCCAAATATGAGCGGCTCAAAGATGAAGCCAATCTGCGTGTGGATGTTTATAATGGCGTTGCACTGATGACAGGGCAGGCACCGGACCGCCAAATCATTGATCAGGCGGTGAGTGAGGTACAGCAGGTCGACTACATCAGAAAGATTCATAATCAGGTGAGAGTGGGCACACCGCAAGGGGCTTCGTCACAGGCTTATGACATTTGGTTAGCGAATAAAATCAGAGCCAAGCTTCTGGCCAACGATAATGTTCCCTCTATGCAGATTAAAGTGGTGGTGGAAAACTCGGAGGTCTTTCTGATGGGACGCGTAACAAATCAGGAAGCTACTTACGCCGTTGACATTGCAAGGAATGTCGATGGCGTACAACGCGTTGTCCGAGCATTTGAAATAACCTAGAACAATTGCTTATTGTGGCGGGTGATCTGTCTTGGGTTAACCTGCTTATAGATTTGGGTCAGCGAGTATCACTGATTGTTGCGACTCGCCTGCCCGCTCCTTCGAATCAATCTTTTCGCAAGATTGCTCTGACTCATTATTCGTTTTGTAAAAAGTAAGACAACACTCACATGCCAACTGTATCGCACAAAACAGCGACGGCGTTGCTCGTTGCCGCCGCATTGTTTATGGAAATTCTTGATGCAACCATCATTACCACGGCATTACCCATAATAGCAGCCGAGTTTGGTGTGCCGGCTGCGCATTTATCCGTAGGCGTTAGTGCTTATCTGGTGGCCGTCACGATATTCATCCCCATCAGCGGCTGGGCCGCAGATCGGTTTGGTGCCAAGCGCATATTTTCCCTGGCGATTTTAATATTCGTAGCCGCCTCGGTCCTGTGTGGATTCAGTCAAAGTCTGACTCAATTTACTATTGCCAGAGTTCTGCAGGGAATTGGCGGCGCAATGATGGTACCTGTGGGTCGCCTGGTGGTATTGCGCAACCTGCCCAAAGAGCAGATTGTGAACGCCATGGCCATTTTGACCTGGCCGGCACTCGGTGCACCGCTGATAGGACCGGTTCTGGGAGGCTGGATTGCCGAGACCTGGCACTGGTCATGGATATTCTTTATTAACGTACCGCTAGGCATTATTGCGTTGCTGTTTGCCTATTGGTTACTCAATAACGATAAGGGGCAGTGGCAACCCTTTGACGTGACCGGCTTTTTACTCAGTGCAACCGGTTTTGGCACTTTGATGGCAGGATTGGAATCGTTTAGTGCCCGCCCTGACAACATCTCCCTTCCTCTCATACTGGTTATTGGGGGGGCCACAGTCCTGGTTTTCGCTATCCGCCACATGCTGTATGCCAGTAACCCCCTGTTTTCACTGTCGGCACTGAAGTTTTCAACCTTCCGCGCCACCATGACCGGGGGGGCGATAATACGCATCTCGCTATCCAGTGCGCCATTTATTATCCCTCTGATGCTGCAGGTGGGTCTTGGCTACAGTGCAATTGAAGCCGGCACGTTATTACTGTGGTTATTCGCTGGTAACCTTGCTGTTAAGCCCGCAACCACCTGGATCATGAATGCATTTGGTTTTAAAAATGTGCTTATTTATAACACTGTTCTGGTTGCTGCGGGCTTTTTTATACTGGCACTGTGCGATGCACAAACCTCAGCGTGGCTGCTGGGGCTTATTTTGTTTTTAAGTGGCATGACGCGCTCAATGCATCTGACGGTGCTTAACACGCTGAGCTTTGCGGACGTCCCGCAATCCTATATCCGCGACGCCAATACGCTCAGTGCCGTCATCATGCAAATGACCCGGGGAATGGGCATCACGGCAGGCGCACTGGCGTTGGCCCTGGCAACCTTTATTATTGATGATACTCGTGCCACCCCGATAACCGCTGACTTCCAGCTCACCATGGTGTTTATGGGCGTTATAGCGCTGGTTTCATTGTTTAACAGCGCAAGAGTTGAACGGGATATCGGTGACGCTGTACTCAACCAACGACGTGCCCGCTAATGGCGACTTATATGTAAAAGCTACAACTTTCTCCATCTGGTAGATGTGCAGCTGTCTATCTGAAAAAATTTAACCGCATGAAATATAATAAAAAAATTAATTAGCATCAAAGTTGCATTGTTCCTTTGGCAAGATTATGAAACGTCAGGCTAAACCGGACATTTACCGGCACAGCCTGAAAAGCTCACTAAGGAGGTTCTATGAACGCCAATAAACTGATGCTTGCTACACTTATTTCTACATCATTGATGGCCGGCACGGCCATTGCCCAGGAGACGCAGACAAACAGTGTGCCTGTGGCCACATCCCAGGCCAGCACGACCTGGATATCATTGACCGGCACAGTCACAGAAGTTGATTCAAAGTTCATCACAATGGATTACGGTGAAGGTGAATTGATTGTCGATACGGACACATTGCAACTCGATCAAACGGCCTTTGAAAATCTCAATGATGCGACCGTTACTGTTACAGGCATGCTAAATCAGCAACTACTTACTGAAGGCAGAATGCGTGCGTCCAGCCTTTATCTTGAAAATGTAGGTACGGCGTTTGTGGCCGCAAATACCATGGCGCATGAGTCTGATATGCTGATTTCTGCCGCGGGTCTGGATTTAGATAAGTCAGAAGTGACGCTTATCGGGAATGTGACCACGCTATCCGATGATGCTTTTCAATTTGGTGCCGGGGATGCTGCACTTACCGTAGAAGTGGATGATCTTCGCGATAACCCGCTGGATAAAGATGGCTACCTTGTGCTTAAGCACGGTGACCGTGTAAAAGTCACCGCTTCAATCGAAGATGACTTTTTCGAAGATTATGAGATAGACGCTGACACCATCGTCAGGCTGCAAAAAGCAGAGTAATCTCAAAAGACAAGCGCCCGCAGGGGCGCTTTGTCGACAATACCACTACAATACCATTGACTCACACATCTCAAACCCCTATATTGTCGACATTAGACACGCATTCCTATTCATCTTATGTCGCTACCTATCGAAACACCTGTTACCAATGCGGACAAAACATTCTTTCGTTTGCGTACCGATATTGTAGAGGGTGTCATTCAGGCCGGAGCCAAACTCAGCGAAACTGAATTGTCGACACGTTATGCAGTCAGTCGGGCAGTTATCCGTGAAGCAATTAATCGGCTTGAGGCCTGTCACCTGGTCGAGCGCAAAGCGAATGTCGGCGCCAAAGTCGTCACGCTTTCAGCTGCCGGGCTGGTGCAACTGTATCAGGTACGCGAAGCACTGGAGGGTATGGCAGCCAGACTGGCTGCTGAAAATATGGATGCGACTGAAATTAGTAATTTACAGTCATTGCTGGAAGCCCATTCCAATAAAGTGAGCTCAGGTGAAACCTATTATCAGGAGGCCGGTGATGTCGACTTTCATTACCGGATAGTGCTGGGAAGCAAAAATGCGCATCTGATCAGTGTCTTAATTAACGGTATTTATCATCTGGTTCGCATGTACCGGGTGCAGCTTGGCATGGCCGGGCCCCGTGTAACGACCGCTTTTGAGGAGCACAGCCATATTGTGCGGGCCATTGCAAACCGTGACGGTGAACTGGCAGAAATGCTCATGCGCAGACACATACTTTATTCGAAGAACAATATCGAAAGAAAACTGAACTCAATCTCTGTTTAACCCTACGAGGCTTTAATTATGCAAAGTGCAGGAAAAAAATTTCGTCAGGCGTTAACTGACAATCACCCGCTTCAGATTGTCGGCACAATTAACGCGTACACCGCAATTATGGCAAAACAAATTGGTCATAAAGCCATTTATTTATCTGGCGGTGGCGTTGCAAACGCCTCTTACGGCCTGCCTGACTTAGGTATGACGTCACTTAATGATGTGATTGAAGATGTGCAGCGTATAACCCGGGCATGTGACTTACCCTTGCTGGTCGACATTGATACAGGCTGGGGCGGTGCATTCAACATCGCTAAAACTATCCAGGATATGGAAAAAGCAGGCGCGGCCGCGGTTCATATGGAAGATCAGGTGGCGCAAAAACGTTGCGGCCATCGCCCGAATAAAGAAATCGTCAGCACGCAGGAGATGGTTGATCGTATTAAGGCGGCGGTTGATGCTCGCACCGATCCTGACTTTTTCATTATGGCGCGCACCGATGCGTTCGCCCAGGAAGGATTGGAGGCTGCTATTGAGCGAGCCAAAGCTTATGTCGAAGCAGGAGCTGACGGTATTTTTGCAGAAGCTGTACAGACCGAAGAACATTACCGCGCCTTCGCTGATGCGCTCGATGTGCCGATTCTGGCCAACATTACCGAATTTGGAAAAACCGAATTATGGAATAAAAAAGAGCTGGGTGAATGGGGCGCAGACATGGTGCTGTATCCACTGAGCGCTTTCAGAGCCATGAACAAAGCCGCTGAACGGGTTTATCAGACCATTCTGACAGACGGCGATCAAAAAGCCGTTGTGGATGACATGCAAACCCGCATGGATCTATACGACTACCTGGGCTATCACGACTACGAACAGAAGCTGGACGATTTGTTCAGCCGCAATAAGAATTAATAAATTTTTCCCTTTGTACACTACATTTTTTCAGGAGATTACGCATGGCTAAACAATTAGGGGGCGCAGGATTGCGCGGACAGGTCGCTGGCAAAACAGCATTGTCGACTGTTGGCGTTTCAGGTTCAGGTCTGACGTATCGCGGTTATGATGTAAAAGATCTGGCGAATAATTGTCAGTTTGAAGAAGTCGCCCACCTCATTTTAAAAGGTAAATTGCCTAACCAGCAGGAACTAGCGGCCTATAAAAAGACATTACAGTCACTGCGCAGTTTGCCGCAGCCATTAAAAGAAGTCCTCGAGCGCATTCCAAAAGATGCGCATCCTATGGATGTGCTACGCACAGGTTGTTCGATGCTGGGGAATCTGGAAGGTGAAGCGAATTTCGATCAGCAGCAGGACGTGACCGAACGTATGCTTGCGGCTTTTCCAGGCATCATCTGTTACTGGTATCGCTTTACCCATGATGGCGTCAGAATTGACGAGAATACCGATGATGAGTCTATCGGCGGCCACTTCCTACACCTGCTTCACGGCGAAAAACCATCACAACTGCATGAAGATGTGATGCACGTATCACTCATCCTGTACGCTGAGCACGAGTTCAATGCCTCAACGTTCACTGCTCGCGTATGTGCGTCCACGCTCTCTGATATGCACTCGTGCATCACCGGTGCCATCGGCTCCCTGCGCGGACCATTGCACGGTGGCGCTAACGAAGCGGCGATGGAAATGATTGAGGGCTTTACCTCACCCGATCACGCCGAAAAAGAAATGATGGCGAAACTTGAGCGTAAAGAAAAAATTATGGGTTTCGGCCACGCGGTTTACTCTGACAGCGACCCGCGCAATGAAATTATCAAGCAATGGTCGAAGAAGCTGTCTGAAGATGTCGGTGATGACGTACTTTATGCTGTGTCTGAGCGCTGTGAAGAGGTCATGTGGCGCGAGAAGAAACTGTTCTGTAATGCTGATTTCTTCCATGCCTCGGCCTATAACTTCATGGGCATTCCCACTAAGTTATTCACGCCAATCTTCGTTATGTCACGCCTGACAGGCTGGGCTGCTCATGTCATGGAGCAGCGGGCAGATAACCGGATTATCCGACCTTCTGCAGAGTATACCGGTGAGGAACTTCGTCCGGTACCGCCCATGAGCGAACGTGATTAATTAATAAATTGGCGCACCAATCGTGCGCCTTTTTTTCATCTGAGAGACCGTTATGAATACCGATTATCGAAAGCCCCTGCCGGGCAGTCATCTGGATTATTTCGATACCCGTCAGGCCATCAATGATATCAAGCCGGGCGCTTATGAGACATTGCCTTACACCTCGCGGGTACTGGCCGAAAACCTGGTTCGCAAATGTCCGTCAGACATTCTGACCCAATCCCTGGAACAGCTTGTTTTTAAAAAACGTGAGCATGATTTTCCCTGGTTCCCATCCAGAGTCGTGTGCCATGACATTTTGGGGCAAACCGCATTTGTTGATCTGGCTGGCCTGCGCGATGCCATCGCAGCAAAAGGCGGCGATCCGTCAAAAGTAAATCCTGTGGTGCCAACACAGTTAATTGTTGACCATTCTCTGGCGGTTGAGCACGCCGGGTTTGAAAAAGACGCGTTTGATAAGAACCGAGCCATTGAAGATCGCCGAAATGATGACAGATTTCACTTTATCAACTGGACGAAAACGGCATTTAAAAATGTTGATGTGATTGGGCCTGGTAATGGCATCATGCACCAAATCAACTTAGAAAAGATGTCACCGGTTGTACATAGCAGGGACGGTGTAGCCTTCCCTGATACCTTGGTGGGTACCGACAGTCATACGCCGCATGTTGATGCACTGGGCGTTATTGCCGTAGGCGTGGGCGGTCTGGAAGCAGAAAGCGTCATGCTGGGCCGTGCCTCTTACATGCGTCTGCCTGATATTGTGGGTGTTGAGTTAAAAGGTAAACCCAAACCAGGTATCACCGCCACCGACATTGTACTGGCCCTGACAGAATATCTGCGTGAACAACGTGTGGTCAGCGCCTATCTTGAGTTCTTTGGAGAAGGGGCGGCGAACCTTACAGTGGGCGATCGCGCGACCATCTCCAACATGACGCCCGAATATGGTGCCACCGCGGCCATGTTCTATATTGACGAGCAGACCATAGACTATCTGAAACTGACCGGACGTGATGATGCGCAGGTTGCACTGGTTGAAAACTATGCACGTCATACCGGACTATGGGCTGACGATCTGGCAACCGCTGATTACGAACGCGTGCTTGAGTTTGACTTAGGTGCGGTTAACAGAACCATGGCCGGGCCATCTAAGCCGCATGCCAAATTGCCTACCAGCGATTTGCAGCAACATGGTCTGCTGGGCTCTGTTGAGCACGAAGACGGACAGATGCCAGACGGTGCCATCATCATTGCAGCTATCACCAGTTGTACCAATACCAGTAATCCGAGAAACGTAGTCGCAGCTGGCCTGCTGGCCAAAAAAGCCAACGAGTATGGCCTGAGCAGAAAGCCCTGGGTAAAGACCTCGCTGGCCCCTGGCTCTAAAGCGGTAAAGCTGTACCTTGAAGAAGCCAACCTGATGGGTGAACTTGAGTCACTGGGATTCGGTGTGGTTGCCTTTGCCTGTACAACCTGTAACGGGATGAGCGGTGCGCTTGACCCGGAAATTCAAAAAGAACTGGAAGAGCGGGATCTTTATTCTGTCGCGGTACTTTCAGGGAACAGAAATTTTGATGGCCGTATCCACCCATTTGCCAAACAGGCATTCTTAGCGTCTCCGGCGCTGGTCGTGGCGTATGCAATTGCCGGCTCCATCCGTTTTGACATCGAAAAAGACGTTCTGGGAACCGATAAAGACGGCAATCCGATAACGCTGAAAGACCTGTGGCCCACAGAGGAAGAGATTGACAATGTGGTCGCCAATTACGTCAAGCCTGAGCATTTCACCAAAGTTTACGAACCCATGTTCGATTTGAAGGTGGACTACGGAAAAGATATTAATCCGCTGTATAACTGGCGTGAGATGAGCACCTATATCCGCCGCCCACCCTATTGGGAAGGCGCGCTGGCGGCTGAGCGCACCATGACAGGTATGCGTCCGTTGGCGATACTGCCCGATAATATCACCACCGACCATCTGTCGCCGTCCAATGCCATCCTGCCAAGCAGTGCTGCAGGTGAATACCTGACCAGCATGGGCGTGCCGGAAGTGGACTACAACTCGTATGCCACACACCGTGGCGACCACCTTACAGCACAGCGCGCGACGCTGGCTAACCCCAAAATCTTTAACGAGATGGTCATGGAACAGGGTGAAGTTGTACAGGGCTCGCTCACCCGTCTGGAACCAGAAGGCAAAGTCATGCGCATGTGGGACGCTATCGAGACCTACATGGAGCGTAAACAGCCGTTGATTATTATTGCTGGCGCTGACTATGGTCAGGGCTCGTCCCGGGACTGGGCGGCTAAGGGCGTTCGCCTGGCCGGCGTTGAGGTTATCGTCGCGGAAGGCTTTGAGCGGATTCACCGCACCAACCTTATTGGTATGGGGGTTCTGCCACTGGAGTTTAAACCGGGCACCACCCGTATCACGCTTAAACTTGATGGCACAGAAACTTACGACGTGAAAGGTGAGCCGAGCCCGGGTGCCGAGCTCACACTGGTTGTAAATCGCAAGAATGGCGAATCTGAATCAGTGCCAGTTACCTGTCGCCTGGATACGTTTGAAGAGCTTTCCATCTACTCTGCCGGCGGTGTATTGCAGCGCTTCGCTAAGGACTTCCTGGAAGCTGAAGAAGCAGGTGCTGACAGCTAGTCAGCCATGTATTAGTGATAACAGCGACCTGCGCCGACGCCTGAACACATTTCAGGTGCCGGTGACAGGCGCTTTTTTGGTTTAAGGAGTGTATATGGCGCATCAGCCACAGATTCAAATTCCCGCCACCTACATGCGCGGCGGGACCAGTAAAGGTGTCTTTTTCAAACTGACCGATTTACCTGAGTACGCGCAGCAGCCCGGCCCACAACGCGATGCCTTGCTTTTGCGAGTAATTGGCAGCCCGGATCCCTACGGCAAACATACTGACGGCATGGGCGGCGCAACATCCAGTACCAGCAAAACAGTTATTCTGTCGGCCAGTGAACACGAGGGTTACGATGTGGATTACCTGTTCGGTCAGGTGGCCATTGATAAGCCATTTGTCGACTGGAGCGGGAATTGCGGAAACCTGACCGCCGCCGTAGGAGCGTTTGCCATCAGTAATGGCCTGGTGGACCCATCGCGCGTGCCTGACAATGGTATTGCCGAAATTCGTATCTGGCAGGTCAATATTCAAAAAGCCATCATTGCACATATCCCTATGACTGACGGCAATGTGCAGGAAACCGGTGACTTTGAACTGGATGGCGTGACCTTCCCTGCCGCAGAAGTCAAAATAGAATTTATCGATCCTGCGGATAGCGAAAAAGCCCTTTTCCCGACAGGAAATCTGGTTGATACCCTAACCGTTCCCGAATTCGGCAGTATAAAAGCCACCATGATTAACGCCGGTATCCCGACCATTTTTGTCAATGCTAAAGATATAGGCTATACCGGCACAGAGCTTCAGGATGACATTAATTCAGACGCTGAAGCGCTGGCAAAGTTTGAGAGCCTGCGCGCTCATGGAGCGGTTAAAATGGGCCTGATTAATGATGTAGGCGAAGCCGTTTCCCGCCAGCATACACCCAAAATTGCCTTTGTCGCTCCGCCCTGCAGCTACACTGCATCCAGCAATAAGCAGATTGCCGCTACAGATATCGATGTATTAGTACGCGCTATGTCGATGGGCAAACTGCACCATGCAATGATGGGAACAGCTGCAGTAGCAATTGGTACAGCAGCGTCAATCAGGGGAACACTGGTAAATGAGGCAGCTGGCGGCACAGACAGAGAGTCTGTCGTTTTCGGCCATCCTTCAGGCACGCTGAAAGTAGGCGCCAAAGCCACGCAACAGGGTGAGCAATGGGAGGTGGAAAAAGCTATCATGAGTCGCAGTGCGCGGGTACTGATGCAGGGTTTTGTGCACGTCCCGCCAGTTAACGGCTGATTTCTTTATGTCGCAGGGTGTCCCCCACCCTGCGTTAATTACATCCACGACCTGGCACTGCGCTCAACATCTGCCAGTGCCAGGTTTGCTAGTTGTCTTACCTGCTCTTCCTTTAAAAACGGAACGGTTACCGCCCCACTGGCTAACACAAATTTTACCGACGCCAAATGCCGCCGTTTCATCATAACACTTTGTTTTACGACGACCTGCTGCACTTTGTATAACGGAAAGACCTGAAAATCCTCACCTATTATGCCGCTGCGAACATACACATAGTTGTCATCGCGCGCGACGCCCCATCGTTTGTAGCGAAGCCAGATCGCGATGGAGATAACAATGGCGGCAATGACTACTACTGAAAGCGCTTGCCATTGTTGCTCAAGGGTAAGAATCAGCGCAGCAAGCATGACAACCGGAAGTAACCGAACCAGCAGATGATGGGCCAGATAGAAGGGCGTGACGGGTGAAAATGTCTGGTTGAATAACTGGCTTTCCGGTAACACTTCTTCACACAGCGCACCGGCTTCAGGCAATGTGACAGAGGGGACAAGCAGTTTATTAGGCGCCATTAATTCCTGGCTTTGTTGATTACCGGTTTTATTCTGTTCAAAAAAAACATTGGCACGTTTGAGCACCCGATCCAGCCAGTCCTGCTTAACTGCCACCATCTGCACCCGGGATTGCCGCATGCTGACTTCCTGCTGACTTAACAGACCACTTTTACGAATATAACGATCGTCACTACGGGTCAGGGTATAACCATAATAAGTCAGCAAAGAGCCACCGACTGACAACAGCGCCATCAGCGCCATAAGTAGCATCATTATAGTGAATGCATACAGCCCCCATTGCCACCAGGCGACGCTGGAGGAGCCGACCAGTTGCTCAAGTTGCAATCCCTGTCGGGAAAGCCAGTTGCTCAACCTGTTTGCCAGATCATCATAGAAGGGCGCCAGCGCACCAAGAATAATCCACACCCGATTATTGGTAATGCCGTGTATCACCAGATCGCCCAGCGAACGGCGGTTAATCACCTTATCCTGGCACGTCGACGAACTAACGTGCTCTGTACTTTCATCGAGTTTTTGCGGCACAGCGCTGTCTTCATTTTGCAGAAACTCCGTACGCTCGTTAAGAATCTGCGCCCGAAGCCGGTTTGCATACCGCTGCGTCACCGCAACAATTTTTGCCTCTTCTTTGGCAGAGCCTGCGGTATCCAGTACGACCACCGCAAACTGTGTCGGCCGGTAATAAAACGGCCGTTCTACCTTTACATTCTGAATCCGCCAGAATGGCAGATTAATATGGCGTCGGTTAAACAGTCCCATGCGAATTTCAACATGACTGTTGCGTACCCGGAACTGATAAAACAAATAGCTGACGATGCCACTAAGAACGATCAGACCAATAACCCCACACACAGCCGGCCAGAACCACTGCGTATCAATCACATCGGTCGTCTGCGCACTAATCGCCAGCGCGGGAATAATATAAAGTGCACTTTGGACAGTGTTTTTGATGTTACTGGCGATGAAATACAACAGCGCCACCGGCGCCAGTCTGCGCCAGTGTTTGCCGGTACTTACCTCACTGGCGTTATTGATATTCTGCGGCTCAGATGCGTGATTCATTGTCGGCTTAACACCTTATTTAGCATCGAGTTCTTTATGATTGAGAATATACTGCCTTACCTTTTGCGCATCAGTCAGTCTTAGCCCGGGAATTTCAAAGGTATGCGTTGCACCGCCAGCAGAGAAAACCTGCAGACATGCCAGATCGGCTAGCCGGTCCAGCGGGCCGCGCTTCAGCTCAATATGCTGGATACGCAGTATTGGCTGGCAGGCAATTTTTCTGAAAATGAGTCCCTGCTGCATCACCAGATCCTGCTCGCGCAAGCAATATTTGATTTTTTTATCTGCCAGCAGATGGTAGATAAAGCTTAGCGCACCCAGCGTACAAACCACCACAATGGCAATGGGATAAAAACGTTCAAGTCCAAACGGCACCGCCATAAACCACTGGTATCTGAAAAAGCTCAGTAGCGCGGATACGATGGCTGCTGCTGCCACGGCAACAGCAAGATTCAGCAACCGGTATCGCGGTGATACCGGTTGCATCGACACTGCCATCATATCGGGTAATGTCGCCATATCAACTTCCCGGTTTTCAAATACAGAAGTGACCGGAGATTCTTGCTCAGTCATCAAGCACCTGCTCGTTTAACCATTCATCCAATGCATTCATATCATGTTGCACGGCCATTTGCAGTTCCTCGACCCAGTCGTGAACATTTTGCCACCAGGCAGGATGGTCGCCCTGCTGTATCTGATTTGCGATGCGCTGTACCCGGGACAGACCAACTGAGCCAGCCGCACCTTTTATTTTATGGGCCTGAGAGCATACTTCTGACTTTTCATCTGCGCTCAAACTTAACTGCAGAATTTCCATGTATTCAGGCATCTTATCCTGAAACACCTTCACGCTGGCCCGCACCATATCCTCACCGATCGTATCCACGAGCATTTGCAACAAATCCATGTCCAGAATGTTCGACAATGATTTAGTCGCATCAGGCTTCTCGCGTTTTTGATCTGCATCCTGCACGCTGGGTGCAGCAGGCTCGGCGAACAGAAGGTTGAAGACCTCTATGACACGGCTCTTTTTAATGGGTTTGGCGATGACATCGTCCATCCCGTTTTGCAGATATTCTTCGCGCTTTTTAATGACATTAGCAGTCAGTGCCACGATCGGCGTTTGCATTACCAGGTCTTCTTCGTGCAGCACGTTAGCGACATCAAACCCGGTCATATCAGGTAGCTGAATATCCAGTAAAATCAGGTCGTAGGTGTTTTCACGCGC
The DNA here is from genome assembly GCA_964584105.1 of uncultured Alteromonas sp. Classification (GTDB taxonomy): domain Bacteria; phylum Pseudomonadota; class Gammaproteobacteria; order Enterobacterales; family Alteromonadaceae; genus Alteromonas. The sequence continues at coordinate 35,741 of CAZOYR010000023.1, forward strand.
TTTGTCGATGGCCTCCTGCCCGGTCATCGCCACGTCCACCCGCTGGCCCAGTTTTTCCAGCAGTGCTTTAGCGACCATGACGTTCAGCTCAATGTCTTCGACCAACAGGATATTCAGATCGGTGACCAATAGTTTTGAAGCCTGCATGGGCTTAGTTGAAATCTGTAACGGCAATTCAATTTCAAACCGTGTGCCCTGGTTGACCTCACTGCTGACACGAATATCACCCTTCATTAAGTCGACCATTTGCTTACAGATTGCCAGACCAATCCCCGTTCCTGTCGCTGACTGATGGTCGGGATGGTCCACCTGATAGTACATGGCAAAGATTTTATCGATTTCACTATCAGGAATTCCCACGCCGGTATCCTGCACGATGAAGGTGACTACACTGATACCGTTGGCCGCTTCGGTAGCTGACACCGACAAACTGACCTGCCCTTTCTGCGTGAATTTGACGGCGTTGAACAAAATATTCCACAAAATCTGGCGCAGGCGCGTGCCGTCCACTTCGACCTGTTGGGGCAGCGGTTCATTGATAGTAGTGGCCAATTCCAGGCCTTTGTCAGCGGCGAGTAAACGAATAATACTCGACAGCTCTTCGGTGAAATCCCGAAGCGACACCGTTTTAAGGCTCAGCTCAAGTTTATCTCTGTCCAGTTTGTCCAGATCGATAATGTCATTAAAAATATTACCCAGCGTAATCGCACTGGCATAGATCGTACTTACCCAGTTAAACTGCTCTTCGGATAAATCAGTATCCCGAAGCATACGGCTAAGACCAACAATGCCATTAAGGGGCGTGCGTAGCTCGTGACTGATTGTGGCAATAAATCGGGTTTTATCTGTGTTGGCTTTTGCAGCAGCACTTTCTGCCTGTTTTCGCTCGGTCATATCACGCCCGAACGCCAGCAAGCCTAGTCGGTTCCCCGCGGCATCGAAAAACGGCACGCGCTTCATTTCAAAGTAACGGCGACGTCCATCAGCAAATCGTAGCCACAAATCCTCAGTAATACTGGCATTGGTTTCCAGTACCTCCTGGTCACTGGCTACAATCTGACTGGCCAGTTCTTCTTCAAAAACATCGTGCAGCGTCAGCCCGACCAGCTCTTCTTCGGTTTTTCCCGTCAGCAGTTCTGCAATCCGGTTACACCCGGCGAAGCGGCCTTCCTCATTGCGATAATAAATAAGATCGGGCGACGCATCGATAATGGAGCGCAGTAACGTCGACAGGCGCCGGGCCTGCTCTTCTGAGCTGGATTTATCGTCAATTTCCCGCTCGAGTTCCTTAAATACAGCCTCTCTTTCTTCCTGCGCCTGTTTGCGTTGTTCAATCTCATGGTTGAGCTGTCTGATATTTGACTGCAGTTCACGGTTTAAAAAGACATCCTCTTCGCGCAGACGTTCTAACTGGCTAACCACTTCTTTTAGGTTGGTGCGTGAGTTTTCCAGTTGTTTAACCAGTTCACTGAAAAAGTACAACACCCAGGGTGCCGATAGCAGCGTGATGATGATGGCAATAATGAAATCATCCGGCTGTACAGATTTCCCCAGACTCACCCTGACGACATAAGAGCTTCCCAGCGTAAACACCAAGGTCACCAGGACAAATAAAATGCTGAGTTTCAGCGTGCCGAAGCGTTTGACAAACTGGGCGATACGAATGGCCCATGAATCATTGGGAGAATCCTGATGCATATAACTTTTTTCTCAGATAAAACTGCACGTATCCTAGCAGGTCTTACATACGGAACAAATAACATAAACGCAAAG
>CAZOYR010000023.1:37523-38073 GCA_964584105.1 uncultured Alteromonas sp.
AGCAGGCAATTTAAGGCAGCATGTATTTATGGCGAATGGTGGGCGTGACAAGGCACTGCAATGTAGTTTTGTGTAGGATGTGGAAATTAGAAACTTCAGAGGGGCGCCGGCAGACCTTCAGTTGGAAAGGTCTACTACCACCGGCATACAAATTTTATACAGTAACTATTGCTTAGAAAGTTTAGTAACCTTCTGATTTTGTTTCAGTTATAGCCTGGAACAGCAATATCGTCGATTTCTTCTTCATCAAATGCATGAAAATCTAACATAGCTTCACCTTTTATCGGGTCGTCAAATTGAATGTTACAGTTGGGACATCCAACTGTAGCTCTCGTGCATGACGGTCTGGCTACAGAGTTCGCCAATTAACACTTATCCTGAATAATGCAAAAGGTTGACCACCTTGCATTAACTTTCACTTTTCTGTATGGAAACGTTTATCCATTACGCGATAATGTAATAGAGAACCAGCGGATATTGGGTATTGCCATGTTAACAGTACGTATATTTTTGCAAACATAATGTTAAAGAATGACGTATAATTAACTAT
>CAZOYR010000024.1:0-36102 GCA_964584105.1 uncultured Alteromonas sp.
CCAGTCGCACTGTGACGTATGACATGCAGGAAGAGGGCGATGTAGCCTGGCGGCTGGGCATCGGATGTGGGGGAGAGGTTACTCTGTTATTGCAGCCGGTGAGTGCACACAACGATTATCTTTGCCTGCCACAAGTCCTTGATGCGCTGGAAACAAACCAGACGGTGTCTGTGTGTCACCGGTTAGATAATTCAAAAGCACAGATACACATCGGTGATAAACCGGAGTCAGAGGACTGGTTTTGTCATTCTGTTTCTCCCCCCAATACAGTATTTATCGCCGGCGGTGGGGTGGATGCAGTACCGGTTGCGCAAATTGCACATACCTTGGGGTGGCAGACGGCGGTTAACGATGAACGCGCCCGCTACGCGCGAGCCGGTGACTTTCCCTCATCCTGCGCGTGTCTGGCGCATCCGGTGACTGAGCTCAAAGAGCAACTTGCCTATCAACAGGCGCAGGCGATGATCGTTATGCATCATCAGGTCGAGATGGATGCGCGTTTTCTGGCCAGTGTGGCAGCTTATCCGCCGCCGTATCTGAAATTTCTGTGTTTACTGGGACCATCGCATCGCACTGAACGTGTACTTTCGCAGGCAGGCATTGCAATTGAAGAACTGCCTGTGCCATTGCAGTCGCCGGCAGGTTTTAACGTGGGAGGGGATTTGCCCGAGTCTATCGCGCTTTCAATTCTGTCGCAGGCGCATGCAGCCTTATATGATAAACCTTATGCCCAGAGCAGCAGTGACTGGCAATGCGACTCAGCATAATCATACTTGCTGGCGGTAGCGCTCGCCGGTTTAACGCAAATAAATTGCTCGCAAAGCTTCCTGACGGACAGCCCATGCTCAGACGCGTTTTTGAGCAGTGTAAGCCTCTGTGTGAAAACATTACTGTTGTCACGGGCGCCTATCATGACGCAATAGCCCGGTGTATGGGACCTGACGTTGACATTGTATTCAATGAATTATGGCAGGAAGGTATAGCCGGAAGTATTCGGACGGGAGTAGAGCATGTGCAGGCCGAACATTCTTCGACCTCCCATATTCTGATTATGCTGGCAGATTTACCCCTGATCACGACGCAGTCTTTATCGGTACTCGTAGAGGTCGCCGCACTAAAGCCAGATATGATGATAGCCAGTTACTGGGACAACCGGTGCACCGCACCTGCCGTTTTCCCTCGTCAATACTGGAATCAGTTAGTGAATCTACGTGGTGACAGCGGCGCCGGAAAACTGTTAAGTCAGGGCATGTATACGCATCCGGTACACACTTATGCAGTGCCTCATCCTGATGCGGCTTACGATATTGATACCGTCAGTGCGCTGAAAAGTATAAAGTTGTGATTGAGATTTTCCAGGTATCCCCCATGTATTGCTGATGAATACAGCAAAAAAGAACGTCTACTCGCTTCGGCAGGCAATAGTTACCAGCACGCTGGTAGTCACCATTTTATGGGTCATACAGTCTGCCGGCGAGCTTTTCAACTTACCCCTGTCAGTGCTGGGCATTATTCCTATGGACCCGGTCAGATTGTACGGCATTCTTACCGCACCTTTAGTGCATTCAGGTTACGAGCACCTTTTTAACAATACCCTGCCGCTCATTGTACTTGGCAGTGCGCTTTTATATGGCTACCCGAGAACCCGTCTGAAAGTATTAGCGTTTGCCTGGCTGGTAAGCGGATTGGGCGTCTGGCTGTTTGGTCGTGAGGCTACCCACCTGGGAGCCAGTGGCGTCGCTCACGGCATGTTTTTCTATCTGTTTGTGGTGTCGGTGCTGCGTCGAGACACACGGTCTGTAGGGCTGATGATGATCGCATTTTTTATGTATGGCACGATGATTCTGACTATTTTTCCCACCGAGCCGGATATTTCGTATGAAGCGCATTTTTTTGGCGCAGTGGGGGGGCTGGCTTGCGCGCTACTCTTTTGGCGAAACGATCCTAAGCCAGTCCGTAAAACGTATTCGTGGGAAAATGAGGACGAAGAAGACGACCCAGTTATTCAGGATCTCTGGCGGGAACCTGAACGCAACGAGCAGCATCGCGAGTAATGCTACCCGCATCTCTGTCAGGCATGTACCTGACGCGGGGACAGTCCGGATGCATGACGTCGGTGCAGCACCCACACACGCAGGCCCAGTAGTACAGCCGCACTGCTCAGGCCGATAATGAACCCAATCCAGAAGCCTGCCGCTTCCATCGGGGCATCAGTTATCCAGTCAGTTCGCCCCAGGATGATCCCGGCCGGCAGACCAATAATCCAATAGGCAAAAAATGTCAGAATAAACATTGCCGTCGTGTCTTTATATCCACGCAGGGTATTGGCGGAGATAACCTGAATAGCATCAGAAAACTGAAACAGTGCAGCATAGATAAGCAGTGCGCTGGCGGTATTGATAACGGCCGTATCGGTGGTGTAAAGACTGATGATAATTCCTTTGCCAACCACCGTGAACGTGGCGGTCAGTACAGCGACGCATAGGCCTATCACAAGCGCACTTTTTACTGCCGTTGCTGCCTGGCGGTAATTGTTCTGGCCCACGCGAAAGCCTACCCGAATCGAAACCGCCATGCCCATGCTAAGCGGAAACATAAACATCAATGAGGAAAAGTTAAGGGCAATCTGGTGCGCGGCAATGGTGGTTGCGCCAAAGGGCGTAAGCATAAGCGCAACCACAGCAAACAACGTGACTTCAAACAACAATGTCATTGCGACAGGAAAGCCCAGACGAAAAGTCCGTAGCATTTGTTTTACGTCGGGGCCGAATAAAACGGAAAATAGCGCGTAATGCGCCAATCGGCGGCTCATATGGGTGTAAATCAGCGTGCTGATAAACATCACAGTAATAACGATGGCGGTCGCTATACCGCATCCTGCGCCACCAAATGCAGGCAGAGGGCCGGCACCATAAATGAAACAGTAATTAGCAACCACATTAAACAGCAATCCGATAACGGTGATAATCATGGTCGGCTTCGTATTCCCCAGACCCTCACAATAGTTGCGTAACCACTGATAGAGGGCGAATGCTGGCATTGCCAGCAGGACATAGCGGACATAGTCCAGCGTGATCTGAAACAGTCCGTCTTCCATGGGGAACCACTGTAATATCGTCGGAATCGCCGGGTACAGAAGCAGAATCACTAGGCTGATAACTAATAACAAGTAACCTGCCTGCTGCGCAGCAAACGCAACCTGGTCAGATTGTCTGCTTCCCTGATAGCGCGAGATAATCGGCGGCAGCGCCAGTGCAATGCCTTGTAAAAAGCACATCAGCGGGATCGTAACGCTAAAACCCAACGCAACCGCAGCCATATCCAAAGCATCATAATGGCCAGCCATTACAGTATCGACAACGCCCATGAGCATTTGAGTGAGTTGTGCCACCAGAAGTGGCCAGGTAAGCTGGACCAGTCGTTTACTTTCCAACAGAAAACGTTTTGAGAAAAAATTCACCACTGCCTCGTAGTGCCCTGTAGGGCTGTTTTTGTGTTAACGGGTAAAAGGAAGCACCTGAACGCATTCACCTGTTACCAAATGCTGTGTCTCGGCGGGTACAACGATATAGGCATTTGCTTTAGTAACACTGGTCATCACGCCCGAACTTTGTTTTGCTAGCGGCGTGACCTGCCACTGACCATCTGGCTGAACAGTTAGCGTGGCACGCATAAATTCCTGACGACCAGACTGGCGTTTGATAGCAGTAGTAAGTCTGGCTTGCCCGATGACAGGTTTGGGTACTGAATGAATGCCTTGCATTGTCTCCAGCAGCGGCATGACTAATTGCTCCGTGGTAACGTAGGCTGATACCGGATTGCCAGGCAAACCGCAAAACAGACTTTTTCCCAACGTGCCAAATGCGAAGGGTTTACCGGGCTTTATAGCGACCTTCCAGAATTCAACCTGACCCAGCGTGTCCAGGACCGGCTTAACGTAATCTGCATCGCCAACCGACACGCCGCCAGAACTGATAATGAGATCAAATTTTTCGGCAGCACCCTGCAGGCAGCGCTGTAACGCATCGGCATCATCCTGACAAATACCCAGATCAGTTACCTGAACATCCAGGGTCGCCAGCAGTCCGGCAACGCCAACACTATTTGCATTAAAAATCTGGCCGGGTGTAAGGGGAGTCCCCGGCGCTTTTATTTCATCGCCGGTGGCCAGTAACCCGACTTTCAGTGGTGAATAAACGTCACAGGTTGTCAGTCCCACAGACGCAAGAAGCATCAGATGCCGGGCCTGCAATCGGGTACCCCTGGTAATTATAATATCACCGCGGCAAATATCATTGCCTTGTGGCCGGATATTCTCACCATGCACCGGTATCTGGTTAACCGTCACGGTATCTTCGTTATAGGTTGTATTTTCCTGCATCACTACAGCATCTGCGCCAGCCGGTATGCCGGCACCGGTCATAATTCTGGCAGCTTCCCCGATACCAAGTTGTATGGTCGAAGTATCCTGACCCGCTAAAATAGTATGTGTCACAGTAAATGGTGAGTTATCGGTCAGGTTTTCCAGACAGATTGCAAAGCCGTCCATTGCGGATACGGCAAGCGGTGGCACATTACAAGGCGCAACAATGTCTTTACTGACAACTTTCCCAAGCGCTGCATTGATATCGCATGACATTGTGCGGGTAGGGCGGGGCGCCGCAGAGCGTAAATGATGTAAGGCATCGTCCAGAGAAAGCCAGGCAGATGAAGCCATATGAAAACGCTCCTTGGTATCGCGATAAAAACGGGATTATCCATGAAAAGCGTCAGTGAGGCTACCGCTTTGCAATTGATATCAAAGAAAATTCGGGCGGCGGCGCGCCCGAGCGTTCAGGAGGGGTCGCGGTTACTTATCCAAACCGTTTGGTACGGTTTTAACTGCAGATAATTTTCATCGTTATCGATAGGTTCTCTGGTGATAAGATCCATCCAGTGATCAGTACCGAACAGATTAATATCAGAAAGCAGCACAGATTGTTCCTTATCGCTGATGTTGCTGATACTGAACAGGCTTTGCTGACGATCCAGGCTTTGTCGCCAGAAGCCAAATACCTGATTACCCAATTGCAGGGTAAACTGCGTTGCATTGGGATGGAATGCGGGTTGTACCTTCCTGATGCGGATAAGCTGTGATAGTCGCGTCAGCACTTTATGATGCTGAGAAAACGGTGAGTCAAGCAAAGCCTCCAATTCAGAAAGATCCCAGCGCTTACGATTTATAGACCGATTTTGTCCTGTATTGGCGACTTTTTCATAATCGTTCGAAGTCCCCAGCAAGCTGTGAATATAAATTCCCGGAATTCCCTCCATGGCCAGCATGATTGCATGAGCACATACAAATCTGTCTACCTGCCATCTGTCGGGACCCGCTATGGTTCCCTGCAGCGCATCAAATAATGTGATGTTGATTTCGTATGGCTTTTGTTGGCCGTGAGCAGATGCACGCCACGACACTTTTCCGCCAAAATGCTGCATGGCATGCACCAGCGATGAAATCTCTTCATCAGCCAGCAATCCCTCCGCCGGGCGCAGACCGATGCCATCATGTGAAGCAATAAAATTGAAGTAAGTCGTACCGCTTTGTGCCGGAGGCATACTCATCATCCAGCTTTTGAGGTAGCGGCAGTCGCCGGTCACCAGCGTATTTACCAACAACGGGGGCAGAGAAAAGTTGTAAATAGCATGCGCTTCATTAGCATTACCAAAATAGGTGAGGTTCTCACGATTTGGTATGTTGGTTTCGGTAATGATAATAATACGCGGGTCAACATGCTCTATGAGCGTGCGCATCAGACGAATGATTTCGTGGGTTTGTTCCAGGTTGATGCAGGTTGTGCCGACAATTTTCCATAGAAAAGCGACCGCATCCATTCTGAAAATTTTCGCCCCTTTGTCAATGTAAAGACGGATAATTTCCATAAACGCCAGTAACACCTTGGGGTTACGAAAATCAAAGTCGACCTGATCGTGACTGAAGGTACACCAGACATATTTTGTGCCTTCACTGGTCTGGGTTTCACGTAATAACGGAGACACCCTTGGCCGGGTCACCATGGACAAATCATCGTCCGGACTGGCGGTAAAGAAAAAGTCGCTGCCGCTGCCTTCCCCCTTTATGAAGTTTTCAAACCAGGCACTGCGGGATGAACAATGATTTACCACCAGATCCACCATCAGTCCGTATTCGTCAGCCAGACTGCTAACATCTTCCCATTCACCCAAAGACTCATTAACACTGGAATAATCAATCACTGAGAATCCATCATCTGAGCTGTAAGGGAAAAAGGGCAGAATATGCACATTATTGATGGTATTGACGCAATACGTGTTCAAAAAACGGTGCAGGGTAAACAGTGGCTTCTCATGACCATCGGTAATACTGTCACCGTAAGTAATCATTACCACATCACCCTCATCCCAATAGTTGCAGTGAGACTGAGGCGTAACAATGTCATCTTCAGTATTAATACGCATGGTTTGCATAAGTGCAGTGGCCAGTTCACCAACCGGCCGGTCCAGCACCACATCAGCATAGATAGCCTGAAGGTGGTGCGAAACTTTTTCGTGTAATGCTTTGTGATTAGCGGTCATGGGCTACCCCAATAATTCGGACGTATCTGCTTCCACTGCTTCTAACAGTCTGTCTAAAATATCCGGCACAGCGCTGGTCACTCTGTTCCAGCTGGGTATGAACGGCGTTTCCATCGGGCTTTCCAGAAAACTCTGACCCGCTTTCATAATATTACTGGCGAACATTTCAACCGCCTTTTCTTCCCGGTGAATGTCCAGATTCAGTCCGTTCATAATGGCATCGTTGTGATAGGTTTCGACAAAATCCAGAGCAATGCGGTAATACGTTGCCTTTATTGAACGAAACATTTCATTACTAAAGGTAAATCCCTGTGTGGCCAGCTTTCTGAACACTGCTTTGGTGATATCAATAGACATCTTAGACAGACCACCCTGATCGTTATTCAACGACAAGTCCTGATGCTTATGGTCGTAGGTTTCAGCAATATCTGCCTGACACAGTCGATTATGAGAATAGTTTCGATGCATCTCAGAAAGTACACCAATTTCCAAACCCCAGTCACTGGGTATTCGGATATCGTTTAACACATCGCGTCTGAAAGAGAACTCGCCGGCAAGCGGATAACGGAAGCTATCCATGAATTCAAGATATTCATGGTCGCCTAAGGTGCGCTTCAATGCGCGTAACAGCGGCGTTACCAGTAAACGAGACACACGCCCGTTGATTTTGCCATCGGCCACACGGGCATAATAGCCTTTGCAGAACTCATAATTAAACATCGGATTGGCTACCGGATAAATCAGTCTGGCCAGTAAATCCCTATTATAAGTAACAATATCGCAATCATGCAGTGCGACAGATTCGGCGCGATTAGACGCAAGAATATACCCCATGCAGTACCAGACATTTCTGCCCTTACCTAATTCTTTTGGGGCCAGGCCGAGCTCAGTGAGCTCTTCGTCAATGGCCTTAAGACGTGGACCATCATTCCACAACACCCGATGGTGTTGTGGCAGCCGGCCAAAAAACTTCAGCGCATGTTGATACTGCGCCTTATCCGCCCGGTCCAGACCAATGACTATTTCCGACAAATAAGGAACATTGGTCAGTTCATCCAGTATGTTGGGAAGTGCCTTGCCTTCAAGTTCGGAATATAAAGATGGCAAAATAAGCGCCATCGGACGTTTTTGGGAAAAGCGTAATAACTCGGCTTCTAAATCTTCCGTAGGACGATTTGCCAGGTTATGTAATGTTGTCACCACACCGTTTTGATAAAAATCGGCCATGGTACCTCCTAATTTTGTAATGAAAGCAATTTTGTGAGCATTTCTGTCCAGCCTTCCGGGCCGGGTAGGGTACTGGTGTAGAGCGCTTTTTCTTTTTTTACATCAGGTGGCGGATGATTGGGTGATTTTATGATCACGGCAATATCCGCAGCCTCAAGCATTGCGATATCATTTTTACCGTCGCCCAGCGCGATGGCGCGCGGTGTCGCTTCGCTTTGACGACTAAAAGCCTGGACCAGCCACCGCAACGCGGCGCCCTTGTCACAATCACCGGAAATGTGAATGAAACGACCACCCTCCAGCGGCTGTGCGCCCCGTGCTTTTACTGCACGTATAAATTCAGCCTTTCGATCATCACTGCCCAGCCACATCACCGGCTCGCCATATTGGCGCTGAGCTGCACGCGCTGCTGAGGCCTCATCAAGACCCGTCGCCTGAACGATGGCGTCGATACTCATTTCGCTGAAATGCGTAAACTCACCGTCAAAATCAGGCTTAATCATTTCAAGCAGCTTGAGCCAGTGTGCTTTTGGCGAGGTAAAAGACTGACACCAGAAACCATCCTGCCATATTGCGCCGACCGGTTTCTGACTGAGCACGCCATGTGGTACAAATGCCGCTGCACCATTTTCAACAATAAACGGGCCGGTCAATCCAATGTAATTTCGCAATTCAACCATTTCCGCGTAAGTTTTGCTGGTGCAAGGAATAACCGGAATCTTTCTTTTCTTTAGCGCCTTTAATGCCGGTCTGGCCGCATCAAAACTGTACGTGTGATGATCCAACAGGGTGCCATCCATGTCAGTGAATACTAGTGTGTCCTCAGAACTCATCGGTTACCTTTCAATACATTCGTTATTTTTCTTTCGCCATTTAATTCAAACACTTTGTCACACTGATCGGGCAGAATATTGAGTGCGTGTTCAGTAAGGCGTTGATAGTGCTGGATAAACCGGGCAATTTGCTCATCGTTCATGATATTGGTCGCGGTGCCGGGCTTCTGGCGTGCTGCCAGCTTGTGCTCCTGTTCGCAGCGCCACCGGTAGACATGTTCAAAAGAAGGGGCTTTTAACATTACCCAATAATCCATCTGCTCGAACAGCTGCTGGTAGGTACCCGCCAGTTGCGTATTGACGAAGCGACGCCATATGCCTTCAGGGTCCTCACGGCGCTCCAGGTCATTTACCGGCTCTGTAAGCGCGCTGTCAGTCTGCGCAGGCAGACCCCAGCACCAGCCCTCAATAAGAACGACATCTACCGGTTTATTGATCACAGGCCAGTCAGATTCTGGTTTCGGGTCATCACTTGCCTTGTCGAATCGTGGCAGGGCAACATGTTGGTTATTTTTCAGTGCCCATAGTGTTGCCTGGGCTAATTGCGTATCGTGAGTGCCCGGCACACCGCGGGTTGCCAGTAAGGGGTGGACTTTTTCGGCGAGTTTATAGCGTTGTTCGCGTGACAGATAAAAATCATCAACAGAGAGCACGACAACGTTAAGGGACTGCGTGTTTTTGAGATAAAATGCAATATAGTCACATAGCGTTGACTTGCCTGAGCCCTGACTCCCATTCACACCCACGAATACAGGCATGTCTGCACTATGCTGGAGCATAGCAATCTCATTTGCCAGTGGATTGAACCAGTTTTGTGCAACCTCTGCGTAATTGTCGGGTAACTGATGCGCTGCGATAAAAGGAGCAATATCCATGTCATTACCTGTCTTGGTGCATTATGCACATTAATAATAGCAAAACAGGTAACAACTATTGTGCCAAGAGACACAAAACTGGATTTATGGCAATTACTTACGGGTAGCAATAAGCACTGCGCGTTGGGGACCCGGGTAGCCCTCCACGGTCAGTGAAAGATCTTCAGGGTTCAGAAAATCTTGCAAAGACTGGCCGGTCATCCAGTCCGTCGCACGCTGTTCATCCAGTGATGTGCGATTAACATCAGCTAGTCTGATATCGACAAAACCAAGCCTTTCCAGCCATTTTTTCAATGCATCGACGCTGGGCAAAAACCAGACGTTTCGCATTTGTGCATATCGCTCACCAGGCATGAAGACGGTATCTGTATTCCCGTCTACGACTAACGTTTCCAGAATAAGCTCACCACCACGTCTTAACTGATGTTTAAGTTGCTCTATAAAGGCGATAGGGTCTTTTCGGTGATACAGCACGCCCATCGAAAAAACAGTATCGAACGCATTTAGCGGCTGCATTTGCTCGATGCCAAGCGGCAGGAAGTGAATGTTATTATTGGGTGCGAAGTGCTTTATGGCCTGAAACTGAATCATAAACAACTGAGTAGGATCTATGCCATAAACACCACGTGCGCCGGCACCAAGCATTCGCCACATGTGGTAGCCGCTTCCGCAGCCTACGTCTAACACTACTCTGTCACGTAAATCGCTGATATGAGGGGCGACTCGATCCCATTTGAAGTCAGAACGCCATTCGGTATCAATGTCTATGCCATGAAGCGCATAGGGCCCCTTGCGCCATGGCATAAACTGCTTTAGTAAGCCTGAAATTTGTTTCGCAGTATAGGTATCAATGTCTTGTGCCTGACCAATAGTAACCGACTGTCTAAAATCCACCGAGGAGGGCGCTGTCTGGGGGAGCTTTTCCAGCATTCTGCACCATTTGTCGAACTCACCATGTTTGCCTTGCTGGTCAAACTCACGCATCTGCTGCGGAAGCGTTTCAAGCCAATGAGCCAGCGGGGTGCCTAGTAACGATTGATAAGTGCTTTCAAACCAGCGTTGTACCTGATTATTCATTATCGCTACCCTGGCCAGATTTGATGGCAACTAACGACATGAAGTTATAACACTTGTACCACATGACAACATCGCTGAAACCTGCATCCTTAAGACGCTGTTCGTGGGTTGCAAAGGAGTCGGTTAACATCACATTCTCAAGTGCGGCACGCTTTTGAGAGACTTCCAACTCGCTGTAGCCGTTGTCGCGTTTAAACTTGTGATGAAGGTCGATTAACAGCTCATTGCCTTCCACTGTAGGGTGACTGACTTTTTCAGACAGCACCAGTATGGCACCGTCGTTCATGCCATCAAAAATTTGCTTAAGTAACGCTAAGCGGTGCTCAGGTTCTATAAACTGCAGCGTAAAGTTCATAACTACCATTGATGCATTGGTTATTGGTGTGTCCTGGGCCAACTGGCATTGCACATTAATCGGATTGGGCAGTGAAAAAGAGCGAACCATTCTTTCACAGCGCTCGGTCATCGCCGGTGAACTATCGATGGCAAAGATGTCGCAGGGCGTATCTGCGGTAGCCCTGGCTACCGATAAGGAGGCGGCACCCAATGAGCAGCCCAGATCATAGACGTGACTGGCAGAGCGCACATAGCGTGCAGCAAGTTCACCGATTGTGTGGATTATGGTCTGATAGCCGGGCACCGAACGTTGTATCATGTCCGGAAATACGTCGGCCACTGCTTCATCAAATTTAAAGTCTTTTACTGAATCCATAGGATTGGCAAAGATGGTATCTTGTTTTTGCACGGTATTAACCTTCAGGGTCACAATACGTCAATTTTACCTGTTTGAGCACAATTTCCAATTACAACCGGCATTACCTTACTTTTTAGCGTCCAACCCTTTCATGCGGCGACGTGTTAGACTAAAGTATCAGGTAAGTAGTTTTTCGTAACAAGGTATGTAATTAGCCCATGACCCATATTCTGGTAGCGGATGATCATCCACTCTTCCGTGAAGCATTGCGTGGTGCGTTGTCGCCGCATTTTTCAGAAGCCAAAATTTCAGAAGCAGACTCGCTTGATTCTATGATGGCGTTAATGGAGCAACATCATGAAATCGATTTGGTTCTCCTGGATTTAAATATGCCTGGCGGGGAGTACTACAATGGCTTAATTACGCTCAAAGAGGCATTCCCTGATACGCCGGTCGCAGTGGTTTCAGCCAGCGAAAATATCGAAGTCATTGCTCAGGTTATGAGTCTTGGTGCGCAGGGATTTATTCCTAAATCATCTGCAACAAAAGATATTGCCGATGCGATAGTACGGGTACAAAACGGTGAAACCTGGGTTCCTGAAGATAAAAAGGCAGACTTAGCCGCGGTCAATGAAGAGCTGTCTTCATTGCTAAAACGGTTCAGAGAATTAACCCCTAAACAAATTCAGGTATTATCATTTCTGCGCGCCGGATTGATGAACAAGCAGATTGCCCATGAAATGAATGTGACAGAGGCAACCATAAAAGCGCATATCAGCGCCATCTTGAGAAAGCTGGAAATCAATACCCGAACTCAGGCGGTGTTGCTGATGGATAAATTGCAGCTAAGCTAAAAAAAAACCCGGCTGATGCCGGGTTTTTTATAATTAAGAATTGTTGTCGGTTATTTCACTTCTTTACCGGCAGCCTGTTGGTCTGCGTGGTAGCTTGAGCGTACCATCGGACCACATGCAGCCTGCTTAAAGCCAATCTCGCGAGCAAAATCGCCCAGTGCATCAAATTCGGTAGGGTGCACATATTTCTTCACTGGAAAGTGATGTCGGCTTGGCTGAAGATACTGACCTAGCGTTAACATGTCCACACCGTGATCACGCAGATCCTGCAACACGCCTTTAATTTCGTCCGACTCTTCACCCATACCCATCATCAAGCCCGACTTGGTCGGGACATGCGGATGTTGCGCCTTGAATTTCTTCAGCAGATCCAAAGACCACTGATAATTGGCACCCGGTCTGCACTCCCGGTACAAACGCGGAATGGTTTCAAGATTGTGATTAAACACATCCGGCACACCGTTTTTAAAGATTTCCAATGCACGGTCCATGCGACCACGGAAATCCGGTACCAAGACTTCAATAGTCGTGCTCGGGCTGTGTTCACGGATGGCATTAATACAATCAACAAAATGCTGGGCGCCACCGTCGCGTAGATCATCGCGGTCCACAGAGGTAATAACCACGTATTTTAAATCCATCTCTGCAATCGTTTTGGCCAACTTCTCAGGCTCTTCAGCGCTTGGCGGTAACGGCTTACCATGCGCCACATCACAAAACGGACAGCGGCGGGTACAGATATCGCCCAGAATCATGAATGTTGCCGTGCCGTGGTTAAAACATTCGGCCAGGTTCGGGCAACTGGCTTCTTCACACACAGAGTGAAGATTATTTTTGCGCAGCGTCTTTTTGATATGGTCGATACGATCAGTTGTACGAGGTAGTTTGATCTTTATCCACTCAGGCTTACGCAGCATTTCCTCTTTTTCAGTAGGAATGACGGTGACGGGAATATGTTTGACTTTTTCATCGTCGCGGAGCTTCACTCCGGCTTGGGGACGTGCATTACTCATCAAAACCTTCTTTACATTCTGTCTGCTGGATATCCAGCTCGTTCAGTATCTTCTTTATGAGGGCAGGGCCTGCAACTTCAAGGCAATCTGCGCCTCCCAGTGTCCGGGTGTCAGTCATTTCCATTCCGGCATAACCGCAGGGGTTGATGCGGGTAAAAGGCTCAAGATCCATCGCGACATTTAATGCCAGGCCGTGGAATGAGCAACCACGGCGAATGCGCAGACCCAGCGAACACACTTTTTTTTCATCAACATAAACGCCCGGCGCATCTTTTTTGGCATAAGCAACCACATCGTCTGCTGCCAATAGCGCAATCACGGCGTTTTCCATCGCATTGACAAGATGCCGGACACCCAGTTTACGGCGTTTGATATCCAGCAGCAGATAAATCACCTGCTGACCCGGGCCGTGATAGGTTACCTGGCCACCGCGATCCACCTTTACGACAGGGATATCACCAGGCATTAGAATATGTTCAGCTTTACCTGCCTGGCCTTGTGTGAAAACCGGATCGTGTTCAACCAGCCAGATTTCATCTGCATCATCAGACTGGCGTTCATCAGTATACGCCTGCATTTTCTGCCATACCGGCAGATATGCCTGACGTCCCAGCTGGCGAACTATTAAAGGGGAGGGCTGATTGCTCACTTATAAAACAACCCTGACCAATTCAATCTTCGCAAGCTCCGTGTAAATGGTTTCCATGTGTTCTTTACTGGTTACCTTAACACTGACAGAAACAGAGTGATAATTTCCTTTTGCACTTGGCTTTACTGCCGGCGAGTAATCGCCAGGTGCATGTTCCTGAAGGCAAGCCACAACCTGAACAGGAAGGTCATCGTGCGCTACGCCCAGTACTTTAAATGTCTGGAATGTCGGGAAATCCAGTAATTCATCAAAACGGGTATCCATGTGATATCCTTGACTGCAAATAAAAACGGCCAGATTGTAACAAATCTGGCCGCATGAGAACTAGGTTTAGTTAATAATAACTAATTACTCTTCCCAACCGATTTGTAACATTGCCCAGTCCCAAACCCGGTCAAATAAGCCACCTTCATTCACTTCCTGTAAGGTAACCAGCGGATATTCGGCAACATCTTTGCCTTCCAACTGAATGTAAAGCGTGCCGACTACCTGGCCCTTGTCCAAAGGTGCTTCGAGCTTTTTATCCAGCTCGAAATTTGCTTCCAGGTTTTCAGCCTGGCCGCGCGGAATCGTGATAGGCGTGGCCTGATTGATGCCCAGGTCAACCGTTTCTCTGTCACCCATGTATATACGGTGAGACACAAAGCTTTCGCCGGCTTTATAAGGTGTTACGGTTTCATAGAATCTGAAGCCATAGCGCAGCAGCTTTTTGTTTTCTACTTTACGCGCACGTTCGCTATCTGTTCCCATTACTACAGAAATTAAGCGCATATCTCCCTGCTTGGCAGAGGTGATAAGGCTATAGCCGGCATCTGACGTATGACCGGTTTTAATGCCGTCCACGTTCATGCTCTTATCCCATAACAGGCTGTTACGGTTGTATTGCTTTATGCCGTTATAGCTGAATTCTTTTTCGCTATACATGCCGTAGATTTCAGGAGTTTCATCCACCAACGCCTGGGACAGAATTGCCATGTCACGTGGAGAAGTATAGTGATCCGGATCATGCAGACCGTGACTGTTTACAAAGTGCGAAGATGTCATGCCCAGTGACTGCGCATGGGCATTCATCATGCTGGCAAACGCACTTTCTGACCCGGCAACGTGCTCTGCCATCGCAACACACGCATCATTACCCGACTGAATAATAATGCCGCGCAGTAAGTCAGACACTTTAACCTGCGTGCCTACTTCGATGAACATCTTTGAGGAGTCCGGAAATTTTTTCGCCCAGGCGTTTTCAGAGATAGTCACCTCATCGTCAAGGCTGATATTGCCAGCTTCCAGCTCTTTACCAATGACATAGGTTGTCATCATTTTTGTCAGGCTGGCCGGTGCAAGTTGCATGTCTGCATTTTTATCTGCAATGACGTGCCCTGTGTCGTAGTCCATCAGGACGAAACCTTCTGCAGCGACATCAGGAGCGGGCGGGGTAACTACAGCGGCAAAGGTCGCTGCACTGAAGAATGTCAGGGTGAATGCTAATACTGATAAAAATCGAGCAAATGTCGACGGGTTAGCGCGTAGATTATAATTATGCATGATTTATTTAATACCGTGTTGATGTTGCTAACTGGGTCTTAGCGCTGGATTCTATCGCAAGCCCCGGTATAGGACTAGTTTATGGGATAAAAGTTTACCTTTTTGGGCCCATAACTCGCATATTTCCATATTCCTGCCACAATTTGGTTTGTCAGAGCAAGCGTATTGCTGGCCGGTGAACCAAACTCACAGCGTTCCCTGCACCGTATAAGCATTCGGGTAACCATTATTTTTTAACTCTTCCAGCAGCATTTGCACCTGGAAGCGGTCTTTTAACGGACCAAGTCGCAATTTATAAATATCGTCAATAAATGGAATTTGCGAAGGGACCTGATAGAGCGCCGACAATACTGTCGATACCGACTTGGCTTTATCCAGATCGCTTAATGCTGCAACCTGAATGAATGTTTCATTATCAGCGTCCGTTTTGTCAGAGACCGTTGATGCTTTGACGTCGGTTTCTTCAACGCTGAACTTTTTAGCTGCATTAACCGTCACTGTGACCGGCTCGGCCGGCGCCAGTCCGGCATATTCTTCGTAGGATACCGTGGGTGCACTGCCTACTGTAACATTGTTATTCTCATCAAAATGAATGACTTCCAGCTTAACGCGCGCTGTGCCGTGTTTCTGATAGCCCAGTTTTTTCGCTGCTGCATATGATAAATCAATGATGCGATTATCATGAAATGGCCCGCGGTCATTGACTCTGACAACGGCAGTCTTACCATTTGCCAGATTTGTCACTTTGACAAAGCTGGGTAGCGGCAGCGTTTTATGCGCTGCCGTCATCATAAACATATTATATGCTTCGCCATTTGACGTCAGGTGACCGTGAAATTTTTGGCCGTACCAGGAAGCCAGACCTTCTTCTTCGTACCCTTTACCGGTTTGCATAGGGTAATATCGTTTACCCAAAACTTCGTAAGGGCGGGAATTAAATGAACGATACGGTTCGTAGCGAGGCATCGAATCTTCCATGAGCGGCTCTTCATACGCAAAAGTAGGCTCAGAATCCTGTTTCTGAGCGTATCGGCCCGGTGCCTGACAAGCGGCCAGCGTTATGACGCCGGCTGTTAAAATCAAACGTAATACTGACTTCATCATCGTGATAAAAAACGTTTCTGAGTTCCTATTGCCATCAGGATGCCAAATCCTGCCATCAATGTCACCATAGACGTGCCACCGTAGCTGATAAGGGGCAGGGGGACGCCAACTACCGGCAGTAACCCTGACACCATGCCCATGTTGACAAAAACATAAACAAAAAAGGTCAGTGTAATGCTTCCGGCCAGTAATTTACTGTATGCATCTTGTGCCCGGGTAGCAATAATCAGCCCACGGCAAATAATAAAGACGTAAATCGCCAGTAAACCAATGACACCCAGCAGGCCAAATTCTTCGCTGAAAACCGAAAAGATGAAATCGGTATGACGCTCGGGTAAAAACTCCAGTTGAGACTGTGTACCCTGAAGCCACCCTTTGCCCTGCGCGCCACCAGAGCCAATAGCTATTTTAGACTGGATGATGTGGTAGCCTGCACCTAGGGGATCGCTTTCCGGGTTGAGAAACGTTAACACCCGTTGCTTTTGGTATTCTTTCATCAGGAAGAACCACATGACAGGCAAAAAAGCGCCGCCTAATCCTGCTACAATGCCGATAAGACGCCAGCTCATTCCGGCCAGAAATATTGCGAACACTCCGGAGCTGGCAATCAGTAAAGAGGTACCCAGATCGGGTTGCCGGGCAATAAGAACTGTCGGTATCACAACCAGTGTAAACCCGGTCACGACATGGATGGTCCGCGGCGGCAGCGTAAATTTACTGATATACCAGGCCACCATCATCGGTACAGCCAGCTTCATCAGTTCAGAAGGCTGGAAACGAATCACTTTGAGGTCCAGCCAGCGCTGAGCACCTTTACCCATATCCCCGAACAGTAACACGGCCACTAGCATCAGCAGGCCAGCGATATAGGCATAGGTTGATAAGCGCCGATACGCCATTGGCGGTATTTGGGCCATAAACAGCATGACACCCAGGCCCACGGCAAGGCGGGTAAGTTGCCGTTCCATTTGCGCCACATCCTGCCCCGAGGCGGAATAAAGCGTAACCATGCCTACAGCCATCAGGGTAAGCAGTCCCATCAGCAGTATGACGTCGATGTGAAATCGTTCCAGAAACCGTGGTGTGTTGGTGTTCAGCGTTGCGCGTTTTTGCTTCATGGTGCTGCATCCTGAGTCTGATTTTCATCCTCCGGCAGACGGGTTGCTGAGATATTTTCAAAGTAGTAATCCATGACCTGTCGCGCCACAGGGGCGGCGTTGGAACTGCCACCACCGGCATTTTCAATTACCACCGTTACTGACACCTCAGGGTCCTGGAAAGGGGCAAACCCGACGTACATTGCATTGTCCCGAAGATGTTCAGCGACCTCGTCTTCTTCGTAAGACTCGTTTTGACCAATAGAAAAGAGTTGTGCGGTTCCGGTTTTACCCGCTGAGATATAGGGCACGTCGTCGAAGGCGTGACGTGCGGTTCCTTCATCGCCATTAACCACTTTCCACATAGCATTGAGAACAATATCCCAGTTTT
This sequence comes from uncultured Alteromonas sp., assembly GCA_964584105.1. Lineage (GTDB taxonomy): Bacteria > Pseudomonadota > Gammaproteobacteria > Enterobacterales > Alteromonadaceae > Alteromonas. The sequence goes on from CAZOYR010000024.1 coordinate 17,951, forward strand.
TGTCCTGCTGTACTAAAAAAGGTCGCAGCGTTTTAGGCGGTTCAGCTATCACCTCGCCACTGTCCTGCATATAGCCGTGCAGCAACTGAGGTACAAAGCGTGTGCCCCGATTTATCAGTGTATTAATGGATTGATTAAGCTGAACCGGTGTCGCTGTCCAGAAGCTTTGACCGATACCAACAGGGATGGTATCGCCGATATACCAGGGCTGATTGAAGCGGGCGCGTTTCCAGCCCCGGCTGGGCATATTTCCGTCAGACTCTTCATACAGATCGATACCGGTATAGTCACCAAAACCAAAGTCGGTCATCGCGGCACTGATTTTATCGATCCCCAGTTTATAGGCCAGATCGTAATAAAACGTATCACAGGACACTTCAATGGCTTTACTCACATCAACCTTGCCATGCCCCCAACGTTTCCAGTCGCGCCAGACGTGGGAGACGTTAGGTAGACGGAATCGACCGGTATCGTTAATCGTATAGCCTTTATCGATAGTCTGGGAGTCCAGGCCCACCAGGGCCAGGTGCGGCTTGATGGTCGATGCAGGCGGGTACTGCCCCTGCGTCGCCCGGTTGATAAGCGGCCTGTCCGGTGAATTGAGCAGCGCGGCATAATTTGCCCGGCTGATTCCATGCACAAACAAATTCGGGTCATAACTGGGGCTGGAGTACATCGCCAGTAAGCCGCCGGTATGCGGGTCGGAAACCACCACCGTGCCGCGCTGGTTTTCGAGTGTCTTCTGAACCGCCATCTGCAGTTGTAAATCAATATTCAGTACAATGTCTTTACCCGGTACCGGCGGGTCCACATCCAGGGTTCTGATAATACGCCCCTGACTGTTTACCTCCACTTGCTGGTAACCCACTTCCCCGTGTAAAACGTCTTCATGAAATTTTTCAATGCCCAGCTTTCCGATATCGTGGGTAGCCGCATAGTTAGCTTCCTGACCAGCTTCGACAATTTTCTGCAAATCCGTTTTATTAATTTTGGCAACGTAGCCAAGTATATGCGTCAGCGTATCGCCATAAGGATAGTAACGGGATAAGCGTGCTTCGATTGACACGCCCGGGTACTGATGCTGGTGAGCGGAAAACTTTGCCACCTCCTGCTCACTCAACTGCGTTTTCAGTGCAACGGGTTTAAAGCGGCGCTGGCTTTTCAGTGTACTGAAAAAGTCATCCTGATCTTCCTGACTGATATTCATCAGTGCAGACAATTCAGCAATAGTGGTGGCCAGATCGTCTATCTGTTCAGGAATCACCTCAAGGCTGAAAACCGGGCGGTTTTCAGCCAGCAAAATACCATTTTTATCGTAAATCAGGCCGCGGTTAGGGGCCACCGGCAACACCTTTATCCGGTTTCCGTTTGATCGCGTTTGATAGTCTTCAAACTGACTGATTTGCAGGCTGTACAGATTGCTGACAACCACGCCCAGCATGCCAATCACAATCAACAATGCAATTGCACAGCGCCGGGCAAACAGATTGGCCTCTGCACTGTGATCGCGAATATGCTGACGTTTACGAGCCAATCGGATTACTCTCTATGGTAGGGGTGATTTTGGGTAACTGACCATGCCCGGTAAAGACTTTCAGTCACAATAATGCGAACCAGTGGATGGGGCAGGGTGAGTGGAGACAGTGACCAGCGCTGTTCTGACGCGCGCAAACATTCCGGTGCGAGCCCTTCCGGCCCGCCGATAAGTAGCGATACATCACGGCCATCCATCTTCCAGTTATCAAGCTGGCTGGCTAACGTCGGGGTATCCCAGGGACGACCGTTGACTTCAAGTGTCACAATACGATTGCTTTTTGGAATAGCCGCTAATGTCGCCTGACCTTCCTTTTGCAAAATACGCTTGATATCTGCGTTTTTACCGCGCTTGCCGGCAGCGATTTCAGTAAAGTATACAGGCATGTCGGAAGGAAAGCGGCTAAGGAAAGTTTCTACTCCGGTACTTACCCAGTCGGGCATTTTGGTGCCCACAGCCACTATTTGAATTCGCACAGCGCCACTCTCTTATTATTCTAATCTACATGCTGCCTGTCTGAACTTTCAGGCTGTAGCAGTGGTTAATTTACGCCCACAACTTTTCGAGTTGGTAGAAGTCCCGCGTCTCATCCTGCATAACATGCACAATGATTTCACCAAGATCAACCAATACCCACTCGCCGGTATCCTTGCCTTCAACACTCAGCGGCGGATGACCAGCATGCTTGGCTTCAACAAGAAGATTATCAGCAATAGCCATGACATGCCGCTTTGAATTACCCGAACAAATAATCATTGTGTCGGTGACATTAGACTTACCTTCGACATCAACTTCAATAATATCCCGGCCTTTCATGTCGTCGATTTTATCGACAACAAACTGTTTTAACTCTGTGTTCTGCAAAAGTTCTCCCCGTGACGGTGCGGTATCAGACATACAGTCTATTCTCTCTTATGTAGTGTAGTACAGATGGTTGCAACCAGTCATCAAGCCACGACGAATGGGATGAAGATTGTCTCAACGCTGCTCTGAGTTGCGAAGAGGAAATCGGCTGCAGTTGGGTTTCGGCAAAATAGATAAAGCCAGCAGGTTGCTGGTAGAGCTTAGCCGGGTCGCATATTTTATGGTCTGTTTTTATCTTTACAAGCGCAGGCGCTAACTTTTTTTCTGTGGTATCGCGTCGCATAACAACAATATGCGCAAGATCAAGTAATTGCCGCCATTTGAACCAACTATCCAAAGACAACCAGGAATCTTCACCCATCACGAAAATAAGTGGTGTTTGTGCGTTGTTCTTGCGCAAATACTGAAGTGTCTTCACTGTATATGAGGGTTCGTCCAGCGACAACTCCGCTAATTCTGTATACAGGTTAGGATGATTCCGGGTGGCGCGCCGGGTCATTTCAACCCGGTGGGTTTCGCAGACACCGTCAGTTTCTTTGTGGGGGGGCATGCGACAGGGCATAAGGCCAATTGAAGGTACATGGATTTCACGAGCAACTTCCAGTGCGGCTTTTATATGCCCCTGATGGGGCGGATTGAAGGTCCCACCCAGCAGGCAAATTACCGGCGTGTGCATCAGACACCCAGCGCGAGCACTGCGGGCATACCCATAAAGAGCAACGCCAGATGACAGAGCTTCACATAGGGCCTGACCACCTGATTTTGCTTAAAGGCAATATCAGCATCACGAAGCTGATCACGCAATGCGGCCAGCGACGCCACTGACAATCGCGATAGTGCCGCCTGATATCCCGCTTGTCGATTGCGCCAGATTCCGTGACGCTGCCACTGAATCGTTTCGTGCCGGTTGAGCATTTGTTTCAGTTTCCACAGCAGCTGCCATTCTCTGGCCAGCGCCCATAATACAATAGTTGGCTCAATACCTTCGCTTTCCAGACGATACAGCATCTTCACACAGCGCTGTTGATCACCACTTAGCATGACATCAACAAGCTGAAAAACATTAAAGCGCGACTGATCAACAATGACAGCTTCAACCTGCTGTCGGTTAAGGTGCTGGCCCTGATACACCAGCGCAAGCTTTTCAATTTCCTGATAGGCAGCCAGCATGTTGCCTTCAGTAAACTCTGCGATTAAGTGCGTGACATCAGCATCTGCAGATAGCGAAAACGCGTTTAATGTTTGCTTAAGCCAGGCATCCAGTTGCTTGCCTTCAAGGGGGTAGGCAAGAGAAAAGACACCGATCTCATCAAGCGCTTTAAACCATTTTGCCCGTTGTACGTCCTTACCGATTTTCGGCCCATGGACCACTAACAGTACATCCTGGCCGAGGGAAGGCGCAACGTCCTGCAAGATTTTACTGCCTTCGGTGCCAGGCTTTCCGGTAGGTAGTTCCAGCTCGATAATCTGCGCGCTTGAAAACAGAGACAATGTTTGTGTTGCCTCAATCAACTGTGTCCAGCTGAAATCTTTATCAGCCACAAATACCGTTCGCTCATCAAAACCTTGCTCGCGGGCACGACGGCGAACAGCCTGTAACATGCTTAGCTTTTGATGAGGTTCATCACCAAAGAGCATGTAACAGGGTTTCAATGGCCCGGCAATTTCATTCTCGAAGCGGTTTGGATATACCTGCATAATCGTGATTACAGTTCGCTGGCCTGTAAAGCCAGTCGGCGGATGATTCTGTCTGCTGCTTCTTTACGCATTTCGCTGACCACTAAGTCGAGCTCTCTGGACTTGGCCAGCACTTTGTCAGGATCATCCTGATAGTCACGCATAATTTCAAAATACGCTTTTATAGGCTCATGACCGGGGAACGTGACCAGATAATTAACGCCGTAAATCAGCTCATATTCAGCGACCTGACCAGTAGAAAACACAGACAAAAGCCGGCGCTCAATCGTCTCAGGAAGCAGCTTTATAATGACAGTGTCATCCAGATCGTCACGTGTCACTGACTCAAACGGTTTTTGCGGAATCTCATATACGCTCAGTCGTTCATCAAGCTCACGCTTTAATAGTGAATGCGCAACGACAGAGGTTGATGCCACCGCATTAATGTCTGGTGGTAGTGTTTGTGATCCGCGTAAATGAAAACCACAACCTGCCAACACCAGGCAGGTTGTTATCAGCATAATCGCGGTGCGCATAAACGGCATCAGTTAGCGACAATGTTGACAAGTTTACCGGGTACGACAATCACCTTTCGGATAGTCTTACCGTCTGTAAACTGCTGTACATTGGGATGAGTGACCGCAGCAGCCTCCACCTCATCTTTGCTGGCAGACGCACTGACTGTAATCTTCGCTCTTAGCTTACCGTTAACCTGTACGATGATCAGCTTTTCATCTTCCACCAGCGCGTCTTTATCGACCACCGGCCAGCCGGACTGTTCTACAGGCCGTGTATTGCCTAATTGCAGCCATAAATCGTGACAAATATGGGGGGTAATAGGGTTAAGAAGTTGCAGTACTGCTGTGATTGCCTCGCGCATGATTGCTTTATCCTGCGCATCCTCTGCCGGCGCTTTTTGCAGATGATTCAGTAACTCCATAACGGCTGCTATGGCTGTGTTGAACGTCTGCCGACGGCCCAGATCATCGGTGACCTTCTCAATGGTACGGTGAACTTCTCTGCGCAAATCTTTTTGCGCTTTGGTAAGCGCTGATGCATCAATAGCAGGCACATCGGTCTGTTGCAGGTGATCCTGCACCAGCTTCCACACACGACGTAAAAAGCGGTTTGCACCTTCAACACCAGAATCAATCCACTCAAGGGTCTGCTCCGGCGGCGCAGCGAACATCGTAAATAAGCGCACGGTATCAGCACCATACTGGTCGATAACCTGCTGCGGGTCGATGCCATTGTTCTTCGACTTTGACATTTTTGTCATGCCGCCGTGGGTGACAGTCTCCCCCGAGTCGGTTAGCCAGGCTTTGGTTATCCGTCCCTTATCATCCTTTTCAACCGTTACATCAGAAGGTGCATGCCAGGTCTTTTTACCGACCTCATCTTCACTGTAATAAGAGTCTGCCAGCACCATACCCTGACACAACAAGCGTTTGAAGGGCTCGTCTGACTCCACCAGGCCTTCATCGCGCAACAGCTTATGGAAAAAACGGGAATAAAGCAGGTGCAATATCGCATGCTCTATGCCGCCAATATACTGATCGACGGGCAACCAGTAATTAGCCTGTTCAGGATTGAGCATAACGTCCTGATTTTGCGCACAACTGTAACGTGCGTAGTACCAGGACGATTCCATGAAGGTATCAAAGGTGTCTGTTTCCCGGGTTGCGGGCTGGCCGTTATACGTTGTGGAAGCCCACGTAGGATCCGATTTAATCGGTGAAGTAACACCGTCCATTTCAACATCTTCAGGCAGTCTGACCGGTAAGTCTTCTGCCGGCACAGGAACCGATTCGCCGTTTTCCAGGTTCAGCATCGGGATAGGAGAGCCCCAGTAGCGCTGTCTGCTGACACCCCAGTCGCGTAACCGGTAGTTCACTTTTTTCTTACCATGCCCCAGGCTCGCCAATTCAGCTGCAATCTGATCAAACGCGTCTTCAAACGTCAGACCACTGAAGCCGCCGGAATTGATTAATTTACCTTTTTCGGTATAGGCGCTTTGACTGAGATCGCAATCACTGTCTGCATCGCTTGCGGGCTCGACGACCTGCTTTATCGGCAAGTCATACTTAGTGGCAAATTCCCAGTCGCGTTGGTCATGACCCGGAACGGCCATAACGGCACCTGAGCCGTAATCCATCAGCACAAAGTTAGCAATCCACACAGGAAGCTTTTCTTTAGTTAGCGGGTGGATGACATAAAACCCGGTGGCACAGCCTTTTTTATCCATGGTAGCCAGCTCGGCTTCGGCCACCTTGGTGTTTTTACATTCTTCAATAAAACGCGCGGCAGCGTCATTGGTCGCAGCCGCTTTTTCAGCCAGAGGATGCTGCGCAGCAATACCCACATAGGTTACGCCAAACAGTGTATCGGGCCGGGTGGTGTATACGTCTAATGCAGTGAGTTCTGCATCCGGCTTTTCCAGGTCAAAGGTTATCTCAACACCTTCAGAGCGCCCAATCCAATTGGCCTGCATGGCACGAACCTGCTCTGGCCATTCATCAAGTTGTTCAAGGTCGGTTAACAATTCCTCGGCATAATCTGTAATTTTAATAAACCACTGGGGAATTTCTTTTTGCTCGACCAGCGCACCTGAGCGCCAACCGCGTCCGTCCACAACCTGCTCGTTGGCAAGTACGGTTTGATCTATCGGGTCCCAATTGACCGTGGCATTTTTCTTATACACCAGGCCCTTTTCATAAAGGCGTGTGAAAAACCACTGTTCCCAGCGATAATAATCAGCCTTACAGGTCGTGACCTCCCGGTCCCAGTCATAGCCAAAACCCAGAGACGCCAACTGGCCCTTCATATAATCAATATTTGAATAGGTCCATTTGGCCGGTGCCGTTTTATTGTTAATGGCGGCATTTTCGGCAGGTAAGCCAAAGGCGTCCCAGCCCATTGGCTGAAGCACATTTTTGCCCTGCATACGTTGAAAACGGCTGATAACGTCGCCGATGGTATAGTTGCGCACGTGTCCCATGTGGAGTCGGCCACTGGGATACGGGAACATCGACAGACAATAAAATTTTTCCTGGTCGGGATTCTCAGTTGCTTTAAAAGACTGGTTTTCTTGCCAGTACTGCTGAACCTGTTGCTCAATCTCTTTCGGGTTATACTGTTTTTCGGCCATGAAAATCGAAAATTCCGCGTTAGTTATGAGTAGAAATAATTAGCGGCATAGAATACCCCAGTGGCCCGTCGCCCCACAATAGCAGCCGAGGCTTTTTCTGCCCAAAGCGCGCTTAGTCGGGATAAGTCTGGCGCAACCAGGCATGTAAACGCGCCAGCTGACCGGCCTGAACCTGATCCACGACAGGCGCCAATTGTTTAAAGCCACCTGGCAGGTATCCCTGGGCCTGATAGGTAAGTGTCACTTTGGTTTGGCCGTGATCCGGAGTGATTTGCCAGTTTAAAGCACCATAAACCCCCATCGATTGCAGCGGCCCCAGCCCACCTGTCATCACCAGTGAAACAGGTGGTTCCACATAACTGACGCGCATATGTTCCGCGCTTTTATTGTTTTTTCGTTCGCAAAAGCACCCACCTGCGCTCGCAGTAATAGAAAATGTACCTTCCCACCAGCTATGGTCTTTAGGCCACCAGTTATCGACGTCATTTATCAGCGATAACCAAACGGTATCTGCAGGCTGGCGTGTGACGAACGAATTCTTTACCACAAAGCCATGATCTGACACGTCCGTGACGTCGGCCAGGGCGCCTGATGCCAACGCGGCGTTGAAAAATAAGAAACCTGATAGAAAATGTGCGCGTTTCATAGCGTTATCCTGATAAGACTGGAATAATAACCTTATTATGTATTATGGCACTGCACAATGAATGTATCGTAAATGTCTTATGGATAGTTCAGTGTAGTGGCACTATCAAAAGAGTAATCAAATCGCTATGCCAATTGCTAAGACGATACCGGCAATTTCTCAAGATGAACTGGCACCAACGCTTGATCGCAGCTTTATTGAGCAAACCCTGAATGACCCGGCGTCACTGGAGGCGTCTTTTGTCGGTCAGGAGCGAGCGCAGGAAGCCATGACATTTGGCCTTGGCATCACTGCACCGGGCTATAACCTCTACGTCATGGGAGAGCCGGCAACCGGTCGTTTCTCGCTGGTTAAATCACACATCGAACGGGCAGCGGCAAAGCTCAGCTCGCCTGACGACTGGTGTTATATTGCCAACCTTGAAGAAGAGCGAGAACCGCTGTTACTTAAATTGCCGGCATCTCAGGCTCCACGCTTTCAAAAAGCGATGAAAGATTTAATTGATGATGTACTGGCTACTTTTCCTGCCGCATTTGACACACCTGGCTATCAGCGCAAGAAGGCGGCGATTAACCGGGCCTATCAGCAAAAGTATGATGAGGCAGTCGATGGGGTTGAACGTTATGCTAACGCCAACCAGTTGGTAATGCAGGAACAGTCAGGCACCATCAACTTTGTGCCTGTTATTGACGATGCGCCCGCCACAGAAACACAATTTGCACAGCTTGATACCAGCCGGCGTCAATATTTTTACGACCTGATCGACGAATTAGAAAACCGGCTGAGCGAAAGCCTAATCAGCTTGCCGGTATGGCGCCGTGAAAATGCTGAGCAGCTCAGAGCACTTAACCGGCAGACGGCTGAAGGTGGGGTAAAGCCGTTAATTAAGGCGCTGGAGCATGCGTATGCCGATAATCTTGGCGTGCTCAAATATTTACGTCAGTTACGTACCCATTTGCCATATACCGTTGCCGACATCTGGCTGGATGAGCAGCGTGAGGAGAAATCCGACGACGCGGACAAAAGAGGGTATCTGGAAGAATTATATCTGCCCAATATTCTGGTCTCACATAAATATGATGCCGGGGCGCCCATCATTTACGAATCGAACCCTACCTGGCAGAACTTATTTGGTCGTATTGAATATCAGAATATGCATGGTGGGGTGTATACCGACTACCGGATGATTCGCCCAGGGGCGCTGCACAAGGCCAACGGGGGATATCTGCTGCTGGATGCTGATCAGATGGTCGAGCAGCCTTACGTCTGGGATACGCTTAAACGTGCGATTAAATCAGGTATTCTGAAAATGGATCTTCCGCAGCAGGAAGTCGGGATGGTGAACGCTATCACGTTGAATCCGCAGCCGATGGCGCTGGATGTAAAGGTTATTCTGCTGGGATCCCGGGACCTCTATTATATGTTGCAGGATTACGATGACGAGTTTGATGAACTCTTCCGGGTGTTAGTGGATTTTGATCTCGAAATACCGGCCAAAGACAGTAACCTCTTCAGCTTCATTGGTCGCGTGAACAACCATGTGCAGGCGCAGGGACTAGAAAAAGTTGCAGCCTGTGCGATGCAGCGCCTCATCCATCAATCGTTACGCATGGCTGAACACAAGAATAAGTTGTCAGCGCATATTGCCGAGATACTCGAGCTGGTAAACGAAGCGATTTATTTTTGTCTGAAAGCTGCAGATACAGTGCTACTGGAGCAGCATATCGAAACCGCGCTGCACGCGAAGAAACGCCGCACTGGCAGAGTCAGTCAAACCCTGCTGGATGATATCAAAGAAGGCCATGTACTTATTGCTACCGAAGGGAAATCGGTGGGAACAGTGAATGGTCTGACGGTACTGGAGATAGGTGATACAACATTTGGTACCCCGGCGCGTATTACATCGACGGTCTACGCGGGTGCTAATGGCGTAGTGGATATCGAGCGTGAAGTAGAGCTGGGTCAGCCTATTCATTCTAAAGGGGTTATGTTGCTTACCGGCTACCTGGGCAATAAGTATGCGCAGCATTTTCCTCTTACCCTGTCGGCGAATATCGCCCTTGAGCAGTCTTATGGCCATATTGATGGTGACAGTGCCTCGCTGGGGGAACTGGTAGCGCTTATTTCGGCACTCACCGAACTTCCTGCATTGCAGGGGCTGGCAATAACCGGGTCGATTAATCAATATGGTGAGGTACAGGCTGTTGGCGGTGTAAATGAAAAGATTGAAGGCTTTTTTGACTTGTGCCAGCACCGGGGGCTTACCGGTGAGCAAGGCGTTATTATTCCCTATTCGAACAAAGTGAACCTTGTACTTGATAATGCTGTGGTAGATGCGGTGTCGCGCGGCCAGTTTCATATTTACCCGGTTAAAACTGTGGATGAAGCGCTCAGCCTGCTAATGCAACAGGAAGCGGGATCCCTGAGTTCGCGAGGTCGCTATCCCAAAAATACTATTAATTATCTGGCGGTGAACCGTCTGTATAATATTGCACTTATCGTCAATGGCGGTGATGAGTAGCGCAATAGCGCAAGGCAGGATGATGAAGAAGCTACAGTGACAAACGGCGGTAATTTCACTGTAGCTTTTTGCAATTATGCTGAAGCAATACTTATTTGGGTGGCATCCGTAAACTGCCGTCCAGGCGGACCGTTTCGCCATTCATATAAGTGTTGCTAATCATGTGTGTAACCAGGCTGGCGAATTCGGCAGGATAACCCAGGCGTTTAGGGTAGGGGACATTGGCCGCCAGCGCATCCTGGACCTTTTCGGGCATTGCCAGTAGCAATGGCGTTCCCATCACACCCGGCGCTATCGTATTAACACGAATGCCCAGTGCAGAAAGATCTCTTGCCATTGGCAGGGTCAAAGAAATAATGCCGCCTTTACTCGCTGCATAAGCAGTCTGGCCGATTTGCCCCTCATAGCCAGCGATAGAGGCAGTATTGATTATCAGACCACGCTCACCATCATCATTAACAGGCACCTGTGCGCCCATCGCCGCAGCAGCTAACCGCGCGACATTAAAGGTGCCAATCAGATTGATATCGACGGTTTTTTGAAAGTCCTGCAGGGGCGCAGCGTTGCCTTCTTTATCAAGGGTACGCTTAGCAGGCGCAATACCGGCACAATTGATACAAACGTGAATATCGCCAAATTCTGACTTTACGCTGTCGATAGCAGATTGTACCTGAGACTCATCGCGAACATCGACTTTGAAAAAGCGGGTAGCATCACTGCCTAATTCGGAAACGCGCTGCGCCCCCACTTCATCATTTAAATCGAATAGTGCGACTTTCGCGCCGGCTTCACGCAGGGCAATCGCCGTAGCGTGCCCAAGGCCTGAGCACCCGCCAGTTACAATAGCCGTAATTTGACTTACATCCATTTTTAATTCCTGGTAACCAAATAGAGGCATAAAGTTTACTTGTTTAACAGTTAAATAACTATGGATAGCAAAAATGAAAGAAAGGAATATTTACTGTTTTGGCAATTGTATTTTACGCTCTTCGGTAGGGCGATAAAGAACCAGAATGTGACCAATCACCTGAACCTTTACAGCACCGGTCTCCCTGACAATGGCATCATTAATGAGTGTTTTTTCTTCACGATCGTCAGTCGGCACCTTAACTTTTATTAGTTCATGGTGATTCAGCGCATTTTCAATCTCGGCGACAACACCTTCTGTAAGACCATTTCCACCCAATTGAACAACGGGTTTCAATGAATGGGCCAGACCTTTTAGAAATTGCTTTTGTTTATTGGAAAGTTTCATTACCTGCTTCTTTAATTATTTAGCATTTACAACTTGAAAACCTATATTCTAACGCCATCTTGACCACATTCCCAATCACAAAGTGCGGCGATGACTAAAAAGAAACATTCAGCCAGTAGTAAGCGCTGGCTAAAAGAGCATTTTGATGACCACTATGTGCAAAAAGCACAGAAGCAGGGCTTACGGTCCCGGGCGGTTTTCAAACTTGAGGAAATGCAGCAAAAAGACAAACTGATTAAGCCGGGCATGACGGTGGTTGACCTTGGCGCAGCGCCAGGAGGGTGGTCTCAGCTGGCCTCTGATCTGGTCGGCAGTAACGGGCAGGTGATTGCCTGCGATATTCTGGAGATGGACCCCATCGCGGGCGTAGATTTTCTTCAGGGAGACTTTCGTGAGGAGGCTGTTCTCAACGCATTGTTGAACAGAATCGATGGGAACAACGTAGATATTGTGTTGTCTGATATGGCACCGAATATGTCTGGAAACAATGCGGCAGATCAGGCCCGGTCCATGTATTTGTGCGAGTTGGCTTTGGATATGTGTCATCAGGTGCTTAAGCCGGGAGGGAACTTTGCTATTAAAGTCTTTCAGGGTGAAGGCTTTGATGAGTTTTTAACGGCGTTGCGCCAGTCATTCACGACAATTAAAACCCGAAAGCCTGATTCATCCAGAGCACGTTCGCGGGAAGTCTATCTGGTGGCTTGCGGCTATAAAGTGTAGTACGCTTACAGATAGTGCAAAAAGGAACGACATTCGTCCGGTTTTGTATAGCAGTGAGGTACAGTAACGTATTGATAATGCTGGTTATACAGGCTTATTCCGGTATTTTTAGAGGTTAGTAGCATTGAGCGATATGGCAAAGAATTTAATTTTATGGTTAGTCATCGCTGTGGTTCTGATGTCAGTTTTCCAGAGTTTTTCTCCGGGAGAATCGACACGGGCGCAGACGGATTACACAACCTTTCTTAAAGAAGCTAATCAGGGCAACATTCGTGAAGTCCGTATTGACAGCGAGTCTCGGGAAATTCGCGGAACAAAGCGTTCTGGCGAAACCTTCGTCACGTACATTCCCTATTATGACGATAAATTAATATCTGACTTAGCTTCCAAAGATATCCGCATTTATGGTGAGCCGACTGAGGAGCCGTCAATTTTAACGTCTATCTTCATTTCCTGGTTCCCCATGTTGTTGCTTATCGCGGTATGGATATTCTTCATGCGACAAATGCAGGGCGGGGGTGGCCGTGGCGCCATGTCGTTCGGCAAAAGTAAAGCGCGACTGTTGGGTGAAGATCAGATTAAAACGACCTTTGCAGATGTAGCCGGGTGCGATGAAGCAAAAGAAGATGTCTCAGAGCTGGTAGATTTCCTGCGTGACCCTTCTAAGTTCCAGAAGCTAGGCGGTAAGATTCCTAAAGGCGTGTTGATGGTGGGCCCACCGGGTACTGGTAAAACATTACTGGCTAAAGCAATTGCCGGTGAAGCCAAAGTACCGTTTTTCACAATCTCGGGCTCTGATTTTGTTGAAATGTTTGTGGGTGTGGGTGCATCCCGTGTTCGCGACATGTTCGAACAGGCGAAGAAATCTGCACCCTGCATTATCTTTATCGATGAGATTGATGCCGTGGGCCGTCAGCGTGGCGCAGGTCTTGGTGGTGGTCATGATGAGCGTGAGCAAACACTTAACCAGATGCTTGTTGAAATGGATGGGTTCGAAGGTCACGAGGGTATTATCGTGATTGCTGCAACCAACCGCCCGGATGTACTGGATCCCGCGTTGCTGCGTCCTGGACGCTTTGACCGTCAGGTTGTTGTTGGCTTACCAGACATTCGTGGTCGTGAGCAGATACTTAAAGTTCACGCACGCAAAGTGCCGGTTGCTGATAATGTCGACCCGGCAGTGATTGCACGTGGTACACCAGGTTTTTCTGGCGCTGATTTGGCTAACCTTGTTAACGAGGCTGCATTGTTCGCTGCCCGTGCTAACAAGCGTTTAGTGTCAATGGAAGAGTTTGATAAAGCCAAAGATAAAATCATGATGGGCGCCGAGCGCAAGTCAATGGTGATGTCGGAAGATGAGAAGGCAATGACCTCCTATCACGAGGCCGGTCACGCGATTGTTGGTCGCCTGGTACCAGAACATGATCCTGTGTATAAGGTATCTATTATTCCTCGTGGCCGTGCATTGGGTGTAACGATGTATCTGCCTGAGAAAGATCGAGTCAGTCATTCTAAGCAGCATTTGGAAAGTATGATTTCCAGTCTGTTTGGTGGTCGTATTGCTGAGCAATTGATTTACGGCGATGATAAGGTCACAACAGGCGCGTCAAATGATATTGAGCGTGCGACGGAAATTGCACGTAAGATGGTGACGCAGTGGGGCTTGTCCACCAAAATGGGGCCAATGCTGTACGCTGAGGAAGAAGGCGAAGTCTTTTTAGGTAAGTCGATGTCTAAAGCGTCGAGCATGTCTGATGATACGGCTCGTGCTATTGATGCTGAAATCAAAGCCCTGATAGACAGAAATTACGACAGAGCAAAAACGATTCTGGAAGAGAACATCGATATACTTCATTCAATGAAAGATGCATTAATGCGCTATGAAACCATCGATGCGAAACAAATTGATGATTTGATGAATCGTACTGATGTTCGCCCTCCTGCAGATTGGGACGATCGTACACCCGGTGGCGGCGATAAGCCCAGCGGTGGTAAGCCTGCCAGAGAAGGTGAAATTACTGATGATGGTGTCGATAAGCCTTCAGTAGGTAAGCCAGGCGACTTACCGAATTAATAATTAAAGCGCCAGCACATTGCTGGCGCTTTTTCATTTCTGATTATCGATCTTATTTTTCCTGCCAAAAGTATCCCATTATCCATAAATGGTGAAGACGTTGAAATTCAAAAACCAAACTCTAGCACTGACCCGCCCCGCGGTTATGGGAATTTTAAATGCGACTCCTGATTCATTTTCAGACGGGGGCCGGTTTAATAAAATCAACGCGGCGATAGATCATTGTGCATCTATGATTAATGCTGGCGCCACTTTCATCGATGTGGGAGGCGAGTCGACGCGTCCCGGAGCACCACTGGTAGCGCTTGATGAAGAGCTTGAAAGAGTGGTCCCCGTGATAGAGGCGCTTAGTGCCAGATTCGACACCGTTATTTCAGTGGATACCAGCAAGGCTGAAGTGATGACGCAGGCGGTAAATGCGGGTGCTGCTTTGATAAACGATGTCAGAGCCCTGCAAGCACCTGGCGCGTTGGAAGCGGCTGCAAATTGTCATGTTCCGGTTTGCCTGATGCATATGCAGGGCGCACCGGACACAATGCAGAATTCCCCAGCGTATGAGGATGTGGTGAGCGAAGTGCAGGCATTTTTAAATGCCCGAATAGCTGCGTGTTCAGACGCTGGTATACATAAAAGTAACATTATACTTGACCCAGGCTTTGGTTTTGGAAAAACTCTGGCGCATAATTACCAGCTGTTGGCGGGCCTGGAGCGGCTTCATGAGATGGGCTATCCATTATTGGTCGGAATGTCCCGTAAATCGATGGTTGGCAACGTACTGAATAATTCAATAGATGAACGACTGGCAGGCAGCCTGGCGCTTGCCACGATCGCCGCGCAGGCCGGCGCACAAATAATTCGTGTTCATGACGTGAAGGAAACGGTTGATGTGACTGCAATCGTCAATGCGTATCATGATTACACATTAAAAGGAGAATAACGAAATGGGTGAGCGTAAGTATTTCGGTACTGATGGTATACGCGGCAAAGTGGGTGAAAGTGCGATTAACCCGGAGTTTGTTGTTAAGCTGGGTTGGGCGGCTGGCAAGGTATTAGCCGGCAGAGGCACTAATAAGGTGTTGATAGGTAAAGATACCCGTATTTCGGGATATATGCTTGAATCTGCGCTTGAGTCGGGCCTGTCAGCTGCGGGCATTAATATCGGGTTGTTGGGGCCGATGCCTACACCTGCTATCGCTTATCTCACCCGTACTTTTCGGTCAGAGGCAGGGATTGTAATCAGTGCATCACATAATCCTTATCACGATAATGGTATCAAGTTTTTCTCTGCGGATGGTTTCAAGCTTGATGATGATATTGAAATCGCTATTGAAAAGATGATGGACGAGCCAATGGAATGTGTGGCTTCGAATCGATTGGGTAAGGCTGTGAGAGTCAGCGATGCTGCTGGTCGTTACATCGAATTTTGTAAAGGTACGTTTCCTTCAGACTTATCATTGAAGGGGCTGAAAATTGTGGTCGATTGTGCTCATGGTGCGACCTATCACATCGCGCCAAATGTGCTTTCAGAACTAGGTGCCGACGTTATCGAAATAGGCACCAAACCTGATGGTCTGAATATTAATGACGAGGTGGGCGCTACATCGATGGAAGGTATCCGCCAGCGCGTGCTGGAGGAAGGGGCCGATCTTGGTTTCGCGCTTGATGGCGACGGCGATCGCATCATGATGGTCGATCATAAGGGCAATATCCTTGATGGCGATCAGATCCTCTATATCGTTGCAAGGGACGCGCTTAAATCAGGTCGTCTGCAAGGCGGTGTCGTTGGTACGCTGATGACCAACCTGGGTTTGGAAAACGCATTGACGAAGCTGAGTATTCCGTTTGCACGCAGCGCTGTCGGTGATCGTTACGTTATGGAGCTTTTGCAGCGCAAGGGGTGGGCGATTGGTGGCGAGAGCTCTGGTCACGTACTTAATCTTAATCTGGCCTCGACGGGCGACGGGATAGTGGCCGGACTGCAAGTGTTAACGTCGATGCTTCGCGCCAGCATGAATCTACACGATTTGAGTAAGGGGTTTGAGAAATACCCACAGGAGCTGATCAACGTAAGGTATACACCAGGGCCACAAAATCCGCTCGAGATGGCTCAGGTGCTTGACGCTAAAGCAACAGCCGAAGAAGCATTGGGTGATGGCGGGCGCGTGTTGCTGCGAAAAAGTGGTACCGAGCCTCTTATTCGGGTGATGGTAGAAGCCGAACAGGCATCAGATGCCACAGCATGGGCACAGAAGATAGCCGATGTTGTTCGTGAAGTGGCCAATTAACTGAAATTCTATGCATTATTAATTTTTCCACTTGTATATTCGGGCGTATCTCGTTAATATCACGCCCGCTTTACAGACAGGGTAAGGTCTAAGCATGACAAATAACAGAACGCCATTGGTTGCAGGTAACTGGAAAATGAACGGAAGTCGTTCTCTGGTTGATGCAGTTAGCCATTCGCTTGATAAGCAGTCTTTTTCAGGGCTCGATGTGGTCGTTTGTCCACCAAGTGGATACCTGAGTATGTTCAGTACAGAGCACTTCTTACTGGGAGCTCAGGATGTCAGCCATCTCGACAATGGTGCCCACACGGGTGACATGTCAACAGATATGCTGAAAGAACTGGGCGCAGAGTATGTTATTGTTGGTCATTCTGAACGTCGTGAAGATCACAACGAAACGAACCTGTTGGTTGCCAAAAAGGCGGCGAAAGTTAAACAGGCAGGTTTGACGCCAATTATTTGCGTCGGTGAGTCTTTATCAGTTCGCGAAGCGGGTGACGTTAATGCCTTCGTTGGTGAGCAGATTGCAGCGTTATTTGCAGAGATGTCAGCCGATGAGCTCAACGGTGTGGTTATCGCTTATGAACCTATCTGGGCCATTGGTACGGGCAAAACGGCTTCGCCGGAACAGGCTCAGGAAGTCCATGCTTTTATTCGCGGTACCCTGGCTGAGCATGATGCAGCGCTAGCACAGCGCACAAGAATTTTATATGGCGGCAGTGTAAAACCTGATAACGCTAAAGCGCTATTTGGTCAGCCTGATATAGATGGTGGCCTGATTGGCGGAGCCAGTCTGAAGACTGACGATTTTATGGCAATTTGCCAAGCGGCAATTTGACGAGGAAGTTATGGTATACGAAGTTCTGTTAGTAGCCTATTTAGTTGTTGCACTTATACTTGTTGGATTTATTCTGATTCAACAGGGTAAAGGTGCGGACATGGGAGCCTCTTTTGGTGCAGGTGGTTCTAACACTGTGTTTGGCTCTTCTGGCTCTGGCAACTTTATGACACGTACAACAGCGATATTAGCTACGTTGTTCTTTTTGATTAGTCTGACGCTGGGTAACTTAACAGCTAATCGTGAGAGCCCGTCAGATGACTGGAATAACCTTGAAGAGCCTGCGCAACAAACCGCGCCAGCAGCAACTGAAGGGGATATTCCTGGTGGCGATGACAATGAGTCATCCGATACACCTGATTAATAAAAGTTTTGCGGAAGTGGTGGAATTGGTAGACACGCCATCTTGAGGGGGTGGTGACTTCGGTCGTGCGGGTTCAAGTCCCGCTTTCCGCACCAAATCTTAAAGCCTGTACAGCTATGTTGTGCAGGCTTTTTTGTTGCCTGTAAATAAATATTTGTTCAGTCGGGTAATCCTCTTTCGTTAAGTGATTTACGTTAATGTGCAGTAAAGAAGGTTAATGCATGCC